>NZ_CP133319.1:2798181-3109090 GCF_038811545.1 Rhodoligotrophos sp. CJ14
GATCTGAACACGATCACCTCGGCGACCCGCCTCACCGCACCCGCCGGTCCATATAAGCGAGGCAGCCATCTCGAGAGCGAGATCTATGGGGTGAACGGCAATGCGGTGAAAACGCTCTCTTTCCTTGGCCAGCCTCATGAATTCACCGTCGGTGGCGAGCTCTTCGGCACCACCTACCAGCAATTCGCGCATGGCAAGGACAATTGCGATCCGACCATCCCGGCCTGCGCCTTCCTTCATGCCAATCAGGCAGACACGCCCAAGGTGGACGGGGCAACCCTTGGCCTGTTCATCGAGGACGAGATCAGCTTTCTTGCCGGACGGCTGCGGCTGACGCCGGGTATTCGCTTCGACTGGTATGAGCAGACACCGAAGTCGACCCCGGCCTTCGAGGACAACGCAGCCTATATGGGCCTGCCGCCTTCGAACAGCGATTCGGCCTTCTCGCCCAAGCTGCGCGCCGAATACGATATCGTGCGGAATATCACGCTCTATGCCCAATGGGCGCAGGCCTTCCGTGCCCCCGACCCGGTTGACCTCTATATGAATTATGGCGGTCTCGGCACCTATCTGCGCAAGGGCAACCCGGAACTCAAGCCCGAGAAGAGCAACGGCTTCGAGGTTGGCCTGCGTGCAGGCGACCGCGACCTCGGCATGACCGTCAGCCTGTTCGACAATTACTATAAGGACTTCATCGACACGGTAACCTATGAAAGCCCCCTCTTCCCGATTGGGGGGATCACCGAAGCCATCAATCGCGACAGAGTGCGTATCTATGGTGCGGAGCTGCGGGTTCATGGCCGGCTCGATTCAGGCTTCCATGGCTGGGCGATGCTTGGCTATGCCAATGGCAAAGACACCAAGAACGACATCTATCTCGACACGATTCCCCCGCTGAAGGGCATTGTCGGCCTTGGCTATGCCGCAGAGAGTTGGGGCACGGATGTCATCATCACGGCGGCGGGCCCAAGGCACAAGGTGCCGAGCGACCTCTCGGAAGCCGCCCAGGAGAAGCTCGAGACATCCTCTTACGCCAAGGTTGATCTCACCGCGTGGTGGAAGCCCGCGCAAATTGACGGGCTGTTGCTGCAGGCAGGCGTCTTCAATGTCTTCAACGAGACCTATGTCGATGCGCTGAACGTGCCGAGCAGCACCTCGCTGTCCCAGGCCTATTTCACCGAACCGGGCCGCACCTTCAAGATCAGCGGAACCCTTCAATTCTAGAGGCGTGATCTAGCTGGCGGCAACGATCCCCCCCACGCATAGCGGCCCCGTTTCAGCGGGGTCGCTTCAGCGCGGTGCAAGCCCGGATGTGAGCAGATCAACCATCCGTTCCGCGAGCTCCTGCGCCGGCATCTCTCCATCCTCGCGGAACCAATGCGAGGGCCAGTTAAGCGCGCCGGCCAGAACGAAAGCCGCAAGCCGCGTGTCGGTCGGCCGGATGGATCCATCCGCGATTCCCTCCTCGATGAGGCCGCGCATAGCGGCATCGATCTGCCGCTTCAGCAACCGGAACCGTTCCCCACTTTCGGGCGAGAGAGCATTCCCATCGGTTCTGATCACGCATCGGCCAAAATCGCTCATATTGATCTCGGCATAGCGCCGCAGAAAGGCCCGCAACCGTTCGAGACCCGAGCCGGGCCGCGCGCGCGCCTCCTCGGCCGCTCGCCGTAGATGCTCCAGTCCGCGCGTTAAGCATTCGAGCAGCACCTGATCCTTGTTGCCGAGATAATGGTAGATTGTCGGCTTCGAGACCCCGAGGCTTGCCGCCACTTCGTCGAGTGATGTCGCGTGAAAACCGCGCTCATTGAACATCCTAACGGCTGCCACGAGAATGGCCTCGCGCTTCTGAGCGCGCTCCTCTTTGCGTTCCTGCTGCGATCTGAACGGCGTTGAGCCAGGACTCTGGTGGGCTTCTGCCAAGGTGAACCGCCTTGCCGGCTTTGCGAATTGACAGGACGCGCGATGCGATGTTAGCTACTCGTCAGTAGATAATATACGCAAAAGTTTTCTGCGGCAAATGCCGGGGCCAGGGAGAAGCCGATGCAGGCGGAAACTGCGCGGATCAGCAGCGAAGCGCAAATTATCCCAGCCCCGATACCGACCGGCCTTGCTCGTTTGACCAATCGGGTTGTAACCATTGTTCCCGGCTTGATCATCACGCCCAGCGTGCGGGGCCGGCAAGTTCCCTTTGACGCCGCTGGGCCGACCGGAGGAATACGCGCACATGGTTGAGATCACCAATCTCCAGCTGATCGGCGAGGCCTCTGGCCTTAGCAAAATTCGGATGGCCTCCCGATGAGCGGCGTCGGCCTGGAGAAAGCCACCGAGATCGCGGCGCGGGTTGAGGAATTCGTCCGCAACGTGGTCATTCCCTATGAGAAGGATCCCCGGCGCGACAATCATGGCGGCCCCCTCGATGAGCTGGTCTTCGAGATGCGCGAGAAAGCCCGCGCGGCCGGCGTGCTCACCCCCCATATCCTGCCCGATGGCAGCCATCTCACCCAGCGTGAGACGGCCATAGTGCTGAAAAAGTCGGGCCTGTCGCCGCTCGGTCCTCTGGCCTGCAACACCAATGCGCCGGATGAAGGCAATATGTACCTTCTGGGCAAGGTCGGCAGTCCGGAGATCAAGGAGCGGTTCCTGAAGCCTCTGGTTGAGGGCCGTGCCCGCTCGGCTTTCTTCATGACCGAGCCTGCCGCGGAAAACGGTGCGGGTTCCGACCCCTCGATGATGAAGACCACCTGCCGGCCCGACGGCAATCACTGGGTGATCAATGGCCGCAAGGCCTTCATCACGGGTGCACAGGGCGCGAAGGTCGGCATCGTCATGGCCAAGTCCGATGACGGCGCCTGTATGTTCCTGGTTGATCTGCCAAACCCGGCCATTCGCATCGAGCGGGTGCCGAACACGATCGACAGCTCCATGCCCGGTGGCCACGCGGTCATCAGCATTGAGGATTTGCGGGTTCCGGCCGACCAGATGCTCGGCAATAGCGGCGAAGGCTTCAAATATGCCCAGGTGCGCCTGAGCCCCGCTCGTCTGTCCCATTGCATGCGCTGGCACGGCGCTGTCACCCGCGCCAATGAGATCGCCACCGCTTATGCGGTGAAGCGCCAGGCGTTCGGCAAGCCGCTCATTGACCATGAGGGGGTTGGCTTCATGCTGGCCGACAACCTCATCGATCTGAAGCAAGCCGAGCTGATGATCGACTGGTGCGCGGACGTGCTCGATACCGGCTCGCTCGGCACCGCCGAGAGCTCCATGGCGAAGGTCGCAGTCTCCGAGGCACTGTTCCGGGTGGCCGATCGCTGCATTCAGGTGATGGGCGGCACGGGCGTCACCGAGGACACCATCGTCGAACAGGTGTTCCGCGAGATCCGCGCCTTCCGCATCTATGACGGCCCCACCGAAGTGCACAAATGGTCACTCGCCAAGAAGATCAAGCGTGACGCCAATAATCCGCAGCATTGACCCATAGCGCGCCCGCGGATTGGGCCTCGGGCGAGGAGAACGAGGAATGGCCGAAGCCTATATCGTTGAAGCCGTACGGACGGCTGGCGGGCGCCGCGGTGGTAAGCTCGCCGGCTGGCATCCTGCCGATCTCGGTGCCGAGGTGCTCAATGCCATTGTCGACCGCAGTGGCATCGATTCCGCCGCGATCGAAGACGTGATCGTCGGCTGCGTCACCCAGGCAGGCGAGCAAGCATTCCATCTCGGCCGCAACGCGGTGCTGGCCTCGAAGCTGCCGGAAAGCGTTCCGGCGGTGACCATCGATCGCCAGTGCGGCTCCTCGCAGCAGGCCATTCAGTTCGCCGCCCAAGCGGTGATGTCCGGCACGCAGGATGTCGTCATCGCCGCCGGCATCGAGAGCATGAGCCGCGTGCCCATGTTCTCCAACATGGCCCTCCACCAGAAGGAGGGCATCGGCCTCGGCCCGTTCAGCAAGCGCATTCAGGAGCGGTTCGGGGTCGAGACCTTCAGCCAGTTCATCGGCGCCGAGATGATGGCCAGGAAATATGGCTTCAGCCGCGAGCAGCTCGACGAATATGCGCTGCGCAGCCATCAGCGCGCGGCAGCGGCGGTCAAGTCTGGCGCATTCGAGAATGAAATCGTGCCGGTCACCGTCGAAACACCCGATGGCCCGCAGCAGCATGTGGTGGATGAAGGCATTCGCTTTGATGCGACCCTCGAGGGCATCTCCTCCGTGAAGCTCCTGCAGGAGGGCGGCCGGATCAGCGCGGCCAATGCCAGCCAGATCTGCGATGGCTCCTCCGCCGTGCTGATCATGAGTGAGAAGGCGTTGAAGGAGCACGGGCTGAAGCCGCTTGCCCGCATCCACAATCTCACGGTCACCGCCGGTGATCCCGTGATCATGCTGGAAGAGCCTATACCCGCAACCCGCAAAGCCCTGGCGAAGGCGGGCATGACCATCGATGATATCGATCTCTATGAGGTCAACGAGGCCTTCGCGCCGGTGCCTCTCGCCTGGCTGAGAGAGACAGGAGCAGACCCCGATAAGCTCAACATCAATGGCGGGGCTATTGCTCTGGGCCACCCGCTTGGCGCATCCGGCACGAAGCTGATGGCAACCCTGGTGCATGCTTTGAGAGCTCAGGGTAAGCGCTATGGCCTGCAGACCATGTGCGAAGGCGGCGGCATTGCCAATGTCACCATTGTGGAGGCTGCCTGACCCATGGCCATTCGCACGCGCTTCACCGAACTCGTCGGGGTCGAACACCCCATCGTGCAGGGCGGGATGATGTGGGTTGGCCGGGCCGAGCTTGCCGCGGCAGTCTCCAACGCTGGGGGCCTTGGCATCCTCACCGCGCTCACTCAGCCGACGCCGGATGATCTTCGCCGCGAGATCGACCGCTGCCGGTCCATGACCGACAAGCCCTTTGCCGTGAACCTCACGATCCTGCCCTCGGTCAACCCTCCTCCCTATCAGGAGTATCGCAAGGCGATCATCGACAGTGGCATCCAGATTGTCGAGACGGCAGGCTATAAGCCGACCGAGCATGTGGAGGAATTCAAGTCACACGGCATCAAGGTCATCCACAAATGCACCGCCGTCCGCCATGCCCTTTCCGCCGAGCGGATGGCCGTCGATGCGATCTCGATCGACGGCTTTGAATGCGCCGGCCATCCCGGCGAAGATGATATTCCCGGCCTTATCCTGATCCCCGCTGCGGCTGACAAGGTGAAGATCCCGATGATCGCAAGCGGCGGTTTCGGTGATGGTCGCGGCCTCGCGGCAGCCCTGGCGCTTGGTGCGGACGGCATCAATATGGGCACCCGGTTTTGCGCGACCGTCGAAGCCCCTATTCACGAGAATGCCAAGCGCTTCCTGGTCGAGAATGATGAGCGGGGCACCAACCTGATCTTCCGCAGCCTGCGCAATACCGCCCGCGTCGGCAAGAACAGCGTGTCCGACGAGGTGGTGCGGATCCTTTCTGAGCCTGGCGCAAAGTTCGAGGACATCGCGCATCTGGTGCGCGGCGTCAAAGGACGCGAGCTTCTCGAAACCGGCAATCTCGATGCAGGCCTGATCTGGGCTGGCCAGGTGCAGGGCCTCATTCACGACATCCCCACCTGCGCGGAACTGATCACCCGGATCATGAACGAGGCCGAGCAGATCATCAGGGGTCGGCTTGCCGGCATGCTTGCCGGTTAGCAGCTTTCGGCTCATTCACCATCATTCGGCCGGAGGCTTGCCATTGCGTGAGCCCATGCACATCGCCTACATGCTCAATGGCGTGGGCGGTTGATGGAGCCCTGCGCAAGCGAGCACCCGAGGTGATGCGTTATGGCCGATTTCTTTTCGCTATATAGCCACGAATTCATCCGCATCGCCTCTTGTGTGCCACGCGCGGCGGTCAGCGATCCCGATTTTGCCGCCTCGGAAACACTGGCAATGGCGGGCGAGGGCGACAGGGATGGCATCGCTCTGATGCTCTTTCCAGAGCTTGGGCTTTCCTCTTACGCCATCGATGATCTCTTGTTTCAGGACGCGTTGCTCGATGCGGTCGAGGCAAGCGTCGCGAAAATCGCTGAAGCCTCGCGCGCGCTCTATCCCGTGCTGGTGGTCGGCGCCCCGCTCCGCCGCCAAGGCAGGCTTTACAATTCAGCCGTGGTGATGCACCGGGGCAGCATTCTTGGCGCCGTGCCGAAGACCTACCTGCCGAACTATCGAGAGTTTTACGAGCACCGGCATTTCACCTCCGGTGCCGGCATGACCCGTGTGGATATCAGCATTGCCGGCCGGCAGATCCCTTTCGGCGTTGATCTCTTGTTCCGCTCGACAGGCACTGCGCCCTTCACCTTTCACGTGGAGATCTGCGAGGATATCTGGGCACCGCTGCCGCCCTCGACTCGCGCGGCCATGGCCGGCGCCGAGGTGCTGCTCAATCTTTCCGCCAGCAACATCACCATCGGCAAGGCGGATACGCGGCGTCTGCTCTGTGCTAGTCACTCAGCCCGCACCATCGCGGCCTATGCCTATTCGGCGGCAGGTCCCGGCGAATCGACCACTGATCTTGCCTGGGATGGCCATGCAGCGATTTTCGAATATGGCGACCTGCTTGCCGAAACCGAGCGCTTTCCACAAGGTGCGGTCCGTGCAACTGCCGATATCGATCTTGGCCGGCTGCGCCAGGAGCGGATGCGAATGAATACCTTTGGTGAATGCGCCCAGATCGAGGCGGCTCAGAACAGCCTCTTCCGCGAGGTCACCTTCACGCTCGACAGCCCGGGCAAGTCCGTGCCCCTGCAGCGTTCGGTCGAGCGCTTTCCCTTCGTGCCGGCCAATCCAGCCAGGCTGCGCGAGGATTGTTATGAGGCCTATAACATCCAGGTTCAGGGCCTCGCCAAGCGGCTTTCCGCAACAGGGCTCGCGCATCCTGTCATTGGCGTTTCCGGAGGTCTCGATTCGACCCAAGCGCTGATTGTTGCGGTGCGCGCCATGGAACGATTGGGCCGCAAGCCCAAGGATGTGCTCGCCTATACCCTGCCCGGCTTTGCCACCTCGGACGAGACCAAGGCGAATGCTTGGGCGCTGATCCGCAGCCTGGGGGCCACCGGCGAAGAGATCGACATTCGCCCGGCCGCGCGCCAGATGCTGGCCGATCTCGGCCATCCCTTTGCCAAGGGCGAGGCCGTCTATGACGTGACCTTCGAGAATGTGCAGGCCGGGCTTCGCACGGATTATCTGTTCCGCATCGCCAATAAGGTCGGGGGCCTGGTGGTCGGGACCGGTGATCTCTCGGAGCTTGCCTTGGGCTGGTGCACCTATGGCGTTGGCGATCACATGTCCCACTACAACGTCAATGCCTCCGTGCCCAAGACACTGATCCAGCATCTGATCCGCTTCGTTGCGGGGTCCGGTGATGTCGGCAAGGATGCGGCCAAGGTGCTGCATGCGATCCTTGCAACCGAAATCTCTCCAGAACTGGTTCCGGTCGGCCCCGGCGAGACCATCCAGTCAACCCAGCAGATCGTAGGGCCTTACGCCCTTCAGGATTTCAACCTCTATTACCTCACCCGTTACGGCTTCCGGCCATCGAAGATTGCCTTCCTCTCCCATCACGCTTGGGGTGATGTGGACCGCGGCGCATGGCCCGTCGACATGCCTAAATCCGAGCACCGGGCCTATTCACTCACCGAGATCAAACATTGGCTGGAGGTATTCCTTCGCCGGTTCTTCACGAGCCAGTTCAAGCGCTCAACACTGCCAAACGGTCCGAAGATCACCTCCGGCGGTTCCCTGTCCCCACGGGGCGACTGGCGGGCTCCGTCGGACGGGCAGGCGAAGCTCTGGCTTGAAGAGCTCGCGGCGGGGGTGCCCGACGCGTAGGTTCCCGAGCTAAAGGTGGTCGGCCTCGTAATCCGCGCAGGAATAGCCGAGCAGCGAGAGGCCATTCGCCAAATGGTCGGCCAGCAGCGGCGTCGTGCAGAGATAACGGACGGTGTGATCGCTGCGCTCGTCCGCCGCCTGCTTGCGCACAGCCTCCCAATCATCGGCGGTATAGTCGTCGCGAGCAAGCCACATGAGGGCCACCAGGTCGATCTGCTCATCTTCCGACAAGCTGCTGATCAAGGACGCCATTTCCTCCAGCACCGGATCATTGCCGTGATCCTCCAGCACCATCGCATAGCGATCATCGGAGGGATTGGAAGCCTGGTCCGGGACGGTGACCACGTCTTTCACGTCATATTGCCTGGCCTTCACGATGAGAAAGCAGACCTTCTCCACGGGAATGGTCAGTTGCGTATCACCTTCTTCGATATTGCGGATCTTGGTCATCCTAACCTCCGGCATCGATTTCGCGATTGCACGGAAGAACGCCCGGGGAGCCATTGTGCTCCATGATCGGTTCAGTCCTTATCCCTGGGGATCCCTGGTGAACCGTGCGAGGGTCGCGATGACCTGCTCGTCGCTGACTTGCTCGAAATCGTCATAGAACCGCCCGACAGCATCGAAAGGCCGCGGCGTGTGGAGGCAGATGATCGTGTCGGCCTCGCTTCGCAGCTCTTCCACCGTTTCGGCTGGAGCAACCGGCACTGCAAGAACGAGTTCTCGTGGATTGCGGCTGCGGGTCGCCCGTAAGGCCGCTTTGACGGTCGCCCCAGTCGCGATGCCGTCATCGACCACGATAGCGACACGCCCTGATGTCTCATATCTCGCTGAATTGCCGAGATAGCGGGTTCTCCTCCGCTCGATCTCGGCCATTGCGCTGGCGCAGGCTGCCTCGAATGCCGCCCGGCTGATCCCGGAAGCACTGATCACCTCTTCATTGCGGACGATCGTGAGGGTCGGCCCGTCCACCACCGCACCCATGGCAAGTTCCGGCTGGCTGGGCACGCCGATCTTGCGCACGAGGATGAGGTCGAGCGAGGCGTTCAGGGCCTCGGCAACTTCGGACGCAACCAACACGCCGCCGCGTGGCAATGCGAGGATCACCGGATGCGCAGGGATATATGTCGCCAACGCAAATGCTAGTTTGCGCCCCGCATCTGCCCTGTCGCGAAACAGCGCCATCGCGGCACCTCCCCTCACTGCCAGTTTGCGCAGTGACGAGTTCACCGAGAACATTATTCAACGCGGCTTGCGCGATAAGGTTGCATCTTGCTTGAGTGCGGATCAGCGCGCTGAGCCAAAAAACCGGCGGATTGCCTCGAAGGCTGCCTCTCCAGCTGGCAAGAGGCGAGGAAAGAAGTAGAAGCCATGCGGCATCTTGGGCTGCACGAGCAATTGCACCGGCCGGCCGGCGGCCGCGAGCTTGCTTGCGAAGGCCCTGTTGTCATCGACAATCGGATCAACCTCGCCGGCGATGATCACCGTTGGGGGATAATCCCGCAGGTCGCCGAGGGCAGGGCTCACATGGGGATGCGACCAAAGCCGGTGATGGACCACATAGGCTCCGCGAATATAGCCGACGAAGGCCGTGTCGTAGATGATGCCCAGGGGCGCGAGCCGTTCGAAGGATGGATATTGCTCCACGTGAAAATCGGTGATTGGACAGAGCAATACGACGCCGTCCGGAAGCCGCGCCCCCTCATCGCGCGCCTTATGCGGCAAGGCCGCAGCCATATTGGCACCGGCTGAGTCACCTGCGACAAAGATTTGATCGGAATCACCGCCGAGGGAGGCGCCATTCTCCCGCATCCAGTTGAGCACGCAGAGCGCATCATCGAGGCCGGCGGGAAAGGGCCATTCCGGCGCCAGCCGGTAATTGACGCTCACGACGATGATGTCGTTCTCGGCGGCGATGCGGCTGGTGATATAGGCCGTATCTTCGGATGACCCGACGGTGAACCCACCGCCGTGCAGGTAAAGCATCATGCGCCGCCTGGGCGCCTCACCGGGTGGTCCAAACACCTGGCAGCGAATGCGGCCCAGAGGGGAGGGCACGAGGAGTGGCTTGACCCCTATCTCCGGGTAAAGCTCCTCCGCGCTGGGCGGAAGCATCTTCGGATCGATTGGCGTTCCTTGCCCGATATAGCCAGAGCGGACGGTCTGGATCATCAGCTCGCGCAATGTCAGTGGCGAGCGCAGGCGCGACAGCAGCTCGAAATAGGGTGCGGCCGGATCATCGGGATCGATGCGTGATCGGCCCGTCCCGCCCGGGAGCTGATCGACAATAGGCCCGTGCTCGCCGCTATTCTCCTGCATCCCGACGCTCCTCACCGAATGAAGACCCTAACCTTGGCGCAGCATGTCCTGGACCCAGGCCGGCACGGTTTCGCTTGCCGGGCCGTAACGGCACTCGTCGAAGAGGCGGGCATCATCGGACGGCTCCAGATTGATCTCGCAGGTCGCTATCCCCAGCGCGCGTGCTTGCGCAACGAAGCCTGCTGCGGGATAGACCGTGCCGGACGTGCCGATGGCCACGAACAAATCCGACGCGGCAAGCGCGCCATAGATTTGATCAAGCGCCAGCGGCATCTCACCAAACCACACCACGTGTGGCCGAAGGTGGCCAGTTTCGCCGCAGGCCTCACATTGATCTTCAAGGCTCAGGTCCTGCCGCCAGTCCACGACACTGTCACAGGCAGCGCAGCGGCTCTTGAGCAGCTCGCCATGCATATGCACGACATTGCGCGAGCCCGCCCGCTCGTGGAGATCATCGATATTCTGGGTGACGAGAGTGAGCATCCCGCTGCGCTCTGCAAGGCCCGCTTCAAGACGCGCCAGGGCGAAGTGAGCCTCATTAGGCTCGGCGGCAAGCAGGTTGCGGCGGCGGGTATTATAGAAGGCGTGCACCGCCTCGGGATCTCGTGCGAAGCCTTCCGGGGTTGCAAGCTTCATCGGATCAAAGCGCGCCCAGATGCCGGTTCCCGCTTTGTCGCGAAACGTCCCCAGCCCGCTTTCCGCGGAAATGCCCGCCCCTGTCAGAACGAAGATCCTCATTCCTCACCATCTAGCATGATGGTGACGGCCCACATAGCTCCAGCTTGTTGTGAAGAGCCCAAACCTCGCCATTCTTTTCGAGCGATGGAGAGGACAGGCGCGAGCCGAGAGACGCGATCAGGCCAAGGCCGACTGGAACTGCTGAGCGGGCGTCGCAGCTTCCTCCATAGGCGAGCAGGAAAACAGGTCGTCCCGGCAATAATCGGCAGGGATCCAGAACCAGCGCACCGCCTCGATCGCCGAAGGCAGCTCCACTGCCGTTCTTCCGTCCTCGGCAAGAGCGGGCAGCCTCCGGACAAGCTCATCCGCCTCTTCGAGGTATGATTGCAGCGGCTTCTCGCCAGCCGGCTCTAGGCAGGGCGGGCGGAAATCACGGCCTGTGAGCATCGCCTCGAAATCCCGCAGACGGCGGATCGGGGCATCGCCATAGTGGCGATGGCGCCAACGGCCAGTGCGCATACAGAACTCGTAGAGCGGAAGAAAGGCCTGCCCGTGTTCGGCAATGAACCGCACAGCCGCGATGATGTAATCCGCCTCTTCATCGGACATGAGGTAATGAAAGTTGAGCCGGATCCAGCCGGGACGCGCGATGACGCCATGGGCTCCGGCAACCTCGAACAGCTGCTTCGACTGGCTCTGGTTGATCCCCAACAGGCGGTGAGCATAGGGTCCGGCGCAGAACAAGCCGCCGCGAACCTGGATCCCGAAGAGGTCGTTGAGCAGCTGCACCACAAAGGCATGGTGGAGGAAGCGGCGACCGGCCTTGATCATTAGGGAAAAGACTGCGAGACGGGACTGGCTGCCCGATCCAAGGACGAGGATGCCCGGCACATCCCGCCAGGCTGATAAGGCCCGTTCCACCAGACGATCCTCAATGGCGCGGATCTGCTCGACCCCCACCGCAGCTTTCACGGTGAAAGCGAGCGCCGCCCGCATGGCGGCAATCGAGGCCGGCGTTCCGCCCTCCTCCCGGCGTTCCAGCTCGTCATAATAGACGTGATCGAACGGCGTCACGTATTGCACCGTGCCACCGCCTGGCTTGCAGGGCACGCATCGCCGCACGATGCTTCGCTTGACGGCGAGAACGCCCGGTGTGTCAGGACCCCCGAGGAATTTATGCGGTGAAATGAACACCGCATCCTTCCAGGTAGCCGAATCAGGTCCCACTGACATGTCAATCGCATCATATGGACCGGCTGCGGCAAAGTCCCAGAAGGCGAGACCGCCATAGGCGTGGAGCATGCGGCAGATCTCGTCGATGGGCGTGCGGATGCCCGTCACATTCGATGCCGCTGAAAAGCTGCCATAAATCGGCCGACCAGGCCTGATCTCCCGAAGATGGGCTTCAAGCCACGAAAGATCCGGCTGCCCCTGCGCATCTTCGCAGATCACGATCAAGTCGATGTCGCATTCCCGCCAGGGCAGCTCGTTGGAATGGTGCTCGTAAGGCCCGATGAACACGACCGGGCAATCGCGATCGGTGAGCTCGCGCGATGCCCTTCCGGGCTTCAGGTCCAAAAGTGCAATCAGCTTTGCGATCGCGTCGGTCGCACCTGTGCCACAGAATAGAACCGCATCGAAGGGACCGGCACCAATTGAGCGCGCAATGATTTCGCGCGCCTCTTCGATCAGCGTACCTGTCTGGCGGCCGGTAAAGGATTGCCGGGAATGCGGGTTTGCGTAAAAGGGAAGAATTTCATCATCGATGAAATTTTCAATGGAGCGTAGGCTCCTGCCAGAGGCGGTGAAATCGGCATAGATGAGAGGGCGCGTGCCAAAGGGGCCGGGAATGCCGGCACCGCCGCCAATAATATCGCCGCGAAGCTTGTCGATGAGAGACATAGTTCAGCCCGCCGAAAGACTCTGAAATCCTATTGGGCTGCCATTGAAATGTCAATTAAGACCCCAGCATGGCCATCCTGCGCCATTATTGCTCTTGGAGCGTTAAAGATGCGGGCTGACGCGGTGGGAAGCGCCGCTCATCGAGCCAGAAGCGATGAGCGGCAGCCGGATGGTGTGGATTGGTGCGATTTCAGTTCTCCGCGACCGTTTGGATCTTTCCGTCTTTGACTTGGGAGACGAAGATGTGCTGGCGTGAGACCTCCCGGGTCTCCGGGTCGATGCTGAGATCGCCATTCGCCCCCTTATAATCCTTGGTGTTGTTGGCGAGCTCGTCGCGCACGCGCTCGCGCGTCACATCAGGCCAAGCGCGGGTTGCCGCCTGCATGATCAGGGTTGCAGCATCAAAGCCATAGGCCGACCAGACATCCGCCTTGCGGTTATACTTGGCCTCGAACCCCTTGATGAAGTTCTGGACATTCGGGTCCGGATTGTTTGGATTGAAGATCGTGGCGAGATACCAGCCTTCCATCGCCCCGCCAGCAAGGCCGACCGACCGCGGCGTCACGCCGACAGCCGAATCGACGACCGGAATGTCACCCATGCCAAGCTGTTTGAGCTGCTTGGCGAAATTCGCAGCCTCCTCCTCCAGCATGGCGAGATAGATCGCCTCGGGCTGTGCGCGCTTGAGCTGGGTGATGATCGCGCGGAAATCCGTGGTGCCTTCCTTGTAGACCGATTGCTGGACGAGCTCGCCGCCACGCTCTTCGAGCTGCTTAGTGAAGGCGTCCGCGACCGCAAGCCCCCAGTCGGTCTGCACCTGCAAGACGGCGACCTTCTTCTTGCCGAGCTTGTCGATGATGAAGTCGGCCATCGGCGGCACATAGACATTCACCGTTTCGCTGGCACGAAACATCCAGTCATTCATCTTGGTGAGGTCAGGGTGAGAGGCGCTGGGCGTCATCTGCAAGAGCCCTGCCCGCTCATAGGTATCGGCCGCGGCCATGGTCGCGGTCGAGCTGAAATCGCTGATCGAGGCGATCACATCCGCCTGGTCCGCAAGACGCTCGGCAATATTGATGGTCTCCTTGGGATCAGCCTTGCTGTCATAGCATTGCAGAACGAATTTGGCCTCAGGGAAAGCCTTCGCCTCGTTATAGGTATCGACTGCGAATTGGGCACCCTCCTTCATCGGCTCGCCAAAGCCGACCAGAGGTCCCGAGAGCGGCAAGGAGCAGCCAATGAGGAAGGTTTTCTCCTGCGCTTGCGCCTGAGGGGCTGCCCAGCCCGCCATCACCGCGAGCGCTGCGGCGGCGATGACTGATCTCGCCCCCCGGATCCTTGAACTCGGAATGTGCAATTTCGCTTTCATCCTCACCTCCATGCTCCTGGCTCAACGGGACCAGGAGCTCAGCGCCGGCCGCAATAGCCGGCTATTTCCAGCCGATCCCTGGCTTGCCGTCCCGCCCGGGCCGCCATGCGCAACCAAACCATCGTCTGACGAAGGCGATGGCCGCGGTCTCGCTGAACAGGCCCTTCGGCATCGCGACAATGGCGATGAACAGCACAATGCCCACGAGGATCATACGCAACTCGCCGACCTCGCGCCCGAGTTCCGGAAGCAGGATCATGAGCAGCGCGCCGATGATCGCTCCCGGCAAGCTGCCGAGCCCTCCCACCACCACCATGGTGAGGATCAGGATCGATTCCGGGAGCCTGAACATGTCCGGGCTGATATAGCGCGTGCTATGCGCAAGCAGCGCGCCGGCGAGGCCCGCAAAGGCACCGGCAATGGCAAAGGCCTGGATCTTGAGCAGATTGACATTGATACCCATGGCCTGTGCGCTCTGATCATCTTCCCGCAGCGCCCGCAAGGCATTGCCGTAATAGGAATGGGTGATGCGGTGCAGCACCCAGAGCGAGATCAGCATGACCACCGCGATCACGTAATAGGTGGCGAGCCTGCCGGATAAGTCGAAGCCGAAAATCTCGATTGGCGAAATGCCGCGAATGCCGAGCGGCCCACGGGTGACATCATACCAGTTGGTGATGGTGAGGGTGATGATCTCGCCGATCGAGAGGGTGGCCACCGTGAAGAAAATGCGCACGAGGCGAATGGCCGGAATACCGGCGAGAAACGCAAAGGCGCCCGACAGCAGCATGGCCAACGGCATCGTGGCAAGGAAGGGAATATCGAACTTGGTCGACAGAATGGCCGCCACATAGGCGCCGATGCCATAGAAGGCGGCATGGGCAAGCGACAAAAGGCCGGCCGTGCCGCTCACCAGGTTGAGGCTCATCGACAGAATGATGAAGATCATGCTGAGCTGCGCCAGGCGGAAGAGATAACCCTGGTCGAGCAAGGACAAGCTGCCCGGAATGACGAGCAGAATGAGGGCGAGGACGGCGCAGGTCCAGATCAGAGGCCGGTTCATGTCTCACCCTCACATCCGCTCGGAGCGTTTGCCGAAGAGGCCGCTCGGGAAGAAGAGAAGCGTGAGCAGCAGATAGACATGCGGCACCACGTCGACCCATTGCTGATGGGAGGGCAGGGCATTGGCGAGCAGGCTTTCGGAAAGCCCAATGATCAGTGCACAAACAACCGCGCCGAAGATGTTGTTGAGCCCGCCCATGAGCATGGCGATGAAAGCCTTGAGCATCGGCGTGAAGCCCATGAACGGAAAGATCTGGCCGTAATAGAGCCCGACCAGCAGCCCTGCGATGGCGCCGAAGGCTGATCCGATCATGAAGGTGCGCACGATCACCTTGTTCGCATCGACACCCACATAGAGCGCGCCGAGAAAATCATCCGCGACCGCCCGGATCTCGCGGCCGACATTGGTGCGATAGAGCAGCACCTGCAGGAAGATGAGCATTGCGACGGCGGAACCGAGAATGACGAGATCGCCATTCGCCAGCACCAGCCCGCCCAGCTCGATGGGCTGGTTCAGGAGATAATCCTGCGGAATGCTCTGCGCCTCGCCGCCGAAGTAAAGGGTGAGCGCCTCGCGGGCAATGATGCCCATGGCGAGCGAGGACATCAGGGTTGCCTCGCGCATCGCCCGTGATTTGAGCGTCGCCTCATCCCGTGAGCGGCGGAAGGGGCGAAAGGCGATCCGCTCGAGCCCCCAGCCGCTGAGCACCCCGACAATGGCAACGAGCAGGATCAGCACGATGATCGGTGGCGCGAACATCAGGATGATGATCAGCGCCGCGAAGGCGCCCAGCGTATAGATCTCGCCATGGGCGAAATTGACCGCATTGAGCACGCCAAAGATCAGCGTGAAGCCGATGGCGATCAGCGCATAACCGAAGCCGATGCTGACGCCGTTGATGATCGCCTGTGCAAAATAGATGTCCATCAGAGCCGATCTTTCCTCAACGCGCTATCCCCCGAGATAGATTTGTCGGATGCGATCATCCTGCTCGAGTTCAGCGGGCTTGCCTTCAAGCGTGATGCGGCCGACCTCCATGACATAGGCATGATCGGCGATCTTCAGCGCGGCCTTGGCATTCTGCTCCACCAGCAGGATCGAGGTGCCGCGTTCACGGATCCTGACGATCAGATCGAAGATCAGCTTGACGATCTTGGGGGCAAGGCCAAGGGATGGCTCATCGAGCAGCAAGAGCTTTGGCCGCGACATCAGAGCCCGCGCGATGCACACCATCTGCTGCTCGCCGCCCGAGAGCGAGCCTGCCTTCTGCTGCAGCCTCTGCTCGACAATGGGAAAGAGCTCCACCACCTCGCGGAATACGGCATCGTAATCGCCGGCCGGCAGCACCGCGCCGCCGAGCTGCATGTTTTCCGCAACCGTCATATTGGGAAAGAGATGGCGGCCTTCCGGCGCCTGCGAGATCCCCAGGCGGACGATCTCGTGGCTGGGCCTTCTGTCGATGCGCTCCTTGCCAAGCCAGATCTCGCCATCGGATGTGCGGTATATTCCCATGATGGCCCGCATGAGCGTGGTCTTGCCGACACCATTGCTGCCCAGCACCGAGACGATCTGGCCATCACCGACCGCAAGGCTCACCCCGTTCAGGATACGCTGGATGCCGATGGTGACGCTCAAGCTCTTGATATCGAGCATCGGCTCACTCCGACCCGAGATAGGCTTCGAGCACCGCCGGGTCATTGCGAACCTCATCCGGTGATCCATCGGCGATCTTGCGCCCCGATGCTAGGACCATGACCCGCTTGCAGACGCTCATCACCAGGTTCATGTCATGCTCGACCAGGAGGATCGTGAGCCCGTCCTGATGAATGCGGCGGATGAACTCTCCGAGCTCGGCCGTTTCGCTGTCATTGAGGCCCGCCGCCGGCTCGTCGAGGATGAGGAGCTTCGGCTGGGCGGCAAGCGCCCGGGCAATCTCCAAATATTTGCGCCGCCCATAGGAGAGATTGGCCGCAAGCTCCTCCGCGACATCCGTCAACCGCGTCTGCTCCAATGCCTGCCACGTGCGCTGGCTGATATCCTCGGAATAGGCCTTGCTGCCAAACGCCCTGAGCGGTGAGACCCCGTCAGTCCCGATCGCACCGACCGAGACATTGTCGAACACGGTCATGGTCGGAAAGATCCGCAGGTTCTGAAAGGTTCGGGCAACACCGAGCCTTGCGATCTGATGCGGCTTCAACCGGGCGATATCCTGCCCCCGGACCGTGATCAACCCGCGGGTCGGCCGCACGAAACCCGTGATCAGGTTGAACAGGGTGGTCTTGCCCGCGCCATTGGGGCCGATAACGCCCACGAGTTCACCCTGGTCGGTCGTCATGCTCACATCATCGATTGCCACCAACCCGCCGAAGCTTCGGGTGACCGCATCGATCCGGACCAGTTGTTCAGCCACAGAGGCCACGCTGCTCCTCACAGGTTGAAAACGCGGGGTGACCACCGTGGCTCGCCCGCAATTCTGCTCAATGGATTACCCTCGCGTTTCCTCGAACGGCTTGGTGCCGCTTTCTCTTTGGCCCGGTGCTATGGGCGGATGATCAGCTTGCCAAAGATCTGGCGGGCTTCCATGAGCCGCAGCGCTTCCTTGGCCTCTTGCAGCGGGAAGATGCGATCAATGGATGGTTTGATGCGGCCGTTGCGGACAAGGTCGATGAGCGCGTGCAGGTCATCGCGCGACCAGCCATTGGAGCCCCGGATATTGAGCTCGAAGGTCCAGATATAGCGGATATCTTCCTTAGGGTCGAAACCGGCGGTTGCACCACAGGTTAAAAGCCGGCCATCCTGCTTCATCACCTTGAGCGAGGGGACCCAGGTCTCGCCGCCCGTGAAGTTGACGACCACGTCGACCCCGCCCCCGCCCTGGCCGAACACCCGCGGCTTGCCATAGAGATTGCGCACCTCTTGCGGCCAGTCCTGCTCGCGGTAATTGATCAGGTGATCCGCGCCGAGCTCCTTGAGCTTCTGAAGCTTATCGGCACTGCTCGCACAGGCCACAACCTCCGCGCCCAGCATTTTGGCGAGCTGGACGCAGCAGGTCCCAACGCCGCCACTGGCCCCGAGAATGAGCACCTTCTCGCCCGGTTTGATCTCACCGCGCGTGACCATCATGCGATGCGCCGTCCCGTACGCGACCGGCAAGGCGGCCGCGTCCTCGAAGCTCACATCATCCGGCAATTTGATCAGCTGATGAGTGGGTACCTTGAGATATTCGGCAAGTCCGCCCTCGATAGTCTCACCGACGAGCCCGCCTTTGACCCGGTTGATCGGATCGATCAGCACACGGTCACCAATCGCCCAGTCCTTCACGCCCGAACCCAAGGCGATGATCTCGCCCGCCACATCGATCCCCATGATCATCGGCATCTTGATCTTGATGCCGGGCATGCCATGCAGGGTGAACAGGTCGTGATAATTGAGCGAGGTTGCCTTGACCGCCAGCACCACCTCGTCGGCATCGGGCGTGGGATCGGGGAAATGCGCATCGAAGACGATTTCGTCCAGATCTCCATGCTTGTGAATGACCATTGCCTTCATGGGTGCTCACTCCTCCTCAATTCCGGAATGCCGCGCGGGGCTAGCTGCGCGGTGTGAAATCCTTTGCGGCGCGGGCAATGAGCGCCTTGCGATCAATCTTGTTGGTGCCGGCAAGCGGCAGCTCATCCACAAAGAACACGGCGCGTGGATGGGCATAGGCTGGCCCATTCTCAAGGGTGAAGCGCTTGATCTCGTCCTCGCTCACCTCATGGCCCGGCGCGGCAACCACATAGGCGACCGGCAGCTGGCCCTTGACGTCGTCGGGAACGGGAACCACCGCCGCCTGATGCACAGCCGGGTGCCGCTCGATGAGCTTCTCGACTTCGCCGGGATAGATGTTCTCCCCGCCGCAGACGAACATGTCATCCGCCCGGCCGACGAAGAAATAGAAGCCATTGGAATCGCGCCGCATGAGATCGCCGGTATCATACCACCCATCCTGCAGGCGTTTTGCCGTCATTTCCGGCAGGTTGATATAGCCCGGCATCATCGCCTCGGTGCGGATCTGAAGCACGCCCTCATCGGGTGTCTCACCGCCCACCAGCCGCACCTCGACCCCGGGCATGGGATAGCCGAGCGCCGTATCTGGCCGCTTAAGGCCTTGCGGATGGGGACCAAACGCCACCGGACCCGACTCGGTTGTGCCGAAGCTCACGCTGATCTCTGCTTGCGGGAAGATCTCCTTGATCTTGTCGATCAGTCCTTGCGTCACCGGCGCTGATCCGGTGGTGACCATGCGGACGGACGAGAGATCTGCGGCCGCGAGCGTTTCCTTCTGCTTGGCCACCATCGCCAGCATGGTTGGAACGGACGTGAGCAGCACGCAGCGATGGGTATCGATCGCGCGGATATAGCCTTGCGCGGTGAACCGTCGCATGAGCACGATGATGCCGCCCAGACGGAACAGCAGTTTGCTGTAGAACAGCGCATTCATATGGAAGAGCGGGGCGGCCACCAGCACCGGCTGGTCATGAGCCACCGGCCTGATCGCCTCGAACATGCCGGTTGCCCAGATATAGCCGCCATGGGTCAGAGGCACGCCCTTGGGACGCCCGGTGGAGCCGGACGTATAGAGGATGGTCGCCCATTCCTCAGGCCGCATGGTCAGGCTGGAGAACGGCCCGGGATCAAGGAAGTCTGCAAAGCCGGCCTGGCCATCATCGAAGTCAGCATAGGGCAATCGCCCTTCGATCATCGCGCGCCGCTCGCCATCGACGAAGGCGAAGACGCAGGCCGAGTCTTCGAGAATGAACTCGATCGTATCGCGCCCCAGCCGGCTGCTGATCGGCACCGGCACGAGGCCCGCGCGCACGGTGCCCATATAGGCGGAAAGGTATTCGGGCCGATTATTGGCGATGATGGCGACCGCATCGCCCCGCTTGAACCCTTTGCCGGCAAGCGCCCGTGCCACCGCATTGGCTTGCGCATCGAACGCCCCTGCCGTGATCGCGGCGGATGATCCATCTTCCCGGACGTCGATGATCAATGTGCGGTCGGCCGGCACGCTCACATCGAGAATGTCGCCCAGATTTCCCGTTTCCACCGCGCGCATACTGGTCATGAGATCCTGGTCCTATCCAGCCTTCGAGCCATAACATCCACGGCCTATGGCGCAAAGCCTGCCCTGATCGTCAAAGACATCGATATCGACCACCGCCACGGTCCGGCCGGCGCGGCGCACCGTCGCCTTGCCTATGAGATAGGAACCGCCGGCCGGGCGAAGATAGTCCGTGCGGAAATTAATTGTCGGCACCGGCGCGCCCACGGTGAGAATCACCGCAAAATCACCGACCGTGTCGATGAGCGATGCGATGGGGCCGCCATGCACTTGACCCGTGCCATCGGCCCGCTCCAGTTCCGGCCGCATCGGCATCTTCATGGCCAGCACGCCCTTGGCTTCGTCAACCTCCTCGATCTCGAGGCCGAGAAACCGGATGAAGGGTGAGGTGTCGATAAACCGCTTGAGATCGTCGATGGTCAGGCGCTCACTCATGGATAATCCCGAAGGCTGGAGTGTCGGACATAGGCGGGAGAAATGTTACAGTGCGGGAGAAATGGAATTTTTTCCAGGGGGCTATTCTCGTGAGGTCGCCGGCCGTTCGACGCCAGGGTGTTGCCGAAATTTGTTCGATATAAAGAACGAATGTATTGTAATGTCAATCACCAACGCCGCTTGCGGTCCGGATAGGATCCGGGGGACGATATCGGCCTGACAGGCTCGACCGGGCTTTTTACGTTTTGTGAGGAAGCAGATGAACAAGCTTGACCATCTCCTGTGGGGCACACCGTCGCTGGATGAAGGCGTTGCCGCCTTCGAGCGGCTGACCGGCGTTCGGCTGACCCTCGGCGGCACCCATGAGGGCTTCGGCACCCGTAATAAGCTCGCAACCTTTGGCAATGAGGTCTATTTCGAGATCATCGCTCCGGACCCGCAGCAATCCCTCGCCGGCACGCTTGGCGAGGTTCTGGCCGCACTTCCCAGCCCCCGCCTGTTCACCTTCGCCGTTTCGACCACCGATATCGAGGGAATGCGTAACCGCCTGACCGGCCGCGGTCTCCTGAGCCGTCATGTGAAAATGGCGCGCACGCGGCCGGATGGCGTGGTGCTGGAATGGCAGATCCTCTATCCTGACGGACATGATTTCGGCTTTTTCATCCCCTTCTACATTCAGTGGGATACGCCCTATCATCCCTCACAGATGGAACCCTCAGGCCTCAGCCTCGAATCCTTCGTGGTGCGCCATCCCCGGCATCAGGAGCTTGCTGAGCTCTATCAGGACCTTCATATGCCCGTGGCGGTCGAGGCGGCATCCGAACCCGGTTTCCATGCGCAGATTGGCACGCCCAAGGGAAAGGTCGAGCTCGTGGGCTAAGGCCCTACCGCTCTAGATCTGGATCTCGACCGATTGAAAATTGGAACTTGCGAGGATGGCATCGAGCACCATCCTCCGCGCCGCCTCGATCTGGGCGATAGTCACGCGCTCGGCGGTTTCGCCATCACCGGCAATGAGTGCATCGATGAGCTCCCGGTGCTCATGCTGCATCTCATCCGTCCGGTTGCGCAGCGCGAGCCCTAAGTGAAACAGCCGCGACATCTCTTCCAGGATGTGAGACAGGATGCGGGTGAGCTTCTGATTGCCTGCGCCATCCACCACGGCGATGTGGAAATTCTTGTTCGCTTGAAGAAACGCACTTTCGCTTTCCCGGTCCCCGGGAAGGTAGCCCGCCTTGCATACCTGCTCGAGCTCGTGAATGCGCTTCGGATCGATCCGGCCCGCCGCCTTTTTCACTGCCGCGGGCTCCAGCAGCAGCCGGAGTTCGAAGAGCTGATGGACATCGCGCAGGGTGATCGGGGCGACCACATAGCCTTTGCGCGGCTGCGATTTCACGAACCCGTCCTGCGCAAGCTGTGAGAGGGCGCGCCGGATGGGTGCCTTGCCAAAGCCGAGCTGAACCGCAAGCTGCGTCTCGGTAATGGCCGATCCGGGCTCCAGCTCGCAGCGGATGATCTTCTCCTTGATAAGGTCATAGGCGGCCTCGCCCAGGGTCTTTGCCATGGGCTCGTCTGTCGTCACGGTGCTCAGCTTCGGGATCACGGATGGCCGGCTCATGGATCAACATGTTAGTGAGGTCTGCCTGACAGTACCACCCGTATGTCTGGCCGGGCACTTTGGCAAGCCAATCGTCCGTCGACCCCGATCACGCTTGAGTGCCTATCTCACAGGCGCCTCGCCGAACCAATCCGCCACGGCTGCGTTGAACCTTCAGCAGTAAGGAGGAGTTCATGCTCAGCGACGCCGCCCGACTCTATAATTCGATCAGCACGCTGCATGCGGCCCTGGTGGATGCCGGCCTCAAAGGCGATTTCGAGCTGCGCTTGAGTGCCGATGACGGCACCCAATTCGAGCATATGGTGATGAGTGGTGGAACAGAATATCGCGGTGAGGTGATGGAGCCCTACTCGCCCTCAGCTCATGAGCGGGCAATGAACATGTCCGGCATCCGCATCATCTGGCCAAGCGGCGGGCGCGCTCCCCACGAGCCCGGGCCTATCCAGCCAGCCCCATGATGAAGGGCTGGCGACGGATCACGACCGGTCGCGCCCAACATTGGAACGGATGCCAGCCCGGCAGAATAGGCTCGGTAACAGGCCTTGGCCATTCTGCAAGGGACCCGCGCCATGGATTTCAACGACACTCCATCCCGCCCGCGCCGCTTGGTGGTTGGCGGATTGGCAACCGGGTTGCTTGCGGCCGCAACCGCTTCGGCGAGGGCGCTACAACCCGTATCCCCGTCTAGCACCGGGCAGAATGCGTCCCGGTCCCAGGACAATGGGACCCTCACCCTGCGCGATCCGCGCGAAGGCTATCCCAAACCGCCTTTCGAGCGCCAGTCACAGGAATGGCCGAGGCTTGCTGGCGAAATGACCCCGCGCCCTGATCATGGCGAGACGAGCTATCACGGCTCGGACAAGCTTCGCGGCCGCAAGGCTCTGATCACTGGCGGCGACAGCGGGATCGGCCGCGCCGTTGCCATTGCCTTCGCCCGGGAAGGCGCGGATGTGGCTATCAACTATCTTCCCGCCGAAGAGCCCGATGCCCGCGAGGTGATCGCGCTCATCGAGGAGGCGGGCCGCAAGGCCATAGCCTTGCCCGGCGATATCCGGGATGAGGGGTTCTGTGGAAAGCTCGTTGCGGATACGATCGGCGCGCTCGGCGGCCTTGATCTCATCGTCAATAACGCGGCCAGGCAGCATTTCATGGACAATCTCGCCGATCTGACCACCGACCTGTTCGATTGGACATTCAAGACCAATGTCTATGCGCCCTTCTGGATCACCAGAGCAGCCCTGCCGCACCTTGAGCCAGGTGCGGCGATCATCATCACGGCCTCCGTCCAGGCCTATAATCCATCAGGCGGACTGTTCGATTATGCCCAGACGAAAGCCTGCAACGTGGCCTTTGCAAAGTCGCTCGCCAAGCAGTTGGGACCGAAGGGCATTCGCGTCAATGCGGTGGCGCCGGGGCCATTCTGGACACCGCTTCAGGTGAGCGGCGGCCAGACCCAGAGCAATCTTGAGAGCTTCGGTGCCGGCACCCCGCTCGGCAGACCCGGGCAGCCGGCGGAGATTGCTTCGGTCTATGTCGAGCTCGCCTCGGCGGATGCGACCTATGTGACGGGGCAGGTCTATGGCGCCGCGGGCGGCACGGGCAATCCGTAAATACCGCTAGAGCAGCACCACCCCCTCATTCGCCCGCAGCAAGAACGTGCCGCTCACCTTCTCGTCCCGATCAAGATGTGTGGACAGCGCGATATGGTTCGGCGCTTCCATCGGGAGGTGCACATGGATCGGATTGCTCCCGAGATTGAGCGCAATGATGGCCCGCTCCCCTTCATGTTCCCGCCCATAGATGAGGAGATCACCTTCCGCATCCATGGGGCTGTAGGAGCCCAGCCTGAACAGCGGTCTTGCCCGTAGCGCGATCAGCCGGCGATAGAGGCTGAGGATCGATTGGGGATCTTCGGCGAGCACCGCCACATTGCGCAGGCCGAAATCGGACGAGAGTGGCAACCAGGGCTTTGCGGTTGAGAAGCCTGCGCCGGGGGATGCATCCCATTGCATGGGCGTGCGTTGCGGATCACGGCCGACCCCAAGTCCTGGCTCGTTCTTCTCCCAAGGATCCTGCGCCTCGTCAGGCGCAATCGGCACGTCTTCGAGACCGATCTCATCGCCATAATACATGGTCGGCGTGCCCCGCAATGTCAGCAGCAGCATGGCCGCGACGCGCGCCTGCTCCCGCCCCACGCGCGATGCGATCCGCGGTTTGTCATGATTGCCGAGCACCCAATTCGGCCAGCCGCCCCGGGGGAGGGCCGCTTCGTATTCGGAGATGATGCGGGCAAGATTGCGGGCCTGCCAGGCTGCCTCGATCAGCTGAAAATTGAATGGCAGATGGGTGCCGCGGAGGTCGTCTCCATAATAGGTGACCAGCCGCTCGATCGGCAGATAGATCTCCCCGATCAGCACCCGGCTTGGAAACTCGTCCACCACCGCGCGCATCTCGGCAATCAGCTGATGCACCTCCGGCTGATCGGTCGAGTACAGCTGCAATAATCGCCGGATCGCGGGGTCACCGGGCTGATAGCCGGGATTGGCTGGATTATCCCGGAACTGCTCGTCTTTCATCAGATGCCAGATGACGTCGACACGGAACCCATCGACCCCGCGTTTCAGCCAGAACCGCAAGACATCGTACATTGCGGCGCGCACTTTTGGGTTGCGCCAGTTGAGGTCTGGCTGCTCCTTGAGGAAGGCGTGATAGTAGTACTGCCCCGCTTCCTCGTCCCATTCCCAGGCACTACCGCCGAAATTGCTGACCCAGTTGTTCGGCGGCCCAGCCCCGGGTGCGGAATCACGCCAGATATACCAGTCCCGCTTCGGGCTATCGCGCGATGACCGGCTCTCCCTGAACCAGGGATGCTCGCTTGACGTGTGGTTCGGCACGAAATCGAGGATCAGCTTGAGGCCGCGTTGATGCGCCTCAGCGAGCAATGCGTCAAACGCGCTGAGATCGCCAAACAGCGGATGAATATTGCAGTAATCCGAGATGTCATAGCCGAAATCGGCCATGGGCGAGGGGAAGATTGGCGAGATCCAGATCGCATCGATGCCGAGCCAACAGAGGTAATCGAGGCGGCGCCGTATGCCGTCGAGATCACCAACCCCATCCCCGTTCGAGTCTTGGAACGAGCGGGGATAGATCTGGTAGAAAATGGCCTGTTGCCACCAGTTCGGATCATTCATCCCGCGGCTGCATCCCTCAGGTGTGTTGATTGGCCCGCGATGGTAGCGGCAAGGGCCGGAAGCACCTTTTCGCCGAAGGCCTCGATGAAAGCGCGCTGATTTTGTCCGACATTGTGGAGATAGATCTCTTCAAAACCGAGGCCGAGATCCTCCGCGATCCAGTCGATGTGGCGGGAAAGATCAGCGGAAATGCGAACACTGTCGTCGAGATCCTCGGGCCGGACGAAACGGGTTGCTGCATCGAACTGCTCGGGAAGCTTGAGCTCGGCGGCGACCGTTCCAGCCAGCGTATTGGTCCGCCACTGCTCATGGGCATTGCGCCTTGCCTGCTCATCGCTCGCGGCATAGGAGAGATGAACTTGCAGGAACAGCGGCTTGCCCTCCCCGCCACCTTCACGAAAGGCTTCGATGAGCTGGCGCTGCTGCTCGACAGGCTTGTTGATGGTGATCAACCCGTCCGCCCAGCTAGCCGCCCAGCGCGCCGTCTCCGGCGTGAGGGCGGCAGCAACGATCCTTGGCGGTTCGGCCGGCCGGGAATAGAGCTTTGCCTCTTCCACCGGGATCAACCCGTCGCGCGTCACGGTCTCGCCGGCCCAGAGCGCGCGCATCACCTCGGCTGCTTCCTTGAGGCGCGCGTTCCGCTCGGCCTTTGCCGGCCAGCGCAACCCGGTGATCCGCTCATTGAGCGCCTCGCCTGAGCCCAAAGCCATCCAGAACCGGCCCGGGAACATCTCGGCCAGCGTTGCACCCGCTTGCGCGATGATCGCGGGATGATATCGCAAGCCTATGGGCGTCGTGACGATACCGAAAGACAAATCAGTGCTCGCCATCGCCGCACCAAGCCACGACCAGGCAAAGCCTGAATGGCCCTGCGCCTCACTCCACGGGCCAAAATGATCGGAGGACATCGCACCGGAAAACCCCGCCTTCGCCGCGGCCTTAACGCAGGCAAGAAGCGCGCTGGGGGCAAATTGTTCATGCGAGGCATGGAAGCCGATCTTTGGCATGTTTCGAGCGAGCCCTACTAATCCTGAGAATAGGCGATGGTGGAGAGCAGCGCGTTCTCGGCCTGCCGGCTGTCGAGCCGGGTATGCTGGACCACGATAGGCAGATCCGAAATGATCGTGCTCGAATAGGGTGTTCCCAGCGGGACCGGCTCCGGTTCCTCGAGATCGTTGAATTTCAGGTGATAGCTGCGCCGCGCACCGACCGTGAGCTTGTAAGGCCCTGCCGGCTCGCGGTCGGTGAAATAGAGCATGATCGTGACATGGGCATCACGATCGCCGGTATTCAGAATGCATGCAGTTTCATGGCTGATCATCTCCGGTGCCGGCCCCGTGCTCGTGCTGGGAATATAGCCTTCAGCAATCGCCCAGATTTTTCGCCCGATCATTCGGAATGACCTCGTGCTTAGCCCGTGCCGAGGGAACGAATTCGGGGGCAAACCGTTCCCCGACGGACCCTGTTCCAGCAAGATTTAAGCACAGGATCTCTGTAATGCCGGACTACTGGTGGAAGGATGCCATCATCTACGGCATTGATGTCGAACGTTTCTTCGATGCGAATGGCGATGGCATCGGTGATTTCAAGGGTCTTATTTCGAAACTCGACTATATCGCGGAACTCGGGGTCACTTGTATTTGGTTACTTCCATTTTATCCTTCAGGTAATCGGGACAACGGCTATGACATCACCGATTACTTTCGGGTACACACCAGGTATGGCGCCTTCGAGGACTTCCTGGCATTCGTCCGCCGGGCTGGCGAGCTAGGATTGCGGGTGATCGTCGACCTCGTGGTCCAGCATACCTCGAACCATCATCCCTGGTTCCAGGCGGCCCGCCATGATCCCAAATCGCCATACCGGGATTACTATTACTGGACGGATCATCCACCCCCTTCGGTGCCGGGGAAAGGCCCCATGTTCCCGGGCGAAGAGAAGAGCGTCTGGACCTATGACGAGATCGCCGGCGCCTTCTATCACCATCGGTTCTACCATTTTCAGCCTGGCCTGAACCATGGCAACCCCAAGGTCCTCGCCCAGATCGAGGAGGTGGTGGACTATTGGCTGAGCTTTGGTGTCTCCGGCTTCCGGGTCGATGCGGCGTCCCACATGGTCGAGCGGCCGATTGGACCTGACCCTGTCGACAAATCCCACACGGTGCTGCGCCACCTCTATCAGCACACCACCGCGCGCAAACCGGATGTGCTGTTGATGGGCGAAGTCGACGAGAGCCCGGAAAAGCTTAAGGACTATTTCGACGGTGAGCAGTTGAACATGATGTTCAATTTCCTGCTCAACAATTACCTCATCCTCGCGCTTGCGGCCGAGAAGGCCGCACCCGTGCGCCGGGCGATCGACATGCTGCCGGCGGTTCCCGTCAACGGGCAATGGGCGAACTTCCTGCGCAATCTCGACGAGGCCGATCTTGAGCGCCTCTCGCCCGAGGAGATGGAGATCGTCAATCGCACCTTCGCGCCAGAGGAGCATATGCGCATCTTTGGTCGTGGCATCAGGCGGCGCTTGGCACCGATGCTTGAAGGCAACGAGCAACGGCTGAAGATGGCCCACAGCCTCCTCTTCTCGCTGCCCGGTGCCCCGGTTATCGTCTATGGCGACGAGATCGGGATGGGAGATGATCTCACCCAACACGGGCGGAACGCTGTGCGCACGCCCATGCAATGGTCTGCAGCCAAGAATGGCGGCTTCTCTGATGCACCTAAAAATCGCATCGTGCAGCCCGTCATCGATGATGGCGGCTTCGGCTTTCGCAGCACGAGTGTGGAGGCCCAGCAAAGCCGGCCCGACTCGCTTCTGAATTTTATTAAGCAGCTCTGCGCGGCCCGCCTCGCGCATAAGGAAATCGGAACGGGATTTAGCGAATTCCTGGAAAGCGGGTCAGACCAGGTTTTGGCCCATCGCTATCCCCCGGGCGAGACGGCGCTCGTCATTCTTCACAATCTCAGCGGCCGCGACGCCATGATAGACGTCAAGCTCGGCATCTCCGCCCAGCCCCGTCATGAGCCGATCCTGGGCGGCGACATTCCCGATCCCGTAGAGGGCCGGCTCCGCATGAAGCTGGAGCCTTTTGGCTTCCGCTGGATCCGGGTGCACCGGTAGCACCAGACTAAACGCCATCCGGCAGCAGCACGCGGGAGGGCAAGGGATAAATGCCCTCGCGGCCGAGCATCCAGACGCCGAAACGCTCGCTCGGGAATATGCCGGCAAAGGCCTTGCTCTTCACATTGAGCCCGCCGGTAAAGGCACCGAAGGCCGGCATGACCAGCCGGCGGCCGTCGGTCGCAAAGCACCGGGCGCGCAATCTCAGCCCCCGGCGTGCGACCGCCGCTAC
The DNA here is from genome assembly GCF_038811545.1 of Rhodoligotrophos sp. CJ14. Taxonomy (GTDB): domain Bacteria; phylum Pseudomonadota; class Alphaproteobacteria; order Rhizobiales; family Im1; genus Rhodoligotrophos; species Rhodoligotrophos ferricapiens. The sequence continues at coordinate 2,827,074 of NZ_CP133319.1, forward strand.
CGGATGCAGATGGCCGGCAATCTCTGATTCGAGCGCCAGGCCTGAACTTGGCTCATGGCGCAGCACAATGGGACCCAGCGTGATCTGACCAGCAATGCGCCCGCCCAGATCATCCGGCGGCTGTTTGTCATGATTGCCGGTCAGCCAGACCACGTCATAGGCTTCGGTGAGATGGCGGATCCGCACCACGTCTTCCATATCGAGCCGGTGTCGAGCGGCACCGTCATGGAAACTGTCGCCAAGCGAAATCACTGTTTCCGGCTTCCAGCGTGTGCACGCCGCGAGAAGCGCATCGAGCGTTGAGCGCGTGTCATAAGGCGGCAGATGCACGCCGCGCCGGGCAAAGCTCGATCCCTTCTCGAGATGCAGGTCGGCAACCACCAGCGTCTTGAAGTCGGCCGCATAAAGCGCACCGGAAAGATCTGGCGTGAGGCTCAATCCGTCGACGCGGATCGGCAATGCGTCAGACGAGGCGCATGGCTTCCTCAATGAGGGCATCGGCTGCTTCGGCGAGAAGGGCTTCATGTGCTTCGCCATAAATCTGTTCGCGTCCGATCTCAAGCATGACGGGCACCGCGAGCGGCGATACCGTCTCAAGCGGCCGATGGGTGATATGACCCTTGATGCGCCGAAGCAGATCGCCAAGCCGGCGAATATCGAGCAATCCCTCGGCGGCATCATCCCACGCCGCCCGCAAAAGCACGTGATTGGGCTGGTGCTGACGCAGCACGTCATAGATGAGGTCGGAGGAGAAGGTCACCTGCCGGCCGCTTTTCTCCTGGCCTGGATGGCGCCGCTCGATCAGCCCGGCAATGATCGCGCAGGTGCGGAAGGTGCGTTTCATGAGGTTCGATTCGGCAAGCCAGGAATCGAGGTCATCGCCCAGCATGTCCTCATCGAACAGCGCACCGAGCGACAGCTTGCCCGAGCTGATCATCAGGCCGAGATCGCGCGTGCCCCAAACCGCCAGCGCATATTCATTAGCGACGAAGCCGAGTGGTCGCGCGCGCATACGATCAAGCCGGCGCGTCAGCAGCATGCCCAATGTCTGGTGCGCAAGCCGGCCCTCGAATGGATAGCACACGAGATACCAGCGACTGCCCCGGGGAAAGGTCTCGACCAGCATCTCGTCATCCCTAGGGACAAGCGACTTGAACCGCTGCACCGAGAGCCAATCGCGCACCTGGTCGGGCAGCCCCCGCCAATCATCGGGTCGTGAAAGAATCTTGCGCACCCGCTCGGCGAGATAGGTCGAGAGGGGGAATTTGCCCCCTTCATAAGAGGGAATCTTGGGATCTTCCCGCTCCGCCCGGGTGACCAGGGCATCCAGCTCGTCCAACCCCTCGAAGCGCAGCACCTGGCCTGCGAAGACGAATGTATCGCCGGGCGATAATTGTTCAATGAACCATTCCTCAACCTCCCCCAGCACTCGGCCGCCGCGGGAGACGACGCCCTTTCCCCGCCCCCGCCTGCTGACCAGCCGCACCTTCAGCATTGCCGCTTCGACGATGGTGCCGACATTCAGTCGGTATTGCTGGGCAATCCTTGGATGCGAGATGCGGTAGCGCCCATCGGGCCGCTGCCTCAGCTTGGCATAGCGCTCATAGCTGCGCAGCGCATAGCCGCCGGTCGCGACGAAATCCACCACCGCGTCGAAATCCTCGCGCGTGAGGGAGCGATAGGGGTATGACGAGCAGACTTCCGCATAGAGCACGGCAGGATCGAACGGCTCGGCGCAGGCCGCCCCGAGAATGTGCTGGGCGAGCACATCGAGCTTGCCCAGTGTCGGGGGCGGTGTGTCCTGCTGGCCCTCGGCCGCTGCCGCTTGCGCTGCCTGACACTCCAGCACCTCGAAGCGGTTGGCGGGGACCAGAAGTGCCTGCGAGGGCTCATCCAGCCGGTGATTGGCGCGGCCGATGCGCTGGAGGAGACGGCTTGCCCCTTTGGGCGCGCCTACATTGATGACGAGATCGACATCACCCCAGTCAATGCCGAGATCGAGAGTCGAGGTGCAGACCACCGCCCGCAGCCGGCCTTCCGCCATCGCTATTTCAACCTTGCGGCGCTGGGCGACATCGAGCGAGCCGTGATGGAGCGCAATTGGCAGATTGTCTTCGTTGATATGCCAGAGCTCCTGGAAGATCATCTCCGCCTGCGAGCGGGTATTGACGAAGACCAGGGTCATGCCCGCATTGCGGATCGCCTGATAGATTTCCGCCATGGCATAGCGGGCCGAATGACCAGCCCATGGCACCCGCTCTTCCGAGCGCAGGATTGCGATTTGGGGATCAGCGCCTTTGGCCCCCATCACCAGCTCGGCAAGCGCCAGCTGGTCGGGATTGGTCTGCGACATCAGCCACGCCCGCAAGCGGTCCGGTTCAGCAACGGTGGCCGAAAGCCCAACGCGCCGTGCCTCAGGCGCGAGCCGCCCAAGCCGCGCAAGCCCCAATGCGAGCAGCACGCCGCGCTTGCTCGTCACCATGGCATGAAGCTCATCGAGCACGATGGCCCTGAGGCCGGAAAACAGCCGGGCGGCATCGGGCAGGGCGATGAGCAGAGCGAGCTGCTCGGGCGTCGTCATCAGAATGTCTGGAGGCGAGATCCGCTGCCGCTGGCGCTTTGATTGTGGCGTATCGCCCGTACGGGTCTCGAGCCTGATCGGCAGGCCCATCTCCTGGACGGGACGCTCGAGATTGCGGGCAACGTCCACCGCGAGCGCCTTGAGCGGGGAGATATAGAGGGTATGTGGGCCGAAACGGGCCTTGCGCATACTCGCCGGCTCGCCGGTCAGCTCAACGAGGCTGGGCAGAAAACCGGCCAGAGTCTTACCGCCGCCTGTCGGTGCAATCAAAAGCGCCGAGCGGTCGGCAAGCCCATGCGCGAGGAGTGCGAGCTGATGGGGTCGCGGCGACCAGCCTTGATCTTGGAACCAGTTTCGGAATTGCGCGGGGAGCGCGGCAAGGCCGGATTGAACGAGCGCGGGCTCGATACCATGGCTCATGCCGCTCACGAGCACCGGCCGTCTGTCCGGTTTGGCTCAGCGCCGGACAGGCTGCAGCTCCAAAGCCGTGATGCCGACAGCCGCATTCAAGCCTCCGGTCTGCGCCTGCATACCGATGGGATCGAGGTGGATCGTCGAATCACCCTCGCGGACGAGGATATTGGCGCCGGACCCGACGCCAACCGTCGCTTCGATCGTAAAGCCGCGATAGCTGCCGGCGAGGGAGCCGCGCGGGATCCGGTGCGAGGGAGCGATCACCCGCCAGCTGATCGCAGTATGGCCAATCACCCCGACCTCGACGCCATATTTGCGAAAATGGCCAATATAGGTCTGCGGCCGCCCGCGGCCGTTAGGGCGATAAACACAGTGGATGGCGCGGTTTGATCCGAAATGCAGCGCCACATCCGGGCCGTGCACATCGCAGGTCAGCACCCCCACCACCGCAGGTGGCGGGGCAGCGCTCGCCGGCTGTGCGGCAAGGCCGACTACTGCGAGTGCCGCGAGCGCTAGAAGTCCCCGAGCCATCCAGCACTCATCACTCGGCAGCTTCCTTCCAGGTCGGCGCCGCAGCACGCACCTCGGCATCCACATGCGACTCAAAGCGCTCGAAGTTCTTATTGAACATGTCAACCAGCGCCTTGGCCTGCGCATCATAAGCCTGCTTGTCAGCCCAGGTCTCGCGCGGCGCCAAGAGCTTGCTGTCGACACCTGCCACCGCGACCGGTACCTGGAAGCCGAAATTGGGATCCGTCCGGAACTGGGCCTTGTCGAGTTCACCGCTCAGGGCCGCATTCAGCAGCGCTCGGGTATCGGCAATCGGCATGCGCTTGCCAACCCCGTATTTGCCGCCGGTCCAGCCCGTATTGACCAGCCAGCACGAGACATTGTGCTTGGCGATGAGATCGCGCAAAAGCCTGCCATATTCGCCGGGATGGCGCGGCATGAAGGGCGCGCCGAAGCAGGCAGAGAAGGTTGCCTCAGGCTCGGTCACGCCCTTCTCGGTGCCGGCAACCTTGGCGGTATAGCCCGAGATGAAGTGATACATGGCCTGGCTCGGCGAGAGCTTGGCGATGGGCGGCAGCACGCCGAAGGCATCGGCGGTGAGCATGATGATGGTGCGCGGTTGCGGCGCAAGCCCGGTCTCGCTCGCATTGGGGATCGTATGCAGCGGATAGGCCGAGCGCGTATTCTCGGTGAGCGAGCCGTCATGGAGGTCAAGCTCGCGCGTGACCGGATCCATCACCACATTTTCGAGCACCGTTCCCCATTGCTGGGTGGTTGCATAGATCTCCGGCTCAGCCTCGGCCGAGAGACGGATGACTTTCGCATAGCAGCCACCCTCGAAATTGAAGATGCCGTTCTCGGACCAGCCATGCTCGTCATCACCGATCAGCGTGCGGCTGCTATCAGCGGAAAGGGTGGTTTTGCCGGTACCGGAGAGGCCAAAAAAGATCGCCGTGTCGCCCTTTGCGCCCATATTGGCAGAGCAATGCATGGGCATGACGCCCTTGGCGGGCAGGATGTAGTTCAGCGCGGTGAAGACGGACTTCTTGATTTCGCCGGCATAGGAGGTGCCGCCGATCAGCACCAGCCCCCGGGCGAAATTGACGGCGATCACAGTTTCCGAGCGAACCCCATGGCGCTCCGGATCAGCCTTGAACCCGGGCAGATCGATAATGGTGAGTTGCGGGCGGAAATTTGCATAATCTGCCGCCGGCGGCACGATCAGCAGATGCTGGATGAAGAGTGCATGCCAGGCATATTCGCAGAAGATCCTGGTCGACAGTCTGTGGTCGGGGTCGGCACCGCCATAGAGATCCTGGACGAACAGCTCCTTGCCCTCGGCATAGGCAAGGAAATCCTGATAGAGCCGGTCGAAATTCTCCGGCGACAGCGGCTTGTTATTGTCCCACCAGATCTGGTCCATGGTGGTCTCGTCGCGGACGATGAACTTGTCCTTCGCCGACCGCCCAGTATGCTGACCGGTTGAAACAACCAGTGCGCCGCCCTTGGCGATGGAGCCTTCGCCCCGCCGCGTGGCGATTTCGTACAATTCAGCTGCTGTCTGGTTCCAATGAACCTTTTCCAGCGCCCGGAATCCCGTCGCCTCCACCCCTAAAGCTTTATTGTAACGCCCGCACTGTTTCACGCCCTATCTCCTGGCCTTGATCCTGCCGTCGTCACGGCTCGATGGTCACATGCAACGCATGCAAGCTCTTCGACATGACTGAAAACCGCAGTGACTTCTCTGCGGCAGACAGCCACAGCGCTATTCGGTCCCACAGTGAAGCCGTCAATTTAGGCCGCGTCGCGGCAGGGCTCCCAGGCACGAGGATGAGACTTTAATGCAATCTGCGGCTCGCGGACAAGCCAGGCAGAATGGCACTTCATTTTGCCGCGCCCGGATCCTCGTCCAGCGGCACGCGATAGGCGATGGCGAGCCGGTTGGTCATATTGGCAAGCCCTACAATGGCATAGAGCTCCTGAAGCATTTCATCGCTCACACCCTTCTTGCGGGCTGCGGCGGTATGACTCGCCTGGCAATATGCACAGCCATTGGTGATGGACACCGCGATATAGATCAGCTCCTTCACCGCCGGGTCGAGATGCCCACCTGCGCCCATGACATCCTTGAGCGAGGACCAGACATGGTCGAGCATACGCGGGTCATTGGCGAGATATTTCCAGAAATTGTTCACGTCCGGCACGTTGCGCGACGATTTGATGTCATCGAAGATGGCACGCACCTCCTGGCTCGCCTCCGCATATTCGATCGCCTTCATGCTCAATCCTCGTGCTATCGTCCCGCTTTGTCTTGAAGGAGTTTAGGTCCGTCGCTATAAACCGCGCCACCCTAATTCCTCATCAAAACACATCTCAAGAGGACGACAATGGCGCTCGAGCGCACCTTCTCGATCATTAAGCCCGACGCGACAGCGCGTAACCTCACTGGCAAGATCATCGCCAAGCTGGAGGAGGCCGGCCTGCGCGTGGTTGCGCAGAAGCGCGTCAAATGGACGAAAGAGCAGGCGGAAGCCTTCTATGCCGTTCACAAGGAACGGCCGTTCTTCAATGACCTCGTCACCTTCATGACCTCCGGCCCCATCGTGGTCCAGGTGCTCGAGGGCGAGAATGCGGTGGCCCGCAATCGCGAGGTCATGGGCGCGACCGACCCGGCCAAGGCCGATGCCGGCACCATCCGCAAGGAATTCGCCGAGAATATCGAGCGCAACTCCGTGCATGGCTCCGACAGCCCAGAGAATGCCAAGATCGAGATCGATCTCAACTTCCGCCCCGAAGAGATCGTCGGCTGACCAGTCATCCCGATGCAAGATAAGGAAAGCCGCTCGCCGAGCGGCTTTCTTACGTCAGGCTCTGAGCTTCAGGTTTTCCGGGTCGTAAAGCGGCTGTGCCTCGACTTTCGCCTTGCGCCGCTCGCCCAGGATCTCAACCTCAAGCTCGGTTCCGGGCCTTGCAAGCTCGGGTTTTACATAGCCAAAGGCAAGGCTCCTGCCCACCGCATAACCATGGCCGCCGGATGTGGTAACACCTGCAAGCGCGCCATTGGCAAAGATCGGCTCATTGCCCAGCGCTTCGGCATCGCCATCACTCAGCGACATGTAGATGAGCGAGATCCGCGCGCCCTGCTGTTTGGCACTGAGCGTTGCCGCCTTGCCCACGAAAGCGGGTTTATCCAGAAATGCGAAGCGCTGCATATCGGCCTCGATCAGGTTGACCTCATTGGTCATCTCTGATCCCCAGCCACGATAGGCTTTTTCGATGCGCAGGGAGTTCATCGCATAGGCGCCAAAATCGGCAATGCCATAGTCTTTGCCTGCGGCCATCAGGGCGTCATAGACCTGCACCGCTGCATCCCGGGGAATGTGCAGCTCCCAGCCGAGCTCACCCACATAGTTGACGCGGAGCGCCCGGACAGGAGTTCCCGCAATCCCGATTTCCTTGCCGGTCAGCCAGCGGAAGGATGAGTTGCTGAGATCAGCCTCTGTGAGTTTCGCCAGCACATCGCGCGAGCGCGGCCCGGCGAGCACCAGAACCGCAAAGGCGTCGGTGACGTCCTTGACTTCCGCCCTTTCACCGGCGCCCCGCCCTTGTGACAGCATATCAAGGTCGCGGAACTGCGCCGCCGCGGCCGACAGCAGGTAGAAGCGGCTTTCGCCAAGCCTCGTGACCGTCAGCTCGCCTTCGATACGCCCGCTCTCGGTCAGCCATTGCGTGAGCACAATGCCACCCGCCTTGCGCGGCATCCGATTGGCGAGCAGCCGGTTCAGCATGGCCTCGGCATCGGGTCCGGAGACCTCGAACTTGGAGAAGCTCGACATATCCATGACGCCGACCCGCTCGCGTACCGCCATCGCCTCGGCGCGCACCGGCTCGAAACTGTTATTGTGGCGATAACTTGGGATTTCGCTCTCGCCGCCCTTGGCGAACCAGCGCGGCCGCTCCCAACCCGCAACATCCAAGTACTGGGCGCCCTTGGCTTTGAGCGCCTCGTAAAGTGGCGAGGTGCGCTTCGGCCGACCACTCGAACGGTATTCGCCGGGTACGACCGCCTGATACATGTTCTCGTAATCGTCGGTGGACTTGGCGAGGCAGTACTCTCCACCGGCCCAATTGCCGAAGCGGCGGGGATCAACCGGTGCCATATTGATGTCGGCCGCCCCATGCACCATCCACTGCGCCAGGTATTTGCCGGCGCCGGCCCCCTGGCAGATCCCGAAGGAGGCTCCGCAGGCCATCCAGTAATTGCGCACGCCCGGTGCCGGCCCCAGCAGCAGATTGCCATCCGGAGTGTGCGTGATGGCGCCGGGCACGATGCGCCGGATGCCCGCTTTCCCGAACAGGGGCAGCCGCTCGGCCGAACGCTCGAGCCAGGGCATCAGCCGGTCAAGTTCGGGCGGCAGCAACTCGCTTTCGAAATCCCAGGAGATCCCGTCCTTGAAGCAGTCGGTCGCGCCCTCCTGCTCATAGATGCCGATGAGCAGGCCCTGCTGCTCCTGGCGGAGATAGCCGTTGACATACGGATCGCGCACGACCGGCAGCTCTTTCGTGAGCGCCGCGATCTCCGGCAGCGGGTCGGTGACGATATAATGGTGGAGCATATTGGTGATCGGTACGGTAAGGCCGGCCCAGCTCCCGACGATATCCGCATAGGAGCCCGCGGCATTCACCACATGCTCGCAGACGATGGTGCCCTTATCGGTCACGACCTCCCATTCGCCGCTGGGCAGCATGCGCGTATCCGTCACCCTGGTGCGGCGATAGATTTCCGCGCCGAGATCGCGCGCCCCTTTTGCCATGGCGTTGGTCACGCCCGAGGGATCCACATGACCATCCGTCACGGTCATTGCCCCCATCTTGACCCCGAAGGTTTCGAGATAGGGATGGTGCTGGCGGATCTCCTCCGGTCCGATCAGGTGCATTTCAAAGCCCACGAGCTTTGAGATCCCCTGAACATATTTGAACCAGTTCACCTCTTCGTCCGTGAGCGCGAGCCTGATGCCGCCGCAACCGTGCCAGGTGGCAGAGACGCCGGTCAGCTCCTCGAGCTTCGGGTAAAGCTTTGTGCCGTAGTTATTGATGTGGGCAATCGAAAGGGAGCCGACGAATTGCGGACATTGCCCCGCGGCATGCCAGGTAGAACCTGAGGTGAGCTCGCCCTTTTCGATGAGCACGATGTCTGTCCAGCCTTCCAACGCAAGGTGATACAGCAGCCCCGCGCCCATGGCGCCGCCGCCGATGATCGCTACGCGGCAGTGTGACTTCATATCGGAACTCCCCATTCACCGGTCTCACCTTGCGCGGCAGTAGAGCGCTTCCGCCTGGGGCCCGTCTAGTGAGTTATTTGCGCCAAATGGTGAGCTCTGCTTGCGGTTTGACATCTGGATCGCTGCAGGACGGCCGCCATTAAGCCGGCAAGCAAACACAATCGGACTGTGGTGATGTCGGCGCTTGATCAAGCCTGCAGCGAAACACTCCATCGCATAGGAAAGAGGATCAGATCATGACTCACTCCGACAACGCTTCCGGAGTTCCGAATTCGCACGTGGATCAGGAGTCCAGCGCGCCGAGCCAGAATTCAGCAGGTGATCACAGCCATAAAGCGTCGAATTCTACAGTCATTCGGTTTATTGTGTCAGAGCTGAGCCAATCCTTGCATTGGGTTGATTGGGACACGCTCAAGACCAAGGCGATTTCTGCAGGAAGCGCATTGGATGCGGTCAATGATCGTGATCCGCATATCCGGATCGATCCAACCGTTCTCGGTGCGCGACTGGCTTTGGGCGCCAACAGCCTCCAAGAGGCTTATCCCGAAGCCGATGGGGAATACAGCCGGCATATCGATCAGGCCGCCCTCGTTTTCAGCGGCATCAAACCAGACGATCTCTCGCATGATCCTCATTCGACACAGCGGCTTGCGGCGTTGCGGGCAAGCTTCCTCGAAGCGCTTGCTAAGGATTGGCTGAAGACGAAGATCTTCGAGCATGTACCGAACCTGGTTGAGCAGCATCCGACGCCTCGCTCTAACGGCTTCACGATCATTAACGCCAATGGCAAGAGCTTTGAGGAGCTGGCAAACGACCCGTCCCTCGCGCGTGTTCCGGGTTTGTCAAAACTGAGCGATGGCGAACGTACCAAGCTCGTCGCCGAGTGGTTCGAAGATCATGGGCTTGATCGCAACCATCGCGTCGGCACCATAGAGTTCTCTCTCGCCTCGACCATCCGGACCCTTTCGAAGCTCAGCGGCAGGGATGTTCCAGACAATCTTGAGGACAGATCCGTCCTCGTGAAGGCATTTCATGCTCTGGTGACGGACTGGCGTGAGCACCCGGAGGCACATCCCAACCCCGTGGTCCTTGCATCGATCCATCTTGCGCGATCGAGCGGAGAAAAGTTTGCCGGCAAGGACTGGCAAGCCAATCTCGAGGGTGCGCTTGCCTACTTTTCAGAGCGCTGGCTTGCCAATTTTGGAACCCCACCGGCTGCCTTCGACCGCGCCCGCGCGGCACTCGAGATTCTCGAGAACGAAACAGGCTGGGACCGGGACGAACTCGCCGACGAGCCCCAGAATTTTGTTATCTCTCATCCCTATAATGTAGTTGAAAGCGTCTTCGAGTCCCCATGGCAGCGTTTTCTGTCCAATGCGGATTTGCCAGGGCCTTTCGGGCATTTCTTGTCTCTCAGATGCAAGCATGATGAGCGCCATGGCACACATGTGCTTAATCCGAGACAAGCGTTACAGAAAGCGGAACAGGACTATAATACTACTCTCCTCAATCACCCCTGGGTTCTCGCTCGGGCGAAAGAAAACTTACGCCTGAAAGGTGAGAGTCTTTCCGCTGAAAACATGCATACAGAAATATCCAGGATCACCGAGAACTATGCGGCAGAGACCGAGAATCACCGCCACCTCATCAGCGGGCTTTACTTTTTAAAAGACTGGTATATCAGCCAGATCCCGATTGTGGGCGGGCTCTATAATCTCGAGGAGGGCATTCGTCATCACAATGTGAAACAAATGATTGGGGGTGGCCTTGCTTTGGGTTTTGATGTCGGAGGGGTCGCGCTCGGGATGCGTCGCGGCGGTGGACTAGCGGCCCTCGAGCGCATCGAGGTCACGCCTGAGATGAACGCAACGGAAGCGCTCCATCACCTGGCGGCCGAAATCGATCTTCCCGTTGCGAGGTCATCCCGAAGCGAGCTTGGAGCCGCCTCCTTCCGCTTTGGCAGTGAGGTAGATGATTTTTCCATCACTCCGGTGGGCGAAGAGGAGTATTTCACCGATGCGCCCGCACGTTTTCAAAAGATAGAGCCAGGCGTAAAATACCGATACGAGCACCCGGTCACAGGCGAGATGCTGACTGTGACCCGCATCGAGAGCACTGGTGAGATCCTTGCGTTGAGGAGCGTGCCCGGCCAGCAGCGCACCTTTCAGGCAGTCGACTGGATCAGTGGCGAGGGGGGCGGTATTGCGGATGCGGAACTCTATCACATGGATCCGGAGACTGGACTGATCGAGAAGGGTGGTGGGTTGCGCGGCGGTATGCGCTGTTGCTCCAAGCCACCCAAGCGGCCGGGGAGTCCTGAGATAGAGGACCTCCCCTATCAGCCCGCCCAGCGAACCGGAATTCGTGAGCCCTTCAATAATCCTGCGCTCGAGCCACGCGATGATGCGCCGCGAGTTACCGGCCGCAAGGGAGATGCTCGCGATCGCAGCGACTCCGCAGTCACGGCGCGAGAAGCCAGCGAATCCTTTTCTTCCGACACACCGAGCCTGCGGCAAGGCGATGACAATGCTTCGCAAGCCCCAATCGGTGATCGTGGCGAGCGCGGCCGTAGCGAATCGCTCAACGCGGAACGCCAGCCCAGTGCATCAGTATCGTCCGGCGTCCCCTCCATTGATTCCGGCGATCTCAAGAGCGTGGATTTATCTTCGACGAGGCGGCCCTCGCAAGACTCCGGCGATAGTCTGGCGAGAACACCTGTCCCTCCCCGCAGCAATTTGCAAGACGACACGAGCTCTGTCCATTCAGTGAGCTCAACTTCGACCGTCATCGAGCGACCAGATCCTACCGATGTGTCCCGATCGGTCATCAAGGATGGCGGTAGTTCCGTCGATGCCGCCATTGCCCACCAGCTCGCTTCTGGTTCGACGGACATGGAGTCTTCAGTCGCGGGAGGAAGCGGCTTCTCCCAGTATTTCAGGCAACCCCCGCTCAAGAGCTTCCCGAAGCGCATCGGCGAATTGGCCGACAGATCATCGCTCTTGGTACTGCCGGAGGATAGGGAGACTGGGCTTCCCGGCCAAGTCTATCTCAACGATTGGGCAGGGTTTGACCCATATGCAAATGGTATGGCCGGCCCCGTCAACGAGACGATGCTCAGCGAGCCTCTTCAGATCAGCGGGCCGACGGCAGAAATGCTCACCCGGAATGGCCGATATATGGGCGATGATGCGCTCGGCCGTTTGTACCTCTATGAAGGTAGGTACTGGTCCGTCATCATTCCTGACGGAGTGGCGCCGCCGGGGCTTCGCGCAAGAGCTGCCGCCGAAGCCTGGAATTCTGCTCACCAGGAATATGCGTTCGGTCGCGCCGTAGCCCATGATCTCGGGAACGGCAAATATGCCGTCAGCACACCGCGCATTCCTGTCAATGAAGGCTTTGGCCGCGCCCACAATCTGCCGGAGGGTCACTATGGCTTACCGCCCAAGGGACTAACACCACTATCGCGAGAAGAGATGCCCCCGCCTCCAAAGCCTCAGCCCGGCGAGGTCGGCGATCGGTTGGTTATCAACACCGGAGGCCATCGCATCGAAGGCCGAGAGAATGTCTATTGGTATGAGAATGCGTATTGGACGTTCCAGAGCGGACCAACTCTGCAGGAACGGTACTGGAATGCCGTGCAGTTCGCTGAGGACTGGAACAAGGCCTACGGCGAAGTGACCCAGACACGCGCCGTTGTGAAGATCCTGCCCGGCGACCGTTCGGTCGCCGTGCTCACGCCTCCATTGCCCGAAGATTTCGTCCTCGTGCCCCAAATGCAGATGTTTGCGGACGAGATCAGCCTGTCCGATCTCGACGTGAATCAACCAGAGCATTCGCCGGAAGAAACGCACATTCAGCCGGATGAACAGAAACCCTCTGCCCAGGCCGTCAGCGGGGATGAGCAGACGGGACAGCTCGGGCGGCGAGGGAAACTGAGTGCTGGCGAGGCAACCAATGAGACAGCCGATACCGGATCTAAGGTGGACAGTGACAGCGAGATGCCACCCGAACCGGAAGCTGATCATGCGGGAATTGAAGTGAGGACGGCCAGCGCGGAGAAGATGCTTCCGACCAACATTGCTTCCCAGGAGGCAGCATCGGGCTTCGAGGTAACTCCGCCGAGCGCCGACCCGCCGCTGCCCGCGCCTGCTCCCGAGCCTAAGTCAGGCGCTAGCCATTTTGCTCACCACCCGATGAGGGCGTTCATTGAGCAGCTCAAACAGGCCAGTATCGCCAATGGGTCTTATCGGCGGATTGAAATAAAGAAGAAGCTGCCCTCGATAGCTGAAGAGCCGGAAACGCCACCGCCCTCGCCCCACGAGGAGGAAATCGACAGCCTCTGGGTGACGTGAAGAAAATACGACCAAGCAAGAACTAAGAGCGATTTCGCGATTCAAAGAAAAGCGGAAACGCTCTACGAGGCGAGTTCCGGCTGCTCAGCGGCAGGGTCAAGATAGCTCAACCAGATGGCGTCCTGCCCGAGCTCGGCGATGAAGCTTTCATGGGCCAAGCGCTCTTCCTCCGTGAGGCGGCGCGGCAAGGGCCTTGGTCTGAGGGTGAGGGTCACTGTTTGGGTGACCCGGATCTCATGAGTGGTTTCGGTGCTCGCCACCAAAGTGAGAACCGGCTGGCGCCCGCCGATCAGCTCAATATAGACATCGGCCAGAAGCTCGGCATCGAGCAATGCGCCATGCTTGGTGCGCTTTGAATTGTCGATCCCATAGCGGCGGCACAGCGCATCCAGACTGTGTTGCGCCATGGGATGGCGCCGGCGAGCCAGCGCGAGCGTATCGATCACCTGCTCTTCGGGAATGGCGGGATAGTTGAGCCGGCCAAGCTCCGAATTGAGAAAGCCGATATCAAAGGCGGCATTGTGGATGACCAGCACCGCGCCTTCGATGAACTCCACGAATTCCTGAGCGATCTCCGCAAAGACAGGCTTATCCGCCAGAAACTCGTTGGTGATGCCGTGGACGCGAATGGCCTCAGCGTGAATCTGGCGCTGCGGATTGATATATTTGTGAAACACGCGGCCGGTCGCCACGTGGTTGAGCACCTCGACACAGCCGATTTCGATGATCCTGTCGCCATTCTCATGGGATAGGCCGGTCGTTTCGGTGTCGAGAACCACATATCTCATCGCTTATCACCCAGATTGGACGGCCGCTGCCTCTGTCTGAGTGTAGCGATGATGGCACGAACCTGCTCGAATGCGTTCTCTAGTCCCTTCGAGCTATCCACCACAAAGTCAGCCTTTGCCCGCTTCTCGCGATCAGGCATTTGACGCGCGAGAATGGCATCGAGCTTCGCCTCCGTCATGCCCGGCCGCGCCAGTGCCCGCTCACGCTGAATGGCGGCCGGCGCGCTGACCACGACAATGCAGTCGACGCGGCCCTGCTGCCCCGTCTCGAACAGCAAGGGAATGTCCAGAACCACCATGTCGGCATTGGTATCGCGCGCGTTGCTTAAGAAGGCGGCCTCCCGCGCTCGGACCAGCGGATGAACCACCGCTTCGAGTGCTTTGATCTTGGCGGGATCGCCAAGAACGATCTTGGCCAGTTCGCCACGATCAACCACCCCGGATTTGACCGCTTCGGGATAGAGCTGTGCCACAGGGCCGACGGCTTCTCCGCCCTCCGCATAAAGTGAGTGCACGGCTGCATCCGCATCGAAGACTGGAATGCCAAGCTGCCGGAACATGTCCGCCGTTGCTGATTTCCCCATGGCGATCGAGCCGGTTAAGCCGATGAGCAGCATTTCACTTCTTTGCCATGACATCAGCTTCGAGCAGTGATCGAAGCTCCGCGGTAACCTCGGGACGTACACCGAACCAGCGCTCAAAGCCAGGAACCGCCTGATGCATCAGCATTCCCAAACCGTCAATGATTCGCAACCCACGTGACCTCGCGCTCACAAGCAATGGCGTCAGCAGGGGGACATAGACGATGTCGCAGACCACCGCATGTGCGGGCAGGGGTGAGAGATCAATCCGCAGCGGATCCTTTCCCGTCATGCCTAGGGAGGTCGCGTTGACCAGCATATCGGTCCTGGCGAAGATGGTCTCGACACCATGCCATGGCACGACCTCAACCTTTTGCCCAAATTCTGCGGCGAAGGCTTCTGCGCGCTCAGGGGATCGATTCGCAACCGAAATTCTCCCTACCCCCTGCTCGAGCAGAGCGCCCAGGATCGAGCGTGCCGCACCACCAGCCCCCAGCACGGCAACGCGAATGCCCGCAAAATCGAGATCTTTGACGGCCTGCTTGGCGCTCGCGACAAAGCCATAGCCGTCCGTACTGGTGCCGTAGAGTGTCCCATCGCTGAGATAAAGCGTGTTCACTGAGCCAAGCCGCGCGGTGAGCGGATCGGCAACCGCGACCCGCCGGAACACGGCTTCCTTATGCGGTATCGTGACATTGCCGCCCACAAAACCTCGGCCTGCGAAGCCATCGATGAAGCTGTCCAAGGTCTCAGGGCTGACGGCGATACGGTCATAGCGCCCGGGGATCTGATATTTTTTGAGCCAATAGCCGTGCAATAGAGGCGAGCGGGAGTGTTCGATCGGCCATCCGATCACACAGGCATGCTTCACGTGAATCATGTCAGCAGCACATTTTCCTGGCGCAGATAATCGAGCAGTGGCAGCAGCGGCAGACCCAGCACCGTAAAATGGTCACCTTCAACCCGCGTAAAGAGCTGTGCGCCGAGCCCCTCCAGCCGATACCCGCCGACCGTTTGGGTGACATCATCATCCAGAGCGGCCAAATAGGCACCGAGAAAATCCGTGGTGAAATTGCGCATGATCAACGTGGCTTCGTCATCATGACTCCAGACCACAGCACCATCTTTGGCGCAGGCAACCGCGCTGATCAGAACATGGGAACGGCCGCGCAAGTCGAGCAGCTGGTCGCGGGCGTCGTTCTTGGTTCGTGGCTTGCTTAAAATCCGCCCGTCGAGGTTCAGCACTTGATCGGCCGCCACCACCAATGCCGATGGATTCGTCTCTGAAACGGATATGGCCTTGGCGTGCGCCAAGATCATGGCCACGTCTGCCGGGTCGCTCCCGGCTATGGCTTGTTTTACCGTATCCTCATCGATCGTCGGTGGCTTGACGACCACCTTGGCTCCAGCATTCTCGAGCATCTCGCGTCGGGTGACACTGGTTGAGGCCAAGATGATCTGGGTTCGGCTGAGCATCATGAGTGGCTCCTTGCGTGTTGCCGCTCGTGGAGCAAGTTCATCACGGCGGCTGCCGTCTCCTCGATTGATCTGCGGGTGACATCGATAATCGGCCAGTTGTGCCGGGCACAGAGCTTGCGGGTGAAGACCAGCTCGGCCGCAATCACCGCGCGATCCACATATTTGGTATCCCCCGGCTCATTCAGCGACAAAAGCCGGTTCCTGCGGATTTGGGCGATGCGTTCCGCGGTTGCGACCAGTGCCACGATCAGCGGGCGTTTTGCGTCATAGATGCTCGGCGGCAGCGGCGTATCCAGCACGATCGGCACGTTAGCCACCTTGATCCCACGATTGGCGAGATAAATGCTCGTGGGAGTCTTCGAGGTGCGGCTCACTCCGATCAGCACAACATCCGCCTCGTTGAGCTCCTGAGTCTGCTGGCCATCGTCATGGGCCATCGTGAAGTTCAGCGCTTCGATCCGCCGGAAATATTCCGCATTGAGCGAATGCTGAGCGCCGATACGCGGTTGCGACTTCGCATTGAGATAGCTGGCCAGGGTCGACACGACCGGATCAAGGATCGAGATCGCCGGCAATTCCAGGCGCCGGCAATGATCCTCGAGCGTTGCTCTGAGCTCGGGATCAACCAACGTAAACAACACAATGCCCGGGGTTTCCTCGATGTCCTGAAGCACGCGCTTCAGCTGTTTGTGGGTGCGCACCAGGGCATAGGTATGTTCGATCGCACGGAATTCGGTGTAATGCGCGACCGCCGCGCGCGCGACGGTATTGAGGGTCTCACCGGTTGAATCCGAGATCAGATGGAGATGAAAAAACGTCTTCACGCGGGCTTGTTCACATGCTGGGTCGGCCACTGCGGCACTGTTTGTGGATAACCGCTGCGATAGGTAATGGCTTCAGGGATCCTGCTGCCGCTGTCCAGCACTTTATTAACAGGCAGGTCACTTGTGCATTGCTGATCGACCGGTCTGGGCATAACTCCGGCCTCTCGGAGCGACACGTGGACGACCTGTTAACAATTGGTTAAGAGCTTTGCGTGCAGACAGACAAATTGGCGCGCTGCCGGCAGGGTTTGAGCCTGCGCGCGCCTCTCCCCGTTTCTGGCAGGGGAATGAGCGGCAAAACGGGCCATAGATGTGGGCAACTGCGTCAGGACTCGTAACCACCGACTCTCCTGGCCCAATATCATCTTCAGAGTCTAAGAGTCTAAATCTTAAGATTTGGTGAATCGATGTTCGAGCCCTCTCCCCAGTCCAGCTTGCAATCTCGGAAAGCGCTTCTCGATGTGCTCGATGGCATCGATCCGCATCGTCGCCCTCTCTGGATGATGCGTCAGGCTGGTCGCTACCTCCCTGAATATCGTGAGCTTCGGGCGAAGGCCGGATCGTTCCTGTCCCTTTGCTACAATCCGCAGCTCGCCAGCGAGGTAACGCTTCAACCCCTCAACAGGTTCGATTTCGACGCAGCTATTCTGTTTGCTGACATTCTGCTGATCCCACAGGCGCTCGGCGCGTCCTTGAGTTTTCAAGCCGGCGATGGTCCGGTGCTCTCCACGGTGAGAAGCAGCGCCGATCTGGCAGGTCTCAGCGCAGATAGGGTCAGCGATTTGCTCGCACCTGTCTATGACACCGTTGCGCGCGTCGCAGCGCTCAAGCCCGAGGGTGTGGCGCTCATCGGGTTCTGCGGCGCACCATGGACTGTTGCGAGCTATATGATCGAAGGGCGGAGCTCAACCCGGCGAGAAGCGCGGCTTGCGGCCATTCTTGCCCCGTCCTGGTTCCAAGCGCTGATCGACCTTATCGTCGAGGCGTCCATCGAATACCTCGTCAGCCAAGTACGCGCCGGTGCCGAGGCCGTCCAGATTTTTGACAGCTGGGCGGGTGATCTACCGGCGCATTGCTTCGAGCGATGGTGCATCGAGCCGGTGAGGCAGATTATTGACGGTGTGCGCGCCCAGATCCCTGAGGCCCGGGTGATTGGCTTTCCCCGAGCTGCGGGCACCAACCTTCTTGATTTCGCACAGCGCGTTCCCGTCAATGCTGTGGCGGTCGATGCCGGTGTCTCCCCTAGGGTGATGGGCCGGGATCTTGCTCCCCTTTGTGCGGTCCAAGGCAATATTGATCCCCTGGTTTTGCTTGCCGGAGGGGCTGCGCTTGATGCAGCTGTCGATGACTTGGCAGCCGCGATCCCGAAGCGCCGCCATATCGCAAATCTGGGCCATGGCATTCTGCCCGAGACACCCATTGCCCATGTGGATGCTCTCGTGGCCCGTGTCCGCCTGCATGATGGGTTGTGAGCCATGGCAGCATGGTATGAGTGGCTCAAGGCCTTTCACATCATCGCCCTCATTTCCTGGATGGCGGGCATGCTTTATCTGCCGCGCCTCTTTGTCTATCACTGTGGGGCTGAGGTCGGCAGCACCCAAAGTGAGACCTTCAAGGTCATGGAGCGGCGGCTCTACCGGGCCATCATGGCGCCTGCGATGGCAGCGACATGGACTTTTGGCTTGTTATTGGCCTGGACCCTCAGCCCTAGCCTATGGAGCAGTGGCTGGATCTATGCGAAACTGCTTCTGGTGGTCGGAATGAGTGGGATGCACGGGTTTCTCGGCAAGGAACTGGGGCGTTTTGCGAGGGATGAAAACACCCGTCCAGCGCGCTTTTTTCGCATCTTGAACGAGGTTCCGACCGTCCTGATGATCGCCATTGTCCTTCTTGTCGTACTCAAGCCGTTTTGAGGCCTTGCGAAACTTGTTTAAAAGCCCGCGCCGATTTGCTACATTGATGTGAACCGCAGGGTAGGTTGCTACCATAGAAGCGGATCTGGTACGTATTTCGGTACCTCTCTGTGTCCTTTCCTTCCATTGCTTGTATCTGATGAAGGCATAGGCCGCTCAGGCCAATTGTCGATTCACTCGTCAGACAGCACCTCAACGCCTGTAAGATATCCGGTGCATCATGACCGACCTCTCTGGACTCAAGGAAACCAAGCTCCACGAATTGAAGCAGAAGGCACCCGCCGAGCTGCTGATGATGGCCGAAGAGCTCGAAATCGAGAATGCGAGTGCTCTGCGAAAGCAGGAGCTCGTTTTCGCCATTCTCAAGAGCTTGGCGCAACGGGATATCGACATTATCGGGGAAGGGGTGGTCGAGGTTTTGCAGGATGGCTTCGGCTTCCTGCGTTCACCTGATGCGAACTACCTGCCGGGACCTGATGATATCTATGTGAGCCCCAGCCAGATCCGGCGATTCAATCTGCGCACCGGCGATACTGTCGAGGGCCAGATCCGCAGCCCCAAGGAAGGCGAGCGCTACTTTGCGCTGCTCAAGGTCAATACGATCAATTTCGAGGATCCCGAGAAAACCCGGCACAAGATCCATTTCGACAATTTGACGCCGCTCTATCCCGATGAGCGGCTCGAAATGGAGATTGGTGATCCGACCGTCCGGGATCTCTCCTCCCGTGTCATCGGCCTGGTGGCCCCTCTCGGTAAGGGGCAGCGCGGATTGATCGTGGCCCCGCCACGCACGGGTAAGACCGTGCTGCTGCAGAACATCGCACATTCCATCACCACCAACCATCCGGAATGCTATCTGATCGTCCTTCTCATCGATGAACGTCCCGAGGAAGTTACCGATATGAAGCGCTCTGTGCGCGGCGAGGTGGTGAGTTCGACTTTCGATGAGCCGGCGACCCGCCACGTACAGGTCGCGGAAATGGTGATCGAAAAGGCCAAGCGCCTGGTCGAGCATCGGCGTGACGTGGTTATCCTCTTGGATTCGATCACCAGGCTGGGTCGTGCCTATAATACGGTGGTGCCGTCTTCGGGGAAGGTTCTAACCGGCGGTGTCGATGCCAATGCTCTCCAGCGTCCGAAGCGCTTTTTCGGTGCGGCCCGCAATATCGAAGAGGGCGGCTCGCTCACCATCATCGCAACCGCGCTGATCGACACTGGCAGCCGCATGGATGAAGTGATCTTCGAGGAGTTCAAGGGTACCGGCAATTCGGAAATCGTTCTCGACCGGAAGGTGGCGGATAAGCGTGTCTTCCCCGCGATCGATATCATTCGCTCCGGCACCCGGAAGGAAGAGCTGCTGGTTCGCCCGGATGAGCTGAAGCGGATGTATGTGTTGCGTCGCATCCTGTCACAAATGGGTACGGTGGACGCGATCGAGTTCCTGCTCGACAAGATCAAGCAGACCAAGAGCAATGCTGATCTGTTCCAGATGATGAACAACTAGCCTAAGCCGGCGAAAAGGCGATGGCGATATCTCCGATCGCCTGCTTGCGTCTTGCGGTGATCATTATCCTCGGTGCAAACCAGCCACGCTCTCTCGAACACCCCTTACTGTATGCGTGTAAACGGAAATGCGGATGAACCCGGATCAGGAGACGATCTATGCATTGTCTTCTGGGCCGGGGCGTGCCGCCATCGCGTTGGTTCGTCTGTCCGGACCTGAGAGCCGTCAGGCCGCGCTCTCCTTGTGTGGCGGGGTACCTCCGCCTCGGCGCGCCTCATTGCAGGCCATTAAGGACCCTGAGACCACCGAGCTGATCGATCATGGCATCGTGATCTGGCTGCCTGGACCGGCGACCTTTTCCGGTGAGGATATGCTGGAGCTCCAGATCCATGGAGGGCCAGCGGTGGTTGCAGCTTTGTTCCGGGCTTTGAACAAATTGCCGAAGCTGCGTCCGGCAGAACGGGGCGAGTTCTCGCGCCGCGCTGTTGAAAATGGCCGGATGGGTCTCGTCGATGCGGAAGGGCTGGCTGACCTCATCGCTGCGGAAACTGACGCGCAGCGGACACTTGCGCTTCAGCAAGCCAATGGGCTACTCGACGAAATTTACGAGAGTTGGCGACGGCGACTGCTGGTCATCAGCGCCCATCTCGAGGCCCATATTGATTTCGTTGACGAAGAGGACGTGCCCCCCAGTGTTGCAGCCGGGGTGCGGACGCAGGCAACTGAATTGGCTGAGGAGATCGGCTCTTTTCTGGATGATGCACGGGCAGGGGAGCGGCTGCGCGAAGGGGTGAGCGTCGTCATTGCCGGCCCGCCAAATGCGGGCAAGTCGAGCCTTCTGAACCGGCTTGCACGCCGTGACGTAGCAATCGTGGCGGATCGTCCCGGTACCACGCGCGATGTCATTGAGGTGCATCTCGACCTCAATGGGTATCCGGTGGTCCTGGTTGACACGGCGGGCTTGCGTGAGGCAACTACCGATGATGTGGAGGATGAGGGGATCCGCCGGGCTCGCAAGCGCGCGGCGGAAGCTGCTCTCGTCCTTTGGGTTACGAGTGCCGACACGGGCTTGACCCCGCCGAGCCAAGCGCTCGAGGCAAAGTCGCTGTGGGTGATCAACAAAAGTGATCTGGGCCTGCCCGATTCCTCGGGAGCTATTCCGGTCTCGGCGCGAACCGGCGAGGGGATCGCAACGCTCATCGGCGCCTTGACGAGAGAAGTCTCGCGGCTGCTCGCTGGTGCCCAGGAAAGGCCTATGCTGACCCGCGAGCGTCATCGGGTTGCCTTGCGGAATTGCCGAGACCATTTGCTGGCGGCGGCAGAGGCATCGGCAGATGAATTGATGGCCGAAGACCTCAGGCGCGCCGCCTGGCAGCTTGGCCGATTGGTCGGGCGGATTGACATTGAGGACATCCTTGGCCAGATCTTCTCGGAATTTTGCATCGGCAAGTGACGTTTCACGTGAAACATCGTTTATGTCACCCGCTAGAGTGGAATCATGGACGAGCTGAGTTTTGATGTCGTCGTCATTGGCGGCGGCCATGCGGGTTGCGAGGCTGCGGCCGCGGCTGCGCGGTTTGGCGCGCGAACAGCATTGGTCACCCACCGCCGCGACACCATCGGCGAGATGTCTTGCAACCCTGCGATTGGCGGGCTGGGAAAGGGACACCTGGTCCGCGAAATCGATGCGCTCGACGGCCTGATGGGCCGGGTCATCGATGAAGCCGGCATCCAGTTCCGCCTGTTGAACAGGAGCAAGGGCCCTGCGGTGCGCGGTCCTCGGGCCCAGGCGGACCGGGCGCTCTACCGGGCGGCAATGCAACGCGAACTGGCCGCGATCTCGAACCTCATGATCATCGAGGGTGCAGCGGCCGATATTTCGGAGCAGGGCGCCGGCGTAACTGGCGTGGTGCTCGAAGACGGAAGGAAGATTGGCACCCGTTCCGTGGTTCTCACTACTGGGACCTTTCTCCGGGGTGTCATCCATATTGGGGAACGGCAAATCCCTGCGGGACGGGTCGGCGAACAGCCGTCTCGCTTGTTGGCAGAGCGGCTTGCCCGTCTTGATCTCGCAATGGGCCGCCTGAAAACGGGGACGCCGGCACGGCTTGATGGGCGCACGATTGCCTGGGAGCGCCTCGAAGAGCAGAAGGGGGACGAGACCCCATACCCGTTCTCATTCCTCACCGATCAGATTCGCCAGACTCAGATCTCCTGTCACATCACCCAGACCACCGAGGCGACCCATCGGATCATCGCCGATAATCTCTCGAAATCCGCCATCTATTCCGGTGCGATTACCGGCACCGGTCCGCGCTATTGCCCCTCTATCGAGGACAAGATCGTCCGCTTTAAGGACCGTGAAAGCCACCAGATCTTCCTGGAGCCGGAGGGATTGGACGATCATACGGTCTATCCCAATGGCATCTCCACGTCGCTTCCTGAGCCTGTGCAGGATGCGTTCCTGCGGACCATTCCCGGGCTGGAGCATGTGCGGGTGCTGCGGCCGGGCTATGCGATCGAATATGACTATATCGATCCGCGCGAGTTGAGCCCTGGTCTCGAGTGTAAGCGGATGCGGGGCCTGTTCCTTGCTGGTCAGATCAATGGGACGACAGGCTACGAGGAGGCCGCGGCCCAGGGCCTTGTGGCGGGACTGAATGCGGCTCGGCACGCAGGGGGCTCTCCCTCGATCACGATCGATCGCACCCAGGCCTATATCGGTGTGATGATCGATGACCTCGTCACCCGCGGTGTCACCGAACCCTATCGAATGTTCACGTCGCGCGCGGAATATCGTCTGGTCCTCCGCGCCGACAATGCCGACCAGCGGCTCACGGATATGGGCGCAGCCTGGGGTGTCGTCGGACCCGATCGCCTTAGGGCTTACCGGGCGCGCAAAGCGGTACTGGACCGGGCCATTGCGATGGCGCGCGACCACCAGCTCACCCCCGACGAAGCGGCACGTCACGGTCTCAAGGTGAACCGCGACGGCATCCGGCGATCCGCCCTGGCGCTATTGGCAATTCCCGGTGTTGTCATTGATGACATTATCCGGGTATGGCCGGAATTTAAGACCTTGCCAGTCTTTGCCCTGGAGCAGCTCGAGGCGACAGCGCTCTATTCCGGCTATTTGGAAAGGCAAGAGCGAGATGTGGAGGCCTTTCGGAGGGACGAGCAGCGTTCGATCCCAGCCGATCTGGACTATGGAGCAATCCCTGGGCTTTCCACGGAAGTTCGGCACAAGCTCGCGCGCGTAAGGCCGGCAACCCTGGGGCAGGCGGGTCGTATTGATGGCGTCACACCTGTCGCGCTCACCCTCCTCCTCGCCTATCTAAAGCGCGAGGAGAAGCGCAGCTCCGCATGACTGAGTTTGATTCGGACCCGGAAGCGATTGCTGCCGCATTCGGTGTTTCACGTGAATCAGTCGGTGCGCTCGCTCAGTATGTCGAGCTCCTCATTCGATGGAATCGGGCCATAAACCTGGTGGCCAATAGCGAACCTGGTCATATCTGGACCCGGCATGTCGCGGATAGCCTGCAGCTTCATGCTTTCCTGAATGAGGGCCAAGCGGTGATTGACCTCGGCTCGGGCGCAGGATTTCCTGGCATCCCTCTCGCCATTGCGCGGGCTAATCGGGCTGGGACGAGCCCGGTATATCTCGTCGAGAGCAATCGCAAAAAGGCGGCTTTTCTCGCGAATGCAGTGCGCGTGACCGGCGCCATAGCCGAGGTCATACCGCGGCGAATCGAAGATGTCGGCCCGGAAGATCTCACACCGCGACCCGCGTGGATTGTCGCGCGCGCCTTGGCACCTCTGCCAAAATTGCTCCATCTGGCGAAACCGTTCCTGCAAACCGGAGCAAAAGCACTGTTCCTGAAGGGACAAGATGTGGAGAGCGAGTTGACCGCTGCGTCTAAATCTTGGAGAATCAACGCAGATGTTTACCCCAGCGTGGTGGACCGGTCAGGTCGTATTCTGCTGATAAGCCACGCCGAGCGTATGGATGAGACGTCATGACAGCCGAGGCTTCATCCTCTCAATGTCAACCGCGGGTGCTTGCCGTCGCCAATCAAAAGGGTGGCGTCGGCAAGACGACGACAGCCATTAACCTCGGCACCGCCTTGGCCGCGGTGGGTGAGCAGGTGCTGATCATCGACCTCGACCCCCAGGGGAATGCGAGCACTGGCCTTGGCGTGCCGCGCACGGCGCAGATGCGCTCCACTTACCACGTGTTGATCGGGGAGGCTCAGCTGCACCATGTCATTGCGGAATCGGGCATTCCGCGATTGGATTGCGCACCGTCCACGATGGATCTGCTGGGCGCCGAAATCGAGCTGTCGGATTTTGAGCGCAAGACCTTTCGGCTGGCGGATGCCATTCAGGTTTTGGCCCGAGACACCGGGCTGCACTATGATTACATCCTCCTCGACTGCCCGCCATCCCTCAACCTTCTCACCATTAATGCGTTCTGCGCGGCAGATGCGGTGCTCGTGCCATTGCAATGCGAATTCTTTGCCCTGGAAGGCTTGAGCCAGCTGCTGAAGACCGTGGACCGAGTGCGGCTTAACCTCAATCCGCGGCTGACCATCCAGGGGGTGGTGCTGACCATGTATGACAAGCGGAACAGCCTCTCCGAGCAGGTGGCTGAGGATGTCCGAGGTGTGTTGGGCGAGAAGGTCTATGAAACGGTCATACCTCGTAACGTCCGGGTGTCGGAAGCGCCCTCGCATGGTAAACCCGTGCTCCTCTATGATAATAACTGCACGGGAAGTCAGGCCTATATCCGGCTCGCATCCGAAATGATTCGGCGCGAGCGCGCCTTAAGGGCAGCTTGATTCGATCCCGTTCCGGAGCGGCGGCAGATGGCACAAATACAGAGAAAACGATTGGGTCGCGGGCTCGCAGCCCTGATCGGGGATGGGACCTCGGAGGAGGGCCTTGTCGAAGGGGCCCGTAGCTTCCGGCAAATGCCGATCGAGCATCTGATCCCGAGCCCACGCAATCCGCGAAAGACCTTCAGCGAGGCGGATGCAGAGGAGCTGGTGCAATCCGTTCGAATCAGAGGCGTGTTGCAGCCGCTTCTGGTCAGACCGCTGGATGATGGCCGTTATGAAATCGTCGCTGGCGAGCGGCGTTGGCGCGCGGCGCAAAGGGCTGGCGTTCATGAGGTGCCGGTTCTCATCCGCGATCTCACTGATGCCGAAGCACTGGAAGTCGCGCTGATCGAGAATATCCAGCGCGCCGATCTCAATCCGGTCGAAGAGGCCGATGGATATCGCCAGCTTATGGAGCATTATGGCTATACCCAGCAGCAGCTCGCTGACGCGGTCGGCAAGAGCCGCAGCCATATCGCCAATACACTTCGCCTGCTGACGCTGCCCTCGCGCGTTGTGGGAATGCTCGAGCAGGGAGCACTTTCTGCCGGACATGCCCGCGCCCTCATCGCGACGGACCGGCCGGAGGAGCTTGCCGAGCAGATTATCGCGCAGGGCTTGAGCGTCCGCGAAACGGAGTCCTTGGCGCGGGCAGTGCAGGAAGAAGGCCAGCAGCGCCCATCAAGAACAAGACGGCCGGCCCACAAGGATGCCGACACGATCGCGCTGGAGAAGCGGCTTTATGAGGCATTGGGCCTTGCCGTGACCATCACGCATCGCGGCGAAGACGGGGGCGAGCTGCGTATCCGCTATAAGACGCTCGATCAGCTTGACTTTGTCTGCCACCGGCTTGCGGGCTCGTGACGCATGGGTCAGGCTGCGCGACGGGACTGAGCAGCACGCGAGAGCGTGAGAAAGAGCCGTCCGACCAAGGCATGATCGAGCGGCGCCATCTGCCGCGTCCGCAGCTCATATTCCGCGATTGTCTTCCCAGCGGTGAGAAGCGCTTCCATTGGCCAAAGCGTAAGCTGCCGGGCAAGTGCAGACTGACGCTTGAAGAAAATTGGGGGGCGCGCCGCGGCAACCACTGCAGCGGCTTGGCCTGCTGATCGCATTTGGGCGCGAAGCCGGCGCAGAAGGCCGAGATGATTGGCGGCGCTGATCACCAGCGTGGCGGCATGTACACCGGAATCTTGCAATCGCGCTAATTGCTGATCGGTCGCAATCACATCCCCGCCAAAGGCCGCATCGAGGAGATCATCCACAGCAAGGGCGGAGGCATCGCCGGCAATTAGTGCGATGTCCTCGACCTCGATCCGCGATCGACCTTTGCCGTAAAGGCAAAGCTTCTCGATCTCGGTGCGCGAAAGGAGGCGGTCACCGCCGAGCAGTGAGGTGAAGAGGTCCAGCGCTTCCTCGCTGATGGCTATGCCTTCGCGCCGAAGGGCCGTCTCGACCATGGCATGGAGATCGGCATCGGAATCGGCATAGCAGGCAATGGCGACCGCATTTGGCGCCTGCTCCACCGTCTGCCGCAGCTTGTCTGATTTTTTGAGATTGCCTGCCTCGATGACGACCAGGGTGTCCCCTTGCGTATGGGGCAGGAAGCCGGCGACAGCTTTGGCGGTTGCGGCCCCGGCCGAACGCACCCAGACGACCCGCCGGCTGCCCATCAGCGACATGGCGAGTGCCTCATCGGCAAGCCGTCCGGGATCGGCCGCCAATGTTGCGTCCTCGATGCGGGTTACAGAGAACGGATCATCCAGCGACCCCGCAGTATTGCGGACCAGCTGGGTGGCACGCTCGCGAACGAGCCCCTCGTCGCTGCCATGCAGCAGAACAATGGCGTAATCCGTTCCCGGCTTCTCAATGAAGCGCTCGGCGCGCGGTCCCTTGAGTTCAACCATCCGGACCCATCGCTCCGAGCCAAGACGTGGCGGTCAAGCAGAGAACGAGCGCGCCTGTCGGAACAGCCTTTCGATGGCGCGCAGTTCATTCACGGTTTCGTCTACTCGCTGGGTGATGGCGGCAAGCACGATCTCCGCAAAATCGGGAAATTCCTCAGCCACCCGATAGAAAAGCTGGCGCGTGAGCTTTAGGCATTTGACCTCGGTGCTCGCAACCACGGTAATACTATAGGGCAAACCAGCGACCATCGAGCATTCCCCGATACAGGCCCCGGGCCCCACCAGCATGGGATCACCGCCCGTTTCCTGCGGATCGGCAACACGCGCACTGCCCGTCTCGATGATGTAAGCGGTCTGACTATGGTCACCCCTGGTGATCAGCGCCTGGCCCGGCTGGAAGCTCTCCGTCTCCATGGCAAAGGCTAAAAGCTGCAAGTGAGCATCTGCCGCCTCGGCAAATACTGGAATGCGTCTGAGGAGCTCGACCCGCGACCGAACGCTCATGGCACCAACTTGTAGCCGCCAGCCTCGGTCACGAGGAGCGTGGCATTCGAAGGATCGGCCTCGATCTTCTGCCGCAGCCGGTAAACATGGGTTTCCAAGGTATGGGTGGTCACACCGGCATTATATCCCCAAACCTCGTGCAACAGCACGTCGCGGCCGATGACCTTCTGGCCTGCCCGATAGAGATATTTGAGGATGGCTGCCTCCTTCTCGGTCAGCCTGATCTTGGTGTTATCCTTGCGCAACAGGAGCTTGGCGCTGGGACGGAACGTATACGGCCCGATGGCGAAAACCGCATCTTCGCTCTGCTCGTGCTGGCGCAGATGTGCTCTGATGCGCGCCAGCAGCTCGCCAAACCGGAATGGCTTGGTGACATAATCATTCGCGCCGGAATCCAGCCCGTTGATCGCGTCCGTCTCGCTGTCCTGCGCGGTTAGCATGATGACCGGACCCTTGAAGCCATCGGCGCGAATCTGCCGACAGGCATCGCGTCCGTCCTGGTCTGGGAGATTGACGTCGAGCAGCACGAGATCCACCTGCTCCGACCGTACGGCCTCGCGCGCGCCGGTTGCGTTCTCACGCTCGCTGACGTCGAATTCTTCGTGAAGGGCAAACTGCTCCACAAGTGATTCGCGCAGTGCGTCGTCATCATCGACGACGAGAATTTTGGTCGTACTCGCCATAGGATGCCGCTTGTTAGATGGTCCGGTTGAATGCGCTCTCTACTAAAGCACTCGTACGCCCCTGTTCAAGGAACCCCATCTTTCCGGCAAGATCAAGAAATTGGTCGCTTTCGCAAGCAGGCTGGCTTCAATATATAGACGAAGGTTCACCTATCCGGCTGGCCATGAGCGAAACTCTAAGAGAAGTGCGGCTCATCACCGTTGACCCTCGGGCCTCGATTGCGCGGTTGAGATTTGGCGCGATCGACGTGCCCTGTGCGATCGGCCGTAGCGGCATTCGCGCCCTTAAGCGCGAGGGGGACGGCGCGACGCCAATCGGCACCTGGCCTATGCGCAAGCTGCTTTATCGACCGGATCGGCTGCGCCAGCCTTCGACTGCTCTGGCGGTGTGGGCGATCGAGCCCAGCGACGGCTGGTGCGATGATCCGAGCGATCTACGCTATAACCGGCCCGTGCGGCTGCCCTATCCCGCAAGCGCCGAAACCATGTGGCGCGATGACCACCTGTACGACCTGGTGGTGGTGCTCGGCTATAACGACAATCCTCCCGTAGCCAACAAGGGAAGTGCCATCTTCATGCATCTGGCGCGGCCAGGCTATCTGCCGACAGAAGGCTGCATCGCGCTCACCCGCGAGCACATGCTGAGGCTGCTCAGCCGCTGCGGGCCGGACACTGTCGTCAAGGTTGGCTAGACAGGATCAGTTCAGCGGCGGCAAGATCTGCTGGCCGGTTGATATTCAGGAAGGGATCGAAGGGCTCATGGGGAAAGACGACCGTTCGAACGGCCGCACCATATTGAGCCGCCCAATCGGCAACCTTCCTGATTCCGCTGTCGAGCGCGTCAGCCAAATCCGCAATGAGCGCCATACGCCAGGCGGCGACCACATGGTGGACACGGCCGCCGGATGCTGCGCGCACGATCACCGCATCGCCCGCGCCGGATAGGAGCTTTCGCACCAGATCTGCAGGAATGAGGGGTGCATCACACGGCACTGTAACCATCCATTTCGCTTGTGGCGCAAGCCTCGTCAGGGCTTGCATACCTGCATAGATGCCGCTGAGCGGGCCGAGGGCTATTCGAGTCGCATCCGGAATGACTGGCAGATCGAAGCGGGCGAACCGTTCAGGATCGCCATTCGCATTGATGACGAGGGCATCAACCTGCGGCCTTAATTGCTCGATCGCATAGCTGATTAGTGGCTTGCCGGATAAGCCAACCAAAGCCTTGTCAACATTACCGAGCCGTGTGCCCTTGCCGCCAGCGAGGATCACGCCGCCAACCGGCGTTCGGCTCATACGACATTCTTCTCGAAAAGCGGTTCACGGCGCCGGATCCGCTCATAGGAGAGGCGCGACAAGTCCAGCGTCTGGAAGCTGCCATGCACGATGAGCTCACTGATGGCGCGACCAACCGCCGGGCCATGCTGCAGCCCGTGCCCGGATGATCCATTCATGAGATAGAGATTGTCGAAATCAGGATGACGGCCGAGTATGACGTTCTGATCAAAGGTGTTGTAGTCATAAAACCCTGCCCAGGCTCCGGTCGGTTTGATGGCCTCGAAGGCTGGCACGCGTGCGGCAAGCCGCGGCCAGATCTCCGTATCGAACCAGGTATGGTCGATCTCGAGATCGGCGGTGTCCCACTCATTGTCCTCCAACGGCCCTAGCCCGGTGATGAACTGCGCGCCTTCTGGCCGGAAATAAAGCCCGGTCGGCTCGATGGTGAGCGGACATCTCTCGGGTGCGTCGCGGCAGTCGAACACGAACACAAAACGCTTGCGCCGCTCCACTGGAATATCGATCCCCAGCATAGTGCCAATCTTGCCCGCCTCTGCACCGGTTGCATTGATCAGCGTGCCGCAGCGGATTTCGCGGCCATCGCTCAGCTTGACCGCGTTTACATGGCCGTCGGACAAGTCAAAGCCGGTGACCATGCCCGAGATGTAGCGGGCTCCTTTTGCCTGGGCGGCCTTGCGCATCAGGGTCATCAGGCTGAACGGGTCGAGCCAGCCCTCGCCGCTCCGCCCGAATGATCCCGCGACGAGCCCTTCGGTTTCGAGCCAGGGAAAGGCTTTATGGAGGCCTTCTTCGTCATAGAAAACGATGTCTGCGCCGTAGGAGCACTGCAGCTCCACATTCTCTTGGAGCGTTGCGCGGCCGCTTTCAGATGCCAGCATCAGATAGCCCTGCTCCCTGAAACTCACATCCGCATCCGGGCCGAACCTCTCCTTCAGCGTGCGGATGAATTGCAACCCGAAAAGCGACATCTCGATATTTTCAGGGGTCGAGAATTGCTGCCGGATCCCGCCGGCGGACCGGCCGGTTGAGCATTCCGCAAAGCTCATGTCCCGTTCGATTACGGCGACAGAGCCCTCGAATTGCGGATTGTGGGTGAGAAAATACGCAGCCGCACTCCCCATCACCGCGCCCCCGATGATCACCACGTCGAAATACGCGCTATCAGCTGTCATGGTCCCGACCCGCTAGAGAGATGGCCGGATGCCGCTTGCCACTGGCACCCGGTCCGCTGATCTATTACCGTCACGCACACGCGAAAAAAGGAAGGGGGTTTTGCATGAAGATCAGGCCGCGGCGCAGCGTGCTCTATATGCCCGGGTCAAACGGCAGGGCGCTTGAGAAGGCAAAGACCCTCACCGCTGACGCCCTCATCCTCGACCTTGAGGATGCGGTTGCACCGGAAAGCAAGGCTCTCGCCCGCGAACAGGTCGCGGCCGCGGTGGCGCAAGGCGGGTATGGCCGGCGCGAGCTCGTTATCCGCATAAACGGGCTCGAGACGCCCTGGGGTGAAGAGGACCTTGCGGCCGCCATCGGTGCCCGGCCCGACGGCATCCTCGTTCCGAAGGTCAATCGTCGGGAGGACATCGCGGCAATCTCCGCCCGGCTCGATCGCGCAGGCCTGCCCGAGACGGTCCGGCTCTGGGCGATGATGGAGACCCCGCTCGCCATGCTGAACGCGCGCGAGATCGCCTCAGCGGCCGCCGATACGCGTCTTGCATGCCTGGTCATGGGAACCAATGATCTTGCCAAGGAGACCCGAGCTGGACTGGGCGAAGGCCGCATGGCCATGGTGCCATGGCTCATGACCTGTGTTGCGGCAGCCCGCGCCTTTGGCCTTGATATTGTGGATGGTGTCTTCAATGACTTCCACAACGAGCAAGGCTTCAGCGCTGAGTGCCAGCAGGGCCGCCTGTTCGGCTTCGATGGGAAGACGCTGATCCATCCCGGCCAGCTTGCGATGGCCAATGAAACCTTTCGCCCGAGCGACAACGAGGTTGTCACCGCCCGCAAGATCATCGCCGCCTTCGATCTGCCCGAGAATGCCGGAAAAGGCGCGATCAATCTCGACGGCCGCATGGTCGAGCGTCTGCATTGCGAGATTGCGCGCCGCACCGTCGCCATGGCCGATGCCATCGCCGAGCTGGACGGCGCCCAACCATGACAAAAACAAATCCCGGAAATTTCTTCGAAGATTTTCGCTTGGGCCAGGTGATTCGCCATGCCACCCCACGAACTGTGACCGCGGGCGATGTTGCGCTCTACACAGCCCTCTATGGCTCGCGCTTTGCGGTCCAGTCATCCGATGCCTTTGCGAAGGCCGTGGGCTATCCCCGCAGCCCCGTCGATGATCTCCTGGTCTTTCACATCGTTTTCGGCAAGACAGTGCCGGATATTTCCCTCAATGCGGTCGCCAATCTCGGCTATGCGGACTGCCGCTTCATCCGCCCGGTCTTTCCTGGTGATACCCTGTCGGCCCAATCGGAAATCATCGGCCTTAAGGAGACATCCAGCGGCAAGACCGGGGTTGTCTATGTGCGCTCGCAAGGCTTCAACCAATCGGGTGATCTCGTCCTGAGCTACATCCGCTGGGTCATGGTCAGGAAACGCGATGAAATGTCGCAAGTGGCCGAGCAGTCCGTGCCGAGCCTGCCTGAGGTCGTCTCGGTGGAGGAGTTCGGCCATGCTCTGCCCCAGATTGCGGGCAAGCTGTGGGATGACGAGCTTGCGGGCTCCCGCGCGCGCTGGGATGATTACCGGATCGGCGAGCGCATAGATCATGTGGACGGCACGACGGTCGAGGAGGCCGAGCACATGCTCGCCACCCGCCTGTATCAGAATACCGCCAAAGTCCATTTCAACCAGCATTCCGAGGGCGCAGGACGCTTCGGACGCAGACTGATTTATGGCGGTCACGTCATCTCCATTGCCCGCGCCTTGTCCTTCAACGGGCTCGGCAACGGCTTTCACATCGCCGGCATCAATGGGGGCCGCCACGTGGCCCCGCTCTTTGCGGGCGGAACCGTCTATGCCTGGTCGGAAATCCTAGGACGCGAACCATTACCGCGGCGCGATGATGTTGGTGCGCTCAGGGTCAGGACCTTTGCCACCTGCGATAAGCCTTGTGCGGAGTTTCCCGGCCGATCCAGCCAGAGCTATGACGAGGGGGTAATCCTGGATCTTGATTATTGGCTCTTGATCCCGCGATGATCCTGGACATACAGCATTCGCCGTGCCGCTTTGTTCAACTGGGTTATTTGACTTGAGTTGAGAGCGGTTCTAAACCAACTCCATCGTTCACGTCCCGCGCGTGACGCAGCCTCATTTACTGGATGACCATGAGGACAGTGGACCGCCCTCTCTCCCCACATTTGCAGATCTTCCGCCCATGGATCACCATGATGATGTCGATCGCCCATCGCATCACCGGCGGAGCTCTCTATTTTGGGACAGCCTTGCTGGCCTGGTGGCTGCTGGCCGCAGCCGTCAGTGACCGGGCATATGATGCCGCCCAGTGGTTTTTCAGCTCCTGGCTCGGCCTGTTGATATTGTTTGGCTATACCTGGGCGGAAATTCATCACGCGCTGGGCGGAATCCGCCATCTCGTCTGGGATACGGGCCATGGAATGGACCGCAGCAGTGCGAGCAAGATGGCCTGGCTCACGCTGATCACCTCGATTTCGCTCACGGTGATCATCTGGGCCGCCATTCTGGTGCTTAGGGGATAGGGGCATGAAGATCAGAACACCGCTCGCGCGGGCGCGCGGCCTTGGTGCTGCGCATGGCGGCACGGAGCATTGGATCTGGCAGCGGGTCACCGCCGTCTCGAATATTCCGCTGGTTCTGTTTGGGGCCGTCACCATCATAGCCAATATCGGTGCGACCCGCGCAGAAATGATGGCGTGGGTGGGTCATCCCTTGGCGGCGATCGCCTTGATCGCGCTGATGCTCTCCATCACCTATCATATGCGGCTCGGCATGCAGGTGGTCATCGAGGATTACGTGCATTCCGAGGGCCTGAAGGTGATTGCTCTGCTCGCCAACACTTTTTTCGCCCTTGCTGTCGCGCTGGTCTCGATTTTCGCGATTGTCAGCATCGCCATCACCACGAATGTGGCCTCGGTCAGTCCGGCAACCATGCCGGCGGCTACTGCAAATTGAGTTAGGATCATTGCCCATGGCCAGCAACGGATCAAACGGCCAAATGGCCGGGCCGGCACCCAAATCCTTCAGCATTGGGGGACGCGCCTATCCCATCATCGACCACACGTTCGATGTTGTGGTTGTGGGCGCGGGCGGCGCGGGGCTGCGCGCAACGCTGGGCTGCTCTCAGGCAGGATTGCGCACGGCTTGCATCACCAAGGTCTTCCCCACCCGCTCTCACACGGTCGCAGCCCAGGGCGGCGTTGCCGCATCCCTCGGCAATATGGGCCCGGATGACTGGCGCTGGCACATGTATGACACGGTCAAGGGGTCGGACTGGCTCGGCGATCAGGATGCCATCGAATATCTCTGCCGCCAGGCCCCCAAGGCGGTCTATGAGCTCGAGCATTTCGGCCTGCCCTTCAGCCGCACCGAGGATGGCCGGATCTACCAGCGCCCGTTTGGTGGAATGACCACCAATTTCGGCGAAGGGCCGCCGGCGCAGCGCACCTGTGCCGCTGCTGACCGTACCGGCCATGCGATGCTGCACACGCTCTATGGGCAGTCGCTGCGCTATTCCGCCGAATTCTTCATTGAGTTCTTCGCGCTCGATCTCATCATGGATGATGGTGCTTGCCGCGGTGTGATGGCGCTATCCATGGCGGATGGCACCATTCACCGCTTCAGGGCGCACAAGACCATCCTGGCGACCGGCGGTTACGGTCGCGCCTATTTCTCCTGCACTTCGGCCCATACCTGCACGGGCGATGGCAACGCAATGGTGCTGCGGGCTGGCTTGCCGCTCCAGGATATGGAGTTCGTCCAATTCCACCCCACGGGGATCTACGGCGCGGGCGTGCTCATCACCGAAGGTGTGCGCGGTGAAGGCGGCTATCTCACCAATTCCGAAGGTGAGCGCTTCATGGAGCGCTATGCCCCCTCCGCCAAGGACCTCGCCTCGCGCGATGTCGTCTCGCGCTCGATGACGATCGAGATCAGGGAAGGACGCGGTGTCGGTCCGCTGAAGGATCACATCCATCTTCACCTTGAGCATCTGGACCCGAAGATCATCCATCAGCGCCTGCCTGGTATTACCGAAAGCGCGAAGATCTTCGCCGGGGTCGACGTGACCAAGGAACCAATCCCCGTTTTGCCGACTGTGCATTACAACATGGGCGGTATTCCGACGAACTATCACGGGGAGGTCGTGGCACCGCGCGCCGGCGATCCGGATGCGGTGGTGCCGGGCCTCATGGCGATCGGCGAGGCTGCCTGCGTGTCGGTCCATGGCGCCAATCGCCTTGGTTCCAACTCGCTCATCGACCTCGTCGTCTTTGGTCGTGCCGCGGGCTTGCGCTGTGCTGAGCTCATCGAGTCCGGATCAACCCAGCCGGATCTGCCGCGCGATGCGGGGGAGGCGGCGCTCGCCCGGCTCGATAAGTTCCGCTACGCGCAAGGCAGCACCCCCACAGCCGCCCATCGCCTCAAGATGCAGCGGATCATGCAAAGCAATTGCGCTGTGTTCCGCACTGGCGATGTGCTCGAGGAAGGCCGCCGGGAGATCAAGCAGGTCTGGAGCGAAATCGGGGATATCCGCGTGACCGACCGGTCGCTCATTTGGAACACCGATCTCATCGAGACGCTTGAGTATGACAATCTCATCGGCCAGGCGGTGGTAACGGTCGAAGGGGCCGCCAATCGCGCGGAGAGCCGTGGGGCCCATGCGCGAGAGGACTACCCGAACCGCGATGACGAGAACTGGATGAAGCACACGCTGATGTGGGCCGATACGGAGAAGCAGACCGTGCGCCTCGATTATCGACCGGTGCATACCTACACCATGACCAACGAGGTCCAGTACATCAAGCCGAAGGCGCGGGTTTACTGAGCCATACGCCAGCCCTTGATCTGAATTCAATGATGCGGATGACCAATGGTCCAGCTGACACTGCCAAAGAACTCGAAGATCACCAAAGGCAAGACTTGGCCGAAACCGCAATCCGCCAAGCGGGTGAAGGAATTCCAGATCTACCGGTATGATCCGGAGGCGGGAAAGAACCCGAGCCTTGATACCTATTATGTCGATCTCGATAGCTGCGGGCCGATGGTGCTGGACGGCATCATCAAGATCAAGAATGAGATCGACCCGACGCTGACCTTCCGCCGCTCCTGCCGGGAGGGTATATGCGGCTCTTGTGCGATGAATATCGACGGGGTGAATACCCTCGCCTGTCTGAAGGCGATCGATGACATCAAGGGCACCGTGAGGATCTATCCGCTGCCACATATGGCGGTCGTGAAGGATCTTGTGCCGGATATGACCAATTTCTATGCGCAGCACCGGCTGATCGAGCCCTGGCTCAAGACCACAAGCCCCGAGCCCGAGAAGGAGTGGCTGCAAAGCAGCGAGGACCGCAACCAGCTCGATGGGCTCTATGAGTGCATCCTGTGCGCCTGCTGCTCGACCTCCTGTCCTAGCTATTGGTGGAATAGCGATCGTTTCCTTGGCCCCGCCGCCCTTCTCCAGGCCTATCGCTGGATCAATGACAGCCGCGATGAGGCAACCGGCGACCGTCTCGACCAGCTGCAGGATCCCTTCCGGCTCTACCGCTGCCATACCATTATGAACTGCGCGCAGACCTGCCCGAAAAATCTCAGCCCGGCGAAAGCCATTGCCGAGATCAAGAAGCTGATGGTGGAGCGCGAATTCTGATGATCACGCTGCGGCTGTGACCGGTTCCTCGCCAGGAGGGGGCAAAGGATCACTGCTGCGGCCGATGGACCGCGCTGGCCGCGAGGCCTTCATCCGCGCCAATACCGAACTCTTAGCCGTACCTCATGCGCCGGCCATTCGGCTCTACCTCGCCAATGAGGCGCTGGCGCTTTGGAGCAAAACCGAAGAAGAGCTGGGCGCCATGGGGCTGCCGCCGCCCTTCTGGGCCTTTGCCTGGGCGGGCGGACAGGCGCTCGCGCGCTATATCCTTGATAGACCCGAGATCGTGCGCGGACGCCGGGTGCTCGATTTCGGCGCGGGCTCCGGCATTGTCGCCATCGTAGCCGCCCTGTCCGGTGCCGGCCGGGTCATCGCCGCCGATATCGAACCATTTGCTGAGACGGCCATCGCGCTCAACGCTTCGGCAAACAGCGTTTCTGTTGAAACGGAAACCCGCGATCTGCTCGCGCTGCCGCGCGAACGCTTTGATGTCGTCTTGGCGGGAGATGTCTGCTACGAGCAGCCCATGGCCGATAAGGTGGTCGCCTGGCTGGGTGAACATGCCCGTGATGGCGCCTTGGTCTTGATTGGTGATCCAGGACGCAGTTATCTTCCGCGCGACCGCCTGGAGCGGCTCATGGAATATCAGGTGCCGGTCAGCCGTGATCTCGAAGATGCCGAGATCAAGCGAACGGCTGTGTGGCGCCTGACTGTTGACCCATCGGACAGTCGCACGGCTTGCCCCGATGACCCCGCGGGGCCAATATGATGTCAATAAGCCGTCGGGAGGATTTGTTATGACGGACCAGAAGCTCTACCCGGTTCCGGACGAATGGAAGCGGCGCGCCCTGATTGATCGCACGAAATATGAGGAGATGTATGCGGCATCCCTCAGCGATCCGGAGGCGTTCTGGGGAGAGCACGGCAGGCGGATTGATTGGATCAAGCCCTATTCCAGGGTGAAGAACACCAGCTATGCCTATCCCGATGTTTCGATCAAATGGTATGAGGATGGCACGCTGAATGTTTGTGCCAATTGCGTCGACCGCCATTTGGAGACGCGGGGCGACAAGGTCGCGATCATCTGGGAGGGGGACGACCCTAAGGACAGCAAGCACATCACCTATCGCGAGCTGCATGCGCAAGTCTGCAAATTCGCGAACGTGCTCAAGGCCAATGGCGTCCGCCGCGGCGACAGAGTGACAATTTACCTCCCGATGATCCCGGAGGCTGCCTATGCCATGCTCGCCTGCGCGCGGATCGGCGCCATTCACTCTGTGGTGTTCGGCGGGTTCTCACCGGACTCTCTGGCCGGCCGGATCGTTGATGCGGAGTCGAAATTCATCATCACTGCCGATGAGGGGATCCGCTCCGGACGCAAGATCCCGCTCAAGGCTAACACGGATAAGGCGCTCGAAAAGACGGCGGGCGGCGAGAAGGTGCTGGTGGTCCGTCATACCGGTGCGCCTATCGCTTGGCAGACCGGGCGCGATATCTGGTATCACGAGGAGTATGAGAAGGCTGCCGCGGATTGCCCGATTGAGGAGATGAATGCGGAAGATCCGCTGTTCATTCTCTATACCTCCGGCTCGACCGGTAAGCCCAAGGGCGTGTTGCACACCAGCGGCGGCTATCTGGTCTTCGTCTCCATGACCCACCAATATGTCTTCGATTACCACGAGAATGACATATATTGGTGCACGGCTGATGTGGGCTGGGTCACAGGCCACAGCTATATCGTCTATGGGCCGCTTGCCAATGGCGCGACCACGCTGATGTTCGAAGGGGTGCCGACCTATCCCGATGCATCCCGCTGCTGGCAGGTCATCGATAAGCACAAGGTCAACATCTTCTACACCGCCCCGACCGCCATCCGCGCGCTGATGGGCATGGGCGATGAGTTCGTGAAGAAGACCAGCCGGGCAAGCCTGCGCCTGCTCGGAAGCGTCGGTGAGCCGATCAATCCGGAGGCGTGGGAATGGTATCACCGGGTGGTGGGCGATGGTCGCTGCCCCGTTGTCGATACATGGTGGCAGACCGAGACCGGCGGCATCCTCATTTCGCCCTTGCCTGGCGCCATGGCTCTTAAGCCTGGTTCGGCGACCCTGCCATTCTTCGGCATCAAGCCGGCCGTTGTTGATGCCGATGGCAATGTCCTTGAGGGCGAGACTCAGGGCAATCTGGTCATACTCGATTCCTGGCCGGGGCAGATGCGCACGGTCTATGGCGACCATGACCGCTTCGTGCAGACCTATTTCGCGACGTACAAGGGTAAGTATTTCACCGGCGATGGTTGCCGCCGGGATGCGGATGGATATTACTGGATCACTGGCCGGGTCGATGACGTTCTCAATGTCTCCGGCCATCGCATGGGCACGGCCGAGGTCGAATCAGCGCTCGTCTCTCACCCCAAAGTCTCCGAGGCGGCTGTTGTCGGCTTTCCCCACGACATCAAGGGCCAGGGTATCTATTGCTACGTGACCTTGATGGCGGGTGAGACGCCGAGCGAGGAGCTGCGGGCGGAGCTACGCCAATGGGTGCGCAATGAGATCGGCGCGATCGCCTCGCCCGATGTTATCCAGTTCGCACCGGGCCTGCCCAAGACCCGTTCGGGCAAGATCATGCGGCGTATCCTCCGCAAGATCGCCGAGGATGACTTCGCCAATCTCGGGGATACCTCAACTTTGGCTGATCCGAGCGTGGTCGACGACCTCGTCAATAACCGGGCAAAGACCAAGAAGAGTGCCTGACGAGCAAGCCCCGGCTCATCTGAGCCAGGCTTGCTTCACGTGAAACAATTCTCAGAACGGGTGCGATCCGATCAGGCACG
The DNA here is from genome assembly GCF_038811545.1 of Rhodoligotrophos sp. CJ14. Lineage (GTDB taxonomy): Bacteria > Pseudomonadota > Alphaproteobacteria > Rhizobiales > Im1 > Rhodoligotrophos > Rhodoligotrophos ferricapiens. The sequence goes on from NZ_CP133319.1 coordinate 2,866,255, forward strand.
CAGCCGTTCGTTCTCGGGATCGAATGGTGACTCCGGTATGACCGTCGCGCCATGCCGCTTGCCCAAAATCTCGATCTCGAAGCTATTGCCGATCTCGGCCATGTCGGGTGGGACCATTGCCATGGCCAGGGACTTGCCGACCCGCCAGCCATATCCGCCCGACGTCGCGCGTCCAACCAGCTTGCCGTTCCTGTAGACTGGCTCGGAGCCGCGGGCATCCGCGTCCGTCACGTCATGTACCTCAAGCGTGACGAGATGGTTGCGGAAACCCCGCGCCTGCCATTCGGCCAAGGCATTCCGGCCGATAAAGTCGCCCTTATTCAAGCTGACGAATTTGTGCAAACCCGATTCGAGGGCGGAATATTCGATCGAGAGCTCCCGTGGGATCAATCGGTATGACTTCTCGAGCCGCAGGCAGTCCATGGCGCGAATGCCGAAGGGCTTGATATCGAACTCGGCACCAGCCGCCATCACTGCATCGAAGATGGTATTTTGCATTTCGATCGGATGATGCAGCTCCCAGCCGAGCTCACCGACGAAATTGACGCGGATCGCCAGGGTCGAGGCGATGTCGACATTGATCATTTTGCCCGAGAGCCATGGGAAGGCGGCATTGGAGAGATCCGTATCGGTGAGCTTGGCCAGCACATCGCGGGAGTGCGGGCCGGCCAGCACCAGCACGCCATACTGGCTCGTGACCTTGGTGAGCCGAACGCTCCCATCCCTTGGCAGGTTCTTCTGCAAGTAGTCATAATCATGCCGCTCAAGCGCGCCGGCGGAAACGAGATAGAAGCTCTGCGGTCCTGCCCGATAGATGGTGAATTCGGAGCGGACCCCGCCATTTTGCGAGAGCATATGGGTGAGCGCGATACGTCCGACCTTCTTCGGGATACGATTGGCGACAAGATGGTCGAGCCAGGCTTCTGCACCGGGCCCCGAGACCTCGAACTTGGCAAAGGCCGACATGTCGAGAAGCCCGACGCTCTCGTGCACATGACGCGCCTCGCGCCCGACATGCTCGAAATAGTTCGACCGCCGGAAGCTCCATTTCTCGCGAATGGGCTCGCCCGGCTTTGCCGGGGGATGATTTTCATGCAGCAAGGTGCTCGGCTGGTTGAGATCCTCCGCAGAGAGGCTCAAGTCTTTCGGGGCGAACCAGTTCGGGCGCTCCCAGCCATAGACCGAGCCGAACACCGCCCCCAGCGCCTTCATGCGATCATAGCAGGGCGCGCGTTTCAGCGGCCGCGCCGCCGCGCGCTCCTCATCGGGATAGTGCACGGTGAACACATTGGCATAGGCCTCCTCATTTTTCCGCTTGAGATAGCCGTGTGTGGCGTAAGGACCAAAGCGCCGGGGATCAACGCCCATCATGTCGATCGAGGGCTCCCCTTCGATGATCCATTCCGCAAGCTGCCAGCCGGCGCCGCCCGCTGCGGTCACACCGAAGGAATGACCTTCGTTCAGCCAGAAATTCTTGAGATCCCAGGCCGGGCCGATAATGGGCGAACCGTCCGGCGTATAGGCAATCGCCCCGTTATAGACCTTCTTGATGCCGACCTCACCAAAGGCCGGCACCCGCGCGATGGCCGTTTCGATATGAGGCTCGAGCCGTTCGAGGTCCTCCTGAAACAGCTCATATTCGGATTGATCCCCCGGGCCGTCCACATAGCAGACCGGTGCGCCCACCTCGTAGGGCCCCAGCAGTAATCCGCCATTCTCCTCGCGCATATACCAGGAGCTGTCGGATTCCCGCAGCACACCCATCTCGGGCAGACCGGCCTTTTGCCGCTCGATGATCGCCGGGTGGGGCTCGGTGACGATATACTGATGCTCGACCGGTATGACGGGGATGTCGAGCCCGACCATGGCGCCGGTGCGTCTTGCGAAATTGCCGCTGGCCGAGACCACGTGTTCGGCGGTGATGTCGCCCTTGTCCGTCTTCACCAGCCATTCGCCATTCGGCTTCTGTTCGATGCCCATGACGGTCGTGTTGCGATAGATTTCCGCACCCCGGTTACGAGCGCCGCGGGCGAGCGCCTGGGTTAAATCAGCCGGCTGGATATAGCCGTCATCGGGATGTTGGATGGCACCGAGCAGCCCATCGGTGACCGCCAGCGGCCAGATTTCCTTGACCTGCTCTGGCGTGAGCACGTTGACCTTGACGCCGATCGTCTTGGCGATGCCGGCGTAATACATATACTCGTCCCACCGGTCCCTGGTGCGTGCGAGGCGGATGTTGGAAACTTGCCTGAAGCCTACATGCTGGCCGGTTTCCTCCTCCAGCGTCCTGTAGAGGGCCACGGAATATTTATGGATCTGCCCAACCGAATAGCTCATGTTGAACAGAGGCAGTAGCCCCGCGGCATGCCATGTGGAACCGGAGGTCAGCTCCTTGCGCTCGACCAGCACCACATCCGGCCAGCCCTTCTTGGCCAGGTGATAGAGCGTGGATACGCCGACCACGCCGCCTCCGATCACAACCACCCGTGCTTGGCTTTTCATGAAACCGCCCTGTCCCAGTATGTCTCGCTGATCCCGAGAATAGGGGCGGCATAAGGGAAGGCACAAGGCGCAGCGACGGTGGTTAAGCCGAATGCGACACGCTCTGCTTGTTAGCCTGGGGTCGCAGGATAGGCTCGCGCGCCGAATATTGCACTGCCCACGCGCACATAGGTGGCGCCGAAAGCAATCGCGGTCTCGAAATCACCGCTCATGCCCATGCTGAGCTCGGCCAGTCCATTCCGTTTGGCGATCTTGTCGAGCAGCGCGAAGTGAAGCGCCGGCTCTTCCTCAACTGGCGGGATGCACATGAGGCCCGCGATCTCAAGCCCCCATTCCTCCCGGCAGGATTTGAGGAATGCGTCCGCATCCTGAGGCAGCACGCCGGCCTTTTGCGGCTCGGCCCCCGTATTGACCTGCACGAGCAGCTTGGGCCTGCGCCCTTGCTTCTCCATCTCCTTGGCAAGCTCTGCTGCGAGCTTTGGTCGGTCGACCGTATGGATCGCATCGAACAGGGCTACGGCCTCCTTCACCTTGTTCGTCTGCAACGGCCCGATGAGGTGAAGCTCAATATCGGAAAAACGCTCGCATAGGTGCGGAAATTTCGATTTCGCCTCCTGTACCCGGTTCTCGCCGAACACCCTTTGGCCCGCCTCGATAACCGGCACGATTTCCTCGGGCTCGAAGGTCTTGGAGACCGCAATGAGGGTGACATCCTGGGCCGAGCGGTTCGCCGCTTTGCAGGCCGCTTCGATCCTCGCAATCACATCGGCAAGGCCTCGATGAGCAATTGAACCGGAGGCAAGTGTCACCATTTGTCCTTTCCTGGCCTAAGCAGCATGCTTTAAGCAAGGCCGCGACTTGCAGGGCCCATAAAGTCCGTGTAAGTCGAGCAGCCAGCCGCCTTTTTCCTAACCATTCTGCGGCACGAAACAAGGCCGATCCTGATGGAACGCTACAATCCGCGTGTGACCGAGCCCCATTGGCAGAAGCAGTGGGAGGAGAAACGCTGCTTTGAGGCGAGCGAAGGCTCTGACAAGCCTAAATATTACGTGCTTGAGATGTTCCCTTACCCCTCCGGGCGCATCCATATGGGGCACGTGCGCAACTATACCATGGGCGATGTGACCGCACGCTATAAGCGGGCCAAGGGCTTCAACGTGCTCCATCCCATGGGCTGGGATGCATTCGGCATGCCCGCCGAGAACGCGGCCATCGAGCGCGGCATCCATCCCGCGAAATGGACCTACGACAATATCGCGACCATGCGTCGCCAGCTGAAGCTCATGGGTCTGTCGCTCGACTGGAGCCGGGAGCTGGCCACCTGCGATCCCTCCTATTACCGCCATGAGCAGGCGATGTTTCTCGATTTCCTCACGGCAGGGCTGGTCGAGCGCAAGGTCTCCATGGTCAATTGGGACCCGGTCGATAACACGGTGCTCGCCAATGAGCAGGTGATCGATGGGAAGGGCTGGCGCTCGGGCGCGCCGGTTGAAAAGCGCGAGCTCGCGCAGTGGTTCTTGAAGATCACCGACTATGCTCAGGAGCTCTTGGACGCGCTCGACACGCTCGAGCGCTGGCCGGAAAAAGTGCGCCTCATGCAACGCAACTGGATCGGTCGATCCGAGGGCCTGCGCTTTTCCTTCGCGCTCGAGCGTGAGGATGGAACCCCGCTGGACGAGCGGCTGACGGTCTATACCACGCGGCATGATACGATCTTCGGCGCGAGCTTCTGTGCGGTTGCTGCCGACCATGAGCTCACGCGCGATCTGGCCGAGCGGTCGCCTGAGATTGCCGCCTTCCGTGCGGACTGTGCAGCACTCGGCACCAGCGAGGAAGCAATCGAGCGGGCGGAAAAGCGCGGCATGCCGCTTGGCATCTATGCGCGCCACCCCTTCCGGCCGGAGGTTAGGCTGCCGGTCTATGCCGCCAATTTCGTGCTGATGGGCTATGGGGAAGGGGCGATCTTCGGCTGCCCCGCCCATGACCAGCGCGACCTCGATTTCGCCCGTAAGTATGGCTTGCCTGTATTGCCGGTTGTCGCCCCGCGTGACGTGGACCCTGCCACTTTCATCATTGGGGATGAGGCATTTACCGATACGGAAGGGGACGCGGTCGTCCTCATCAATTCGGATTTCCTGGACGGGATGAGCGTTCCCGATGCAAAGGCCGAAGTCGCCCGGCGCATGGAGGCCAATGGCACAGGTGAGCGCACCGTCAATTTCCGCCTGCGCGATTGGGGTGTCTCACGCCAGCGCTACTGGGGCTGTCCGGTGCCAGTCATCCACTGTCCGCAATGCGGCGTCGTGCCTGTGCCCAAAGAACAGCTTCCGGTCACCCTGCCGGAGGATGTGACCTTCGACAGACCCGGCAATCCACTCGACCATCACCCGACCTGGAAATATGTGAAATGCCCAACTTGCGGGGCTGATGCGACGCGGGAAACGGATACGTTCGATACGTTCATCGACTCGGCTTGGTATTTCGCCCGCTTCTGCTCGCCGCAGGCGGAAATCCCGGTCACACCGGAGGCGGCTCAATACTGGATGCCGGTCGACCAGTATATTGGCGGTGTCGAACACGCGATCCTGCATCTGCTCTATTCACGCTTCTTTGTGCGCGCCATGAAGCGCACCGGTCACATCAATCTCGACGAGCCGTTCAGCGGCCTCTTCACGCAAGGTATGGTGTGTCATGAGACCTATAAGGATGCGCAAGGCCGGTGGCTCTACCCGGAAGAGGTGGTGCTTGGCGAGAACGGCGCCGTTCATGCCAAGACAGGCGAGCCGGTCACGGTAGGACCGGTTGAGTCCATGTCCAAATCGAAGCGCAATGTGGTGGACCCGGAAGCGATCATCGAGCAGTTCGGTGCCGATACGGCCCGCTGGTTCATGCTATCGGATACGCCGCCCGAGCGCGACATGGAATGGACGGAAGCTGGCGCCGAAAGCGCTTATCGCTTCATCCAGCGCCTCTGGCGGATGGTGAATGAGATCGCCGAGACGACGCCTGCCCGCGGTGAAATGCCGAAAGCCTTCGGACAGGAGGCGCTGGGCATCCGCAAAGCTGCGCATCGGGCGCTGCACGCGGTATGCCAGGACATTGAGGGCCTGCGGTTCAATCGGGCGATCGCCCGCATCTACGAGCTCGCCAACACGATGCAGGGGGCTATCCGCACCGACGTGAAGCCCGAGCCCGATCTCGCCTGGGCTTTGCGTGAAGCGGCGGAGATCATGGTTCAGATCGCCAATCCGATGATGCCGCATGTGACCGAGGCCTGCTGGCAGGTGCTCGGGCACGACACGCTGCTCGCCCACGTGACGTGGCCGGAGGCGGATGCCGAGCTCATTGTGGATGATACGGTAACCATCGCCGTGCAGGTTAATGGCAAGCGGCGTGATGATCTCACCATTCCGCGCGGTGCTGCAAAGGATGAGATTGAAGCATCCGCGTTGAAGCTTGATAATGTCCGCCGGGCGATCGGTGATAAGCCGGTGAGACGGGTGATCGTCGTGCCCGATCGGATCGTGAATGTCGTGGTGTGATGAGCTTGCGGTGAGCCTAGCGGCTGGTATCGCAGGGAAAGCCGATGATCCGGCCGCGCGGGGCGGCCGGTCTGACCAATAGAGGGGATACTCTTGGCAAATCGTCGCGCGCGAGCGGCACTCGCCGTGATACTCGCTCTGGCAGGTCTGCCGCTTGCGGGCTGCGGGTTCAAGCCCATGTATGCCACGCAAGCCGGTGGGTCTTCCGTTGCGGTGACGCTTGCTGGGATAGCCGTTGCCGAGCAGAACAGCCGGCCGGGTCAGCTCGTCCGCAATGCGCTGCTTGACCGGATCGCACCGGTCGGCCAGGGGCAGCCCGAGCGCTACCGGCTCGACTTCAGCTTGGCCGAGAGCGACTTCGACATCTCGATCGAGCGCAATACCGACGTCAACCGGATGTCCTATACGCTCACCGTTGCCTATCGTCTGGTCGATCTCAGCACGGGGGCGAGCATCCTCAGTGGCGAGACCTTCTCGCGGGTCTCATATGACCGCGTGCCGTCGGAGTTTGCCAATCTGCAGGCCCATCGCAATGCGGTGGAGCGCGCAGCACTTGAGGTGGCCGACAATATCCAGATCAGGCTCGGTGCCTTCTTCTCTCAGTAGCGCCAGGTATATCCGTAAAGACGTCAAGCGGCGTGGGCTCAGGCCAGATCGAATTCCGCGATGACGGGCACGTGATCTGAGGGCTGAGGCCAGCCTCGGGCATCCCGCACCACGTGGGCCGCCGTGCATTTGGTTTCCAGGGCCCGACTTGCCCAGATATGGTCGAGCCGGCGCCCTTTATCGGCGGCGGCCCAGTCGCGGGCCCGGTAGCTCCACCACGTATAAAGCCGCTGCTCCGGTGGAATGTGACAGCGCACCAGATCCACCCAATCATGGGCAGCACGCACTGCATCGAGATGCTCAACCTCGATCGGGGTATGGCTCACCACCTTGAGCAGCTGCTTGTGGGACCAGACGTCCGTTTCGAGCGGTGCGATATTGAGATCGCCGACCATGACCATAGGCAACGGATGCGCGCTCGCATCCGCAAACCAGCTCTGCATCTCCTTGAGGAAGGCGAGCTTGTGAGCAAACTTGTCGTTGATCACCGGGTCGGGCTCATCACCCCCGGCTGGCACATAAAAATTGTGAAGAACGACAGGGGATTGGGCGCCGTTGATCACAACCGAGATATGGCGCGCGTCATCCTTCTCGCAGAAGAGACGGTGGGTGACGTCGAGGAATGGCACCTTCGAGATCGTCGCAACCCCATGATAGCCCTTCTGCCCACGTAAGGCGATATGGCTATAGCCGAGGCTGTGAAACATGCGGGTGGGAAAACTGCCATCCACGCATTTGATTTCCTGCAGGCAGAGAATGTCCGGCTGGTGATCCCTGAGGAAGCGCTCGACAAGCCCGATGCGCAGCCGCACCGAGTTGATGTTCCAGGTGGCGATCTTCAGTCGCATTCTTTGCTCGGGAGGTCCTACTGTCTCTAAGAAGATGCAGGAGAGCTCTAGCGGGCGGCGGCATGGAGCGCAAGGGCTGCTCCAAAAAGAAAGGGCGCCCGGTCGGGGGCCCGGGCGCCCAGCGCTTGTGCGCTTTCTGCGTCGGGAGGGGATACCGACGCTTTAGCAGCTGTTTCTATGGCCAATCGAGCGGGGGGCAGTTTGGCCATTGAGAGAGAGGGGGAAACAACCGCTACCCCCCATAAATGGCCCATTGCCTGTTGCGTTTCAATCACTCTCTTGAAAAAAATTTCGTGATTGAGTGAATATTTCCTGCAAACGCCGGCCATCCCCTTGATTCTCTCAGAAGAATCGGTTTAGCGCCGCTCGCGCGTATCAATCCGGCGCGGAGCATTGAACACGAACAACTTGGGATCGGGGGCCACGTTGGTGGTGATATTGGAGAGAGAGATGGTCGTGCGATTGCCATCTCCATCCACGATGATCCATTGAACGAGCTCGGGTTTCTGCTCATCGAAGACGAGAATGAGCTGCCCCGGCACGAAGGCCGACTTATCCTCGAGCGTGATGGCGACCAGGTTATCCTGCCGCTTCACATCGACCACCTTGGCCTCATCGAGCAGGTTCACCTTCGGCGCGAGCACCAGCTGCAGCGGTGTTTTGGACAGGGGATAATAGTCCGTCTTCTCGTTCTTCTTGTTGGCCACGATGACATAGCTGCCGTCTGCCACCACGAGGAAGGGATTGGGCGGGGCATATTCGAAGCGCAGCTTGCCAGGCTTGCTAATATAGAACAGACCCTGGGAGACATGGCCCTTGGGGCCAACTTGAACGAACTCGCCTTGAATGTTCGAGAAACGGTTGAAATAGTCAGAGACGCTCTGCACAGACTTCGCCTGATCCGCCGTCAGTCTCGGGGCGGGCGCCGCGAGCGCGGGTGCGACCGAAACGGCGCTGCCCGTCACGGCGATTGTTGCCAGCGCAAGAGCCCCAGCTGCAAAGACAGATTTCAGGGCGCGTGGTGCGCGCCGGATGGCAATGGTGAACATGGCCGTTTCTCGCTCCATTCGGTCGATCTGGTCATGGCGGATCTCGTGCTGCCCATGAAGAGCTCCATCCGCCAAAACACTTCTTCTAGAGCGTTTTCGCTTCTCTCCGGTCTGCGAAACCGCTCCACCTCTTGCTCGGTCGCACTTTCGTCACGCAGGTAACGGCTTCGCGCGAAAATGCTCTAGTCCTCCGCATCCCGGCCTTCGCCGACCAGGATTGTTCGCTTGCCCGCATGATTGGCAGGGCTGATGATGCCTTCCTGCTCCATCCGCTCGATCAGTGACGCTGCCCGGTTATAGCCGATCTGCAGCCGGCGCTGGATGTAGCTGGTTGACGCCTTGCGATCCCGAAGCACCACAGCGACCGCCTGCGCGTAGATATCATCTGAGTCATCCACAGCACCTGCATCGGCCAATGGCCCTGCCCCGCTGTCGTTCTCGATCTCCTCAGTGATGTCCTGCAGATATTCGGGAGCTGCCTGTGATTTCAAGTGATCGACGATGCTTTCTACTTCCTGATCCGAAACAAAGGCGCCATGAAGGCGCGTGATGCGGCCGCCGCCTGCCATGTACAACATGTCGCCTTGGCCGAGCAGCTGTTCCGCGCCCTGTTCACCAAGGATTGTACGGCTATCGATTTTGGATGTGACCTGGAAGCTGATGCGAGTCGGGAAATTGGCCTTGATCGTGCCGGTGATCACATCGACCGAGGGGCGCTGAGTGGCCATGATCAGATGAATGCCGGCGGCACGTGCCATTTGGGCGAGCCGCTGGATTGCTCCTTCGATATCCTTGCCCGCGACCATCATCAGATCGGCCATCTCGTCCACGATGACGACGATGAAGGGCAGGGGCGCAAGCGGCATCTCTTCCTGCTCGTAGATGGGCTCGCCCGTCTCCGGGTTGAAACCGGTCTGCACCACCCGGGTCAGGGTCTCACCTTTTTTCGCGGCCTGCTCCACGCGGGTGTTGAAGCCGTCGATATTGCGCACACCCACCTTGGACATCTTCCGGTAGCGGTCTTCCATCTCCCGCACCGCCCATTTGAGCGCGACGACCGCCTTATGGGGGTCGGTGACCACAGGGGTTAGAAGATGCGGAATGCCCTCATAGATCGACAGTTCCAGCATTTTGGGGTCGATCATGATGAGCTTGCATTTCTCGGGCGGCAGACGGTAGAGCAGCGACAGGATCATGGTGTTGATCCCGACGGATTTGCCCGAGCCGGTGGTGCCCGCGATCAGAAGGTGCGGCATGCGGGCAAGGTCGGCAAAGACTGGCTCACCCCCGATATTCTTGCCGAGCGCCAAAGCAAGATCCTGGTTGGTCTTCTCGAAGGCGTCGGAAGCGAGCAGCTCGCGCAGGAACACCGTCTCGCGGCGCGAGTTGGGAAGCTCGATGCCGATCACATTGCGGCCGGGAACCACAGCGACACGGGCGGAAATTGCGCTCATCGAGCGGGCGATATCATCCGCAAGGCCGATCACCCGGGACGATTTGATGCCGGGGGCCGGCTCGAGCTCATAGAGCGTGACCACAGGCCCCGGGCGAACATTGATGATCTGTCCCCGCACCCCGAAATCTTCCAGCACGCCCTCGAGCATCCGGGCATTCTGCTGAAGGGCATCGTCACTGAGCTCGACCCCGCGGCGCTGCTGCTTGGGCTCGCTCAAGAGGGCGAGCGGTGGCAATTCAAATGTGCTTTCCTGGGCAAAAGGGAAGGAGGGTTGGGCCTCCTTCCGGGCTCGCCGGCCGGGTTTAAGGGGGGCATCGGTGCGGGAAATGAGTTGGGCACCGTCTGTGCCACGCTCGCGCCCGATATAGTCCTCGTCCGCTTCGGGAGAATCGAGGCCCCAGCCATCGCCAGTCTCGCTGCCTTCTAGCCCCTGATTGTCGAAGCCGGCATTGTCGCCGCCGGATCCATAGGCCCGCACGAGAACAGGCTCGACCCGATCGCCACTTGCGCGCACCAGGGGCGCTGGCAGATCGATCTCGCCCTCATCCGCCCCTGGCGGAATGTGTTGCTTGAGTGCATCCAAAGCGGAGCGGGCATAGGCGGAAGCGGTCCGCGGCGAGCGACCTGGTATCAGCCGGCTGGCAAAGCTCGAAACGGGACCCGCGACCGCATGGCGGCGCCTGCCGAGCAAGGTCTGGCTCCGCAGGAACAGATGCGAGAGGCCACCCGCAAAGCGCTCGGCAGCATCATACGCCCCCTCGCCGAACACCCTTGCGAGCCTCAGCACGGTTTCCGTGTCCACCATGCAGGCATGGCACAAGGCAAAGACCATCACCAATCCGAGCAGAATGGCCGAGAGAAATGCACCGAGGCTGTGACCGAGGACCACACCTAGGAGGGCTGTCAGCGTATCGCCCACAAGATCGCCGGTAAGCCCGCCAAGTCCCGTCGGCAATGGCCAGGATCCCGGCCTTGCCAGGAGCGTGAACATGCCTGCGCCCAGGATCACCGCCAGCGCCCAGCTGATCAGGCGCCGCATGATCCGGGTGATCGGGTGATGGCTCACGAGCCGGGTTCCCCAGGCGATTGCCGGGGTGAGCAGGATGAGCACGGCCAGCCCCAACAGCTGCATAGCCATATCGGCGGCGATCGCACCGGGATAGCCGAGCCAGTTGCGCGGAGGCGTGTCGACCGCGTGATTGAGGCTCGGGTCATTCACCGACCAGCTCGCCAGGCTCAGCGCCATCACCATCGCAGCGGCGAGCAGGGCGAGCCCGCCGAGTTCCGATAACCGGTTTCGCATGAAGACCTTCAGCTTTGCCGGCACCGGCGAACTGTCAGCCTTCAATGGCTTTCTACGCGCCATTCCCTCTCACCCGCATGCAGTTTGCAGCTCGGAAAGGCATATGCGCAATCCACGCAAAGCACACCTTGTCGCGAGGGCCACATCTAGCGCCGCGGTTCACGTTCTTTGCACGGAAGAAGCAAGAATCCGGACACCTGTACCAAGCCGGCAGCATGGGCCCGTATGGTTAAGAAGGCGTAAATACCTATCTGGCCTTCTCCGGAATTCCACACATGACAAGCCCCAGGACTGGAAGGGGAACCAATCCTGGGGCCTCCCCGACGGGGTCAGGCGGAAGCTGCTGGAAAGCTTGCCGCCTGAGTGGAGCTTGTTGATTACGGGACCACTTCCCCGTGCAGGTTGAGGTCGAGCCCGTCGATCTCGGTCTCCCGGCTGACACGCAATCCGATCACGAGATCGATGACCTTGAGGATCACGAAGGTTGCGATACCGCTCCAGATGACGGTGGCGAGAATTCCCCAGATCTGCGTCCAGATCTGCCCGACATTGCCTTCGAGCGCCCCGGGCGTGCCGCCAATGGCCTCCACCGCAAAGACGCCGGTAAGTATGGCGCCGACGATGCCGCCCACGCCGTGAATGCCGAACACATCGAGCGAGTCGTCATAGCCAAGGGCGCGCTTGAGGCTGGTTGCTGCCCAGAAGCAGATGAGGCCGCAGGCAATTCCGATCCAGAGGGCCCCGACAAAGCCGACGAAGCCGGCCGCTGGCGTGATGCCCACAAGCCCTGCCACGGCGCCCGAAATGATGCCGAGAACACTGGGCTTCTTGTGCGTGGCCCACTCCGCGAACATCCAGGCGAGCGCTGCTGCCGCGGCGGCGATCTGGGTGACCGCCATCGCCATGCCCGCGGTCGCATTGGCGCCAACGGCCGAGCCGGCATTGAAGCCGAACCAGCCGAGCCACAGCATGGACGCGCCGATCAGGCTGAGCACGAGATTATGGGGCACCATTGGCTCTGTCGGATAGCCGATGCGCTTGCCCAGCACGAGGGCTGCCACCAGAGCGGCAATGCCCGAATTGATGTGCACGACCGTGCCACCGGCAAAATCAAGCACCCCATCGCCGGCGAGGAAGCCACCGCCCCACACCCAGTGCGTGATCGGCGCATAGACCACGATCAGCCAGATCGCCAGGAACCACAGCAAAGCGGAAAACTTCATGCGATCAGCAAAGGCGCCGCAGATGAGCGCCGGGGTGATGATCGCAAAGGTCATCTGAAAGGTCATGAAGACCGTCTCGGGGATCGTGCCGCTGAGCGCCGCTTTTTCCACGCCTGCGAGGAACATCTTGCTGAGGCCGCCCACATAGGCATTGACGGCTCCTCCATCGGTGAAGGCGAGAGAATAGCCGATCACCATCCAGACAATCGTCAAGAGGCAGCAGGCCGTGAAGCTCTGCATGAGTGTGGAGAGAACATTCTTTTTGCGGACAAGACCGCCATAGAACAGGGCAAGGCCGGGGATCGTCATCATCAGCACGATGACCGTCGATGTGAGCATCCAGGCCGTATCACCGGAATTGAGGCTTGGCGTTGCATCCTGTGCTGCGGCCGGCCAACTGAAGGCGGCAATCGCGAGAATGAGTGAGGCAAGGCCTGCCGTAATCTTCCTAATTGGCTGCATGGTTGTTTGGACTTTCCCCTTTGCGCGCCGGTCCCCAATGTCAGGCCAATATCGACGCGCTGCTATGACCGTGAGGAGGGGAATCAACCTTCGTGCCACGGCGATGGTTTGGCAGAAAAGCCGTTGCAGCGGGGGACTTACCTGGCGCCGGCCACGACCGGGTGCAGCTTTTGGCGCTCAGTATGCCTAGATTTTAGCCAGGCATGGGCAGCCATGCCGGGTTTTTGATCAGGCATGGCAAGATTGATCGCGCCAGCATCGGCTGTCAGTCTCAGACTGTGCTGGGTCAACAGAGGGTTCGGATGATGGCTGCGAGCGATAAGGTGATGGCGCTGGATCTGCCGAAGCAAGGCGAGCTGACGGAGCGACAGCAGAGCTATTTTGCCAAATGCGAGGAGAAGCTGGGTTTCATTCCCAATGTGCTGAAGGCCTATGCATTCGATCCAGCAAAGCTGCAGGCCTTCATCGATATGTATAATGATCTCATGCTTGGGGATTCGAATTTGACGAAGCTCGAGCGTGAGATGATCGCGGTGGCCGTCAGCTCGGTGAACCATTGCTATTATTGCCTCACCGCGCACGGGGCGGCTGTTCGTCAGCTGTCGAATGATCCGGAGCTTGGCGAGATGATCGCCATGAACTACCGGGCGGCGGATCTTGATCCGCGCCGGAAGGCCATGCTCGATTTTGCGGTGAAACTGACGGAACGGCCTCACGAGATCGAGGAAGCCGATCGGGAAGCCCTGCGGCGGCAGGGCCTCAGCGACCGCGATATCTGGGACGTCGCGGCGGTCGCGAGCTTCTTCAATATGTCGAACCGCATGGCCTCCGCGGTCGATATGCGGCCCAATCCCGAATATCGCTCGCTTGCCCGGTGAACCCGCAGCTCAAAGCCAGCGCTTATGCTTGAAATAGACATAAGGCAGAATCGCGGAGAGGACCATGAGTCCGATCGCGAAGGGATAGCCGAATGACCAATGCAGCTCCGGCATGAAAGAGAAATTCATGCCGTAGATCGAGGCGATCAAGGTGGGGGGCAGGAAGACCACCGCGGCCACCGAGAAGATCTTGATGATGCCGGTCTGCTCGATATTGATCATGCCGAGCGTTGCATCCAGCATGAAATTGATGTTGCTGGTGAGAAACAGGGCATGATCCGACAAGGCCATGACGTCACGGGCCACGGTCTTGAAGCTGCGCGCCAGGGCTTTATCCGCCTTTTGACCACCGGGTCGGCTTAGAAAAGCGCTCAACCGCGAGAGCGTGAGCAGGCTTTCGCGAACCCGGCTGACCAGCACCTGGCTCGTGCCAACGCGCCGCAGCACGTCTTGGTAGTCAATTCCGTGGCTGCCGCGCGCCGGATCCTCCTTCGAGAAGATCTCCTGGGCAACACCATCGAGGGTTCGCTGCGTCGCCTCGAGCAAGTCGGCGATTCGGTCAGTGATCGCATCGAGCAACCCGGCGAGCACGCCTTCTCCGGTGACGACGCCATAGCCGGGCCGTTGAACCTGGGCGGCGAAGGCGCGGAACGGCATGGGATCGGAATAGCGCACCGTCACGAGGCGATGGCCGATGAGCACGAAGGTGATCGGCTCGAGCGAGGGTGAGCCCGTATCGGCCCGCGACAGCACGGCAGCGGTCAGGAAGTAAGCATTATCCTCCTGGTAAAGTCGGCTCGAGACCTCGATCTCGGACATTTCCTCATGGGTTGGAATGTCAACGCCCAATGCGGTCTCGACGCAGGTCTCTTCATCCGCTGTCGGATTTTGAAGGTCGATCCAGATGACCGTGTCTGGCAGGGCATCTTTCGGCGACCAGTTGATCCGGGCCAGCGTTCCATTGGTGAGCATGTAGGCATTGATCATGAGCGCGATCCATGACGGGACGGCGAGCGCGTCCGAATGGCCGATCAGTAGCGCCTATTAAACCGGGCCAAAGCAGACGCCAATCGATTTGTCTGGGCATAGGTGGAAACGATGACGATTTGCCAACGCTGTCCGAGTCTATCTCCAATTGCCTTAAGGCCCCGCTTCCCAAACCGTTAACGATCAGCTAAAAGCCCGCACGACTCAGTCAGCACGCCAACGAGACGAGTACAGCTCGTGACAAAATGCGTCGGGCACGGTGCTGAGTCTGTGGCGGTCAGGTGCGAGTCAAGAAAATACCAATCTAAAGCCCCTATAATGAATACAGTGTCGGCTTCTGCGCCGATATGTTCTCAAGGATCAGTCATATGATGGATCTCGCGCGCAAGCTGTCTCTTGTCTTCGCTACATTATTTACATTTGTGTTGCTGTCTGGATGCGGAATTAATACAATTCCCACATATCAGGAGCAGGCCAAGGCCGCATGGAGCGAAGTTCTCAACCAATACAAGCGGCGGTCAGATCTTATTCCCAATCTCGTCGAGACGGTGAAGGGCTATGCGGCCCAGGAAAAGGACGTGCTCACATCGGTGGTGGAGGCGCGGGCCAAGGCCACGCAGATGACCCTGCCGCCGGACGCGCTGAACAATCCCGACCTGGTGAAGCAATTCCAGGAGCGGCAGGATGCTTTGGGCAGTTCCTTGTCCCGCCTGCTTGCGGTCGTTGAGAACTATCCTGACCTTAAGTCCAACCAGAACTTCCTTGCGCTTCAATCGCAGCTCGAAGGAACCGAAAACCGTATCGCGGTCGCCCGGCGCGACTATATCGAGGCGGTCCGGCGCTATAACACCGAACTTCTGACGATTCCGGGTCGCTGGTGGGCCAGCTTCCTCTATCCCGATGCCAAGCCCATGGCGGAGTTCGATATCCCGACCGAGGAGCAGCAGGCGCCCAAGGTGCAGTTCAACTGATTAGGACTGGACCACAATGAGCGACAGCAGCATCGGCGGTGGCAAGCCCCTCCACCCGGTCTGGCGCGCCCTGGCCTATTTCGTGGTCTGGATCGCCGCGAGCACCTTCTGGTTTGCGCTGTGCTATGCGGCCCCTAATTTCCCCCCGCTGACGGGACGGGTGGTTGACCAGACGGGGATGTTGACGCCCGAGCAGGCGGCTCAGGTCTCATCCAAGCTCGAGGCGCTCGAGCGTGAGACCGGTATCCAGCTCGTGGTGGCGATCATCCGGTCACTGGATGGCAACGAGATCCGCGATTACGGCTATCAGCTGGGCCGCTACTGGCAGCTTGGGCAGAAGGACAAGAACAACGGTGTCCTTCTGCTTATCGTCCCCTCGCAAAATCAGGTCTCTATCGAGGTCGGCTACGGGCTCGAAGGTGTGCTGACCGATGCGACCTCGCGGGTCATCATCGAGAACGCCATTGTCCCCGCTTTTCGCCAGGGCCGTTTTGCAGATGGTGTCAATGCCGCTGTGGACGATATCAGCGCCGTGGTGAAGGGCGATGAGCCCGCATCCGCCCCCCAGCAGATCCAGGATGACAGGGATTTCGGCCTCGATGACCTGCTCCCCCTGCTCTTCATGCTGTTTGTGGCCATTATGATCATCAGAGCATCCCGCGGCGCGCGCGGTGGCCGGCGCGGCGGTGGCAACTTTCCCATTATCATCACCCCTGGCGGCTTCGGCGGTGGATTCGGCGGCGGCGGCTTCGGCGGTGGTGGATTTTCCGGTGGCGGAGGCAGCTTCGGTGGAGGCGGCGCCTCCGGCAGTTGGTGAGTGATGTTGAAACCCGGCGATACCGCGCGCATCAATGATGCGATCACCCAGGCCGAGAGCAAGACCAGCGGCGAGATTGTCGCCGTGCTGGCCCAGGAGAGCGATGACTATATCTACATCCCGATACTCTGGGCGAGCCTTGCGGCGCTGCTGCTGCCGTTCCCGTTGATATTCCTGACCCGGTTCGGCACGGCGGACATTTACACTCTTCAGCTCGCGCTGTTCATTGTGCTCGCGCTGATCTTCAGCATGCCCGGCCTGCGCCGTTTCGTCATTCCGAAGCGATTGCGGGAGCTGAGAGTTCATCGGCGGGCGGCTGAGCAGTTCCTGGCGCGCAATCTTCACACCACCGAGGGACGCACCGGCGTGCTGCTCTTCGTCTCTCTAGCCGAGCGCTGTGCCGTCATCCTGGCGGATGAGGGAATTGCCGCCAAGGTTGCGCCGTCGACCTGGCAGACGATCATAGACCGGCTCACCGCTGACATCGCGGCCGGACGCCTCGCTGATGGCTTGGTGGCCGCGGTTGCAGACTGCGGAAACATCCTCGCGGCCCATTTTCCGCCCAGGCCGGATGATTTGGACGAACTGCCCAACCATCTCGTGGTGCTTTAGAGATGGAGCAACTTACGCCCGTCTGCTTGGCCCAAGCCGCTCTTGGGCCGCCTTGCGCAGGGTGACCCGATCACGGGTTGACACCCCAATCAGCTCAGCCACCCGCCAGACGAGATTTTCCTCGTAAGGATCAATCCTGCCATCGGCCAGAACCACCTCCCAGAGCATGCCGATAAACACCTTGCGACCCTCCTGGTCGAGGTGATCGGTCACCACTCGCGTGAAGCGATAAAGGTCGATGGCTTCCGCCTCGGCGTGCCGCGCCTCCTCGATGAGCGTTCGCACGGCCTCTTGCGAGAGGCCGAAGCGGCGCGTCAGCACCTCTTCGATTCTCGCGAATTCAGCCTCGTTGATGACATCGTCGATGACACTGGCCCGCACCAGCAATGCGGCCATTGCCAGTTCCAATGCCTGGTCACTCTCGGCTTCGGCGGGGATGAGTTTCTTGATCAGCTGCCACACGAGCTGGAGAGTTAGCACGCCCGCGCCAAAAGTACAGGGCGGCGCCCACTCGGCACCGTCTCGTCCGGCAATCTTCCGGCCTCAGTGGTTAACCCGCATTATGCCGGTGGTAGACGCAAGCCAGCTTGTTGCCGTCGGGATCGCGCACATAGGCGCCATAGAAATGGGGCCCGTATTGTGGCCGGGGACCGGGCGCGCCCTCATTGCTGCCACCATGGGCGAGAGCGGCTGCATGGAAACTGTCGACGGCCGCTTCGTTGGGAGCTGCGAACGCGATCATCGTGCCATTGCCGGCACTGGCTGGCGCTCCATTGAACGGCTTACAGATGTAGAAGCCGGTCCCTTCATCATAGCCAGGCCCCCAGCTTGCCCAACCGCCCGAAGGCTCGCCCTTTCGCTTCTGTCCGATGGCACCGAGCACCGCATCGTAAAATCCGACCGCCCGGTCGAAATCGGAAACACCCACTGTCGTGTAGAGTACAAGCGTCATGGCAGCCCCTCCTCTTACCAGTCTCGGGCGAGCATAGGCCCATGGTTCAGGTCGAAACAAGGGCTTCGCGCAATAGCTTAACGGGGGACTGGGTGATCGGAGTCTTTGTCAGGACTCGGTTTGACATTTGCCGTCTCGAAGATGTGAGTAGGCTCGCCGTAAAAAAGGAACGAGATAGTTCTTTTTTTTACGGCCAAGCCGGCGTATATCATCGCCGCGCTGGCAGATCCTAGCGACAGGCAGAAGCGCGGGGCCGGCGGGGGAAACTCCGTAGGGAAGGACGAGAATCAGACGTGCGAGCGATGGCGCTGGCGCGAGGGATGGGGTGTCGAATGCGGTCATATTATCGAATTCTGGCAGCTTTGTTGATGATCACCGCTGCGAGCCCAGTGCTGATCGGATGCGATGATCAGGCCGCATCCAAGGACACGCCGGGTGCCGCGGCCGAAGCTCCGCCGCAACCGGTTTCCGTGGTAACGGTTCGGCCGGAGCGGTTGCCCATCGTCAATGAGCTCCCCGGCCGTATTGCCCCCCTGAGGGTCGCGGAAGTACGGCCGCGCGTCTCAGGCATTGTCATCGAGCGGGTCTTCGAGCAAGGCAGCGAGGTGAAGGAGGGCGATGTCCTCTATCGCATCGATCCGGAACCGTTTCGGGTCCGGGTTGCGAGTGCCGAGGCTGCTCTGAAACGAGCGGAGGCGGGGCGCTTGCAGGCCCAGCAGACAGCTGAGCGGATCGAGCAGCTGAGAAAGCAGCGCGTGGTGAGCACGCAGCAGCAGGATGATGCGGTTGCAGCACTTGCCCAGGCTCAGGCCGATGTGGCCAGCGCCAAGGCGCAGCTCGATGCGGCCCGCCTTGATCTCCAATATGCCGATGTGCGTGCGCCGATCAGCGGCCGTATCGGCCGTGCCTTGATCACGGAAGGCGCGCTGGTCAGCGCGAGCGGTGCGGAGCCTCTCGCAACAATCCGGCAGCTCGATCCAGTCTATGCCGACTTCAACCAGTCGGTGAATGATCTCCTCGCGCTACGACGTTCGACAGCATCAGGAAGCTTGAGCGAGCCGAATGAGGGCGAGGCCACGGTGAAGCTCATCTTCGATGACGGAACCCCGTACAAATATTCGGGCAAGGTCCTGTTCTCGGAGGCGACGGTCGATGAGACGACGGGCCAGGTATTGCTGCGCGGCGAGTTTCCGAACCCCGATGGCGAATTGCTGCCCGGCATGTATGTTCGGGTTCAGGTCGAGCAGGGCGTCGAGCCAAACGCCATCGCGGTGCCGCAGCAAGCGGTCCAGCGCGACACCAGCGGGCATGCTCAGGTCTATGTGGTTGGCGAAGACTCGATCCCGCAATTGCGGACCGTTAAGGCGGGGCGCACGCTTGGGGACCGGTGGGTGATCAATGCTGGCCTCAAGCCTGGTGAGCGGGTCGTTGTTGAAGGCTTCCAGAAGATCCGCCCCGGCATGAAGGTTCAGGCTCAGGCCTGGGCTCCAGCAGGCGAAGGCGCGTCTGCGCCTGGTAAGCAGGCGGATGCATCCACCAGCCCGGTCCAAGCAAACTAGAACAAAGATAGAGTCAGATGCCGAGTTTCTTTATCGACCGGCCGGTCTTTGCCTGGGTCGTGGCCCTGTTCATCGTGATCGCGGGCATCATCGCCATCCCGTTGATGCCTGTGGCGCAATATCCATCGGTCGCACCGCCGCAGATCTCGATCAGCACCACCTATCCCGGTGCCTCGCCGCAGAACATCTATCAGAGCGTCACCCGGCTCATTGAAGAAGAGCTGAATGGCGCCAATGGACTGCTCTATTTCGAGTCGACCTCGGATACCTCCGGCCGGGTCGAGATCACCGCGACCTTTCAGCCCGGCACAGATCCCATGCTGGCCCAGGTCGATGTGCAAAACCGCATCGCCACGGTCGAGCCCCGCCTTCCGCAGGAGGTGGCACAGCAAGGCATTCGCGTTGAGCAGGCGGGCTCGGGCTTCCTCATGGTGGTGGCCCTCACCTCCACGGATGGCTCGATCGATGCCATTGGGCTTGGCGATTATGTCAGCCGCAACGTTCTCAGCGAAATCCGTCGTGTGCCCGGCGTTGGCCGTGCCCAGCTCTTTGCGACGGAACGGTCCATGCGCATCTGGATCGATCCGGAGAAGATGGTCGGCCTTGCGCTGACCCCGAGCGACATCACCAATGCCATTCGCGCTCAGAATGCACAGGTTGCCGCTGGCCAGATCGGTGCATTGCCGAACCCGATCACGCAGCAGATCTCCGCAACGGTGCAGGTGAAGGGGCAGCTCACCTCGCCGGAAGAGTTCGGCGCCATCGTATTGCGCGCCAATCCCGATGGTTCGATGGTGCGACTGCGCGATGTCGCCAAGATCGAGGTTGGCGGTCAGGACTACAATTTCTCAACCCGCCTCAATGGCCAGCCCACGGCCGCCGTTGGCGTCCAGCTCTCGCCCACGGGCAACGCGATGGCGACCTCGAAGGCCGTCAAGGCGCGCATGGATGAGCTTGCCCAGTTCTTCCCGGCGGGCGTCGAATATTCGATCCCCTATGACACCTCGCCCTTCGTGGCGATCTCGATCGAGAAGGTGCTGCACACCCTGGTCGAGGCGATGGCCCTGGTGTTCGTCGTGATGTTCCTGTTCCTGCAGAGCTTCCGCTACACCATCATCCCGACCCTTGTCGTGCCGGTGGCCCTGCTTGGCACGGTTGCCGTCATGCTCGCCATGGGCTTTTCCATCAACGTGCTCACCATGTTCGGCATGGTGCTGGCCATTGGCATTCTGGTCGATGATGCGATCGTTGTGGTTGAGAATGTCGAGCGCATCATGGCCGAGGAGGGGCTTCCACCGAAGGAAGCCACCCGCAAGGCCATGCGACAGATCACCGGGGCCGTGATTGGCATCACCCTGGTTCTGACCTCCGTGTTCATTCCCATGGCCTTCTTCCCGGGGGCGGTGGGCGTCATCTACCAACAGTTCAGCCTCACCATGGTCGTGTCGATCCTGTTCTCGGCACTGCTGGCCTTGTCGCTGACCCCTGCTCTGTGTGCGACTTTCCTAAAGCCGGTGAAGGGGCATCACGAGCGGCGCGGCTTCTTTGGCTGGTTCAACCGCGGCTTTGACCGCACGTCCCGCGGCTATAGCGGCATCGCTGCCTGGCTGGTTGGCCGCGCCGGTCGGTTCATGGTGATCTATGCCGCTCTGGTCGTGGGGATGGGCTATCTCTTCATGCATTTGCCATCCTCGTTCCTGCCGAACGAGGACCAGGGCTATATCGTGGTGAATGTGCTCGCCCCGCCCGAGGCGAGCGCCAATCGCACCCAGCAGGTGGTCGAGCAGATCGAGAAGCATTTCATGGCCGAGCCGGGCGTTGCTCGCGTGGTCATGGTGAAGGGCTTCAGCTTCCTCGGCGCCGGCCAGAACGCTGCCCTTGCCTTTGTCACCCTGAAGGACTGGAGCGAGCGCGGCCCGAATGATTCCGCGCAGGCCATCGCCATGCGGGGAAATATGTTCATGGCGGGCATCAAGGATGCGATGGCCTTCTCATTGTCGCCGCCGCCGATCCAGGGCCTCGGCACGTCCAACGGCTTTTCGTTCCGCCTTCAGGATCGCGGAGGACGCGGTCAGGAGGCGCTCTCGGCTGCCCGCGACCAGCTGCTGGGCGCTGCCGCCCAAAGCCCGGTTCTCACCGGCGTCTATGTGGAAGGCTTGCCCGATGCGGCCCAGCTCGAGCTCAATATCGACCGCGAGAAGGCCAACACGTTCGGCGTGACCTTCGCCGATATCAATGCGGCCATCTCGACGAGCCTTGGGTCGGCCTATGTGAATGATTTTCCCAATTCCGGCCGCATGCAGCGCGTGACCGTTCAGGCGGAGGATATCAGCCGGATGACGGCTGAGGATTTGCTGCGCTTGAATGTGCGTAATGCGAATGGTGGAATGGTGCCGCTCAGCGCCTTCGCGAGCGTGTCTTGGGAGAAGGGTCCAACCCAGATCATTGGCTATAACGGCTATCCCTCGGTGCGCATCAGTGGTGAGGCAGCACCGGGATATTCCTCCGGCGATGCCATTACCGAGATGGAGCGGCTGGCCCGGCAGCTTCCTGCGGGCTTTGGCTATGAATGGAGCGGGCAATCCCTGCAGGAGATCGAGTCGGGCTCGCAGGCCCCGCTGCTGATCGCGCTGTCCTGTATTTTCGTCTTCCTGTGCCTTGCGGCTCTCTATGAGAGCTGGTCGATCCCGATTGCGGTGATGCTGGTGGTGCCGCTCGGTGTTATCGGTTCGGTCCTCGCCGTGATGCTGCGCGACATGCCGAACGATGTTTACTTCAAGGTCGGTCTCATCGCGATCATCGGCTTGTCCGCCAAGAACGCGATTCTGATCGTGGAATTCGCCAAGGACCTGATGGCGGAAGGCAAATCACTGGTCGAGGCAACGATCGAAGCGGCCCATCTCCGCTTCCGGCCGATCATCATGACCTCGCTTGCCTTCACACTGGGTGTTGTCCCGCTTGCGATTGCAAGCGGGGCCAGCGCTGCGAGCCAGCAGGCGATCGGAACCGGCGTCATGGGCGGCATGATCTCAGCGACGGTGCTCGCGGTGTTCTTCGTGCCGGTATTCTTCGTCTTCGTGATGAGGATTTTCAGCTGGCGTCAGAACAGACGGCGATCTGATACGCCGCCGCCTGCGGAGGCTCATGAAGTTCAGCCCAATTTGGGCTAAGCTGTGATCATGACAGGTGCTTCGAAGCCAGTGAAGACCAGGCGTCCCGTGACCGGTTGTTGCATGGACAGGCGGAGGCGCGGTCGGCCTAGTCTTCACGAGGCGCATGCCCTCACCGATGTCATCCTGGAGGAGGCCCTTGCGCTCTTTCGGCGCAATGGCTTTGCCGCCACCACGATGGAGGAGGTGGCGAGCGCTTGCGGGGCTGCCAAGCACAGCATCTATCGCCGCTTTTCCTCCAAGGAGGAGCTGTTTCGCGAAGCGGTCGCCCTCGAACGCCGGCGGCTTCTGGATTGTGTCGCGCAGATCGATGTGAGGGAGAATGAGCCCTTGGCATCCCTGAGGGCGATTGCGCGGGCGCTGCTGCATATCGTGATCGCGCCGGGCAGCATTGATCTGTTCCGCATGTGCATCGCCGAGGCCCATCGCTTTCCCATCATCTGCTCGGAATTTGGCGAGACGAAGCGGCAGCTGCACGAGGTGATGAGTCCGTTCGTGATCGCTGCCCAGCAGCAGGGGCTGCTGATCGACGGAGATCCCACTGAAATCGCACGCCGTTTGCACCATGCCATCGTGGGCGAGGCGGTGATGATGATCTTGCTTGGCAGCGAGAGCTGCGCGAGTGGGGTTGATTGGGACAGCTATTTCGATCAGGCCTGGGCCTCAGCCATGCATGGTCTGGCCAGAACCGCACCGGCGCGCTGCACCTAATCCATGAGCCGTCGACCCCAGTTGCCAATCACTGCGGCATGTGGTGAGCTGGTATGGGGAATGAGGGCGCCTCATCAAAAGGGGCTGAGAGGACGGGGCATTGAGAGTGCCGGATCAACCGGATCGAAATGCGATCGAGGTTCGCGGCGTCAGCAAGATCTTTCCGGCGGCCGAAGGGCCGGTCAAGGCGCTGGACGGGATCTTCGTTGACATTCGGGAAAATGAATTTTTTACGCTGCTCGGCCCATCCGGCTGCGGCAAGACAACCCTCCTGCGCATGATCGCAGGCTTTGAATTTCCCACCACCGGCGAAATTCTGTTGCATGGTGAGGATATCGCACCGCTTCCGCCCTATAGGCGGCCGGTCAATACCGTCTTTCAGAACTATGCGCTGTTTCCCCACATGACCGTGGCGGAAAACATCGCCTTCGGGCTCCAGATGCTGGGCCGGCCGAAGGCGGAGGTCGAAGCGCGCGTGTCGGAGATGCTCAGGCTGGTGAAGATGGAGCCCCTCCGCAACCGCAAGACCAGCCAGATCTCCGGCGGGCAGCAGCAGCGTGTGGCCTTGGCCCGAGCGCTCGCCCCAAGCCCAAAGGTGCTGCTGCTGGATGAGCCCCTGTCAGCGCTCGACTACAAGCTGCGCAAGGAGATGCAGGTCGAGCTGAAACGCCTGCAGCGCGAGACGGGCATCACCTTCATCTTCGTGACGCATGATCAGGAAGAGGCGCTTACCATGTCGAACCGCCTCGCGGTTATGTCGGCTGGGCGCATTCTGCAGGTGGGAAGCCCGCGCGAGATCTATGACCGTCCCGCCGAGCGCTTCGTGGCCGATTTCATCGGCGAGACCAACTTTCTCGAAGGGGAGGTTGTATCCCTTGCCGATGGCCGCGCTTCTGTGCGGCTCAAATCCGGGCTGATGGTTGATGCATCGCTGCCTGAGCAATTCCTGCCCTCCGGCAAGGTCACCGTGGTGATAAGGCCGGAACACGCGGAGATCGTGCCGCTCGGCGGTGAGCACGTGCTGCCGGGACGGGTTGAGAATACCGACTATTTCGGCACCGATACCCGTTTCGACATCGCGCTGGACAGCGGCGAGCGGTTCATTCTCCGCCGCCAGAACAGTCATGACACCGTTCAGGATGTTTCACCCGGCGATCGTATCGGCGTTACGATCGATAGCGGAGCGGCGCAAGTTCTGAAGGATTAGCCGATGGCAAATGGAGCCGAATACGCAGCGAAAGCCCACGCCCGTGACATTCGCTTGCGCTGGCTCCTCACAGCCCCGGCCCTTCTGATCATAGCGCTCGCCTCGATTGGCCCTTTGCTGATCGTTCTGGTCTATTCCTTCCTGGAATCGGCACCTTACGGGGATGTGCTCTGGAAATTCTCCGGCAATGGCTGGACGAGCGTGCTCTTCCAGCGCGACATTTTCGATGACACGCTGACCCTCGCAGATGCCCATCTCTCGATCTTCTGGCGCTCCATTCGCCTGTCGCTGATCACCACGCTCTTCACCCTGCTTCTGGGCTTTCCCACCGCCTATTTCATCGCGACGCGGCCGGAAAGAACACGGGCGATCTGGCTGTTTCTGATCACCATTCCATTCTGGACCAATCTTTTGATCCGCACCTTCGCCATCCAGGAGGTGATCCGCAACGAGGGCATCATCAACACCCTGCTCATGAAGCTCGGCATCATCTCGAGCCCGCTCCAGATGATGTATACCGACTTCGCGATCCTGCTCGGCATGACCTATGTCTATTTCCCCCTCATGGTCTTGCCGCTATTTGCCTCGATGGAAAAGCTCGACTTCCGCCTGATCGAAGCGGCCTATGATCTCTATGCGACCCGCTTCAGCGTCCTCAGGCGCATCATCATTCCGCTGGTGAAGCCCGGCATCATCGCAGGCTCCATCCTGGTCTTCATCCCCTCGCTCGGCGCCTATGTGACGCCACGCGTTCTCGGCGGCGGGCGCAACCTGATGCTGGGCAATCTCATCGAGCTGCAATTCGGACAGGGCAGAAACTGGCCCCTGGGGGCGGCCCTTGCGATGACCTTGCTGGTCATCGTCATGGTCGCCCTCATCATCTATGTGCGCAAGGCCTCGGGCAATAGCGGAGGGCACCATGGCTAAGCCCTTCTCGGTCCGCAGCCTCCCCGGCTTCACCACGATCGCGCTCTTCTGCTTTGCCCTGCTTTATCTCCCGATCCTCGCCCTCGTGGTCTATGCCTTCAATGCCGGCACTTCGATCGTGATCTGGGAGGGATTTTCGCTGCGCTGGTTCGAGGCCGCCTGGAATAATCAGCAGGTGATCGATGCCTCGATCCGCTCACTCCAGATTGCATTCGTTGCAGCGACCATTGCGACGATCGTTGCGACCATGGCGGCCATCGCCACCACTCGCAGTGCTCCCTATCGGGGGCTCACCGTCAAATATGGCATCATCAACCAGCCGTTGATGGTCCCGGAGATCGTGACGGCGGTCGCCCTGCTCATCCTCTTTTCGCGCATCAAGGTGTGGAGCGGCTATTCAGGGCTTGGCTATCTCATGCTGGCCCATACCGCCTTCTGCATCCCCTTTGCCTATCTGCCCATTCGGGCGCGGCTTGAGAGCATGGACCTCTCGCTCGAGACGGCGGCGGCCGACCTCTATGCCACCCCATGGCAGGCCTTCCGGCGCATAACCCTGCCGCTGTTGTGGCCGGGAATTCTTGCAGGCCTCATGCTCGCCTTCGTGATCTCCCTCGATGATGTGGTGATCACCGAATTCGTGAAATCGGCGGGACAGGACACGCTGCCCACTTATATGCTGGGTCAGCTGAGGCGGGTGATCACGCCCGAGATGAACGCGATTTCGGCCGTGTTCCTGCTGATATCCATCGGCGTCGTGACCTTCTTTTTCCTCATGAGCCGAAAGCGCAACTGAACAGGGAAACAGGGGAGTGGAGCAATGCGACTGAGATTGAAGGCCGCCATCTGCTGTGCCGCCATTCTGGCTTCGACGCAGCTGGCCAATGCCGCAGGTGAACTGCATATCTTCAACTGGGGCAACTATACGAGCCCGGACCTGATCAAGAAGTTCTCGGAAAAATACGACGTCAAGGTGACGATCACCGATTACGACTCCAATGAGACCGCGATCGCCAAGATCCGCCAGGGTGGGCATGGTTTCGACATGGTGGTGCCCTCCGGCAGCGTATTGCCCATCTGGATCAAGGAAGGCCTCCTGCTGGAATCGCGGCCCGACCAGATGGAGAATTTCAAGAATGTCGATCCGCAATGGGTCAACGTGCCCTTCGATCCGGGCCGCCACTATTCCGTGCCCTGGCAATGGGGCACCACCGGCGTTGCGGTGAACAAGAGCGCCTATAAGGGCGACCCGAACACATCGGCCATTTTCCTCGACCCGCCGCCGGAGCTCGTGGGCAAGGTGAATGTGGTGCCGGAGATGAATGACGTGATGCCACT
Organism: Rhodoligotrophos sp. CJ14; assembly: GCF_038811545.1. Lineage (GTDB taxonomy): Bacteria > Pseudomonadota > Alphaproteobacteria > Rhizobiales > Im1 > Rhodoligotrophos > Rhodoligotrophos ferricapiens. The sequence goes on from NZ_CP133319.1 coordinate 2,893,372, forward strand.
GGCCATCATGTATATGGGCGGCAAGCCCTGCACAGGCGATAAGGAGGTTCTCAAGAAGGTCCGTGACAAGCTGCTCGAAGCCAAGCCCAAATGGATCTCCATGGATTACGGCATGACCGAGAAGCTCGCGACCAATGACGTGATGGCGAGCGTCAACTGGAACGGGTCGACCATGCGCTCGCGCCTGCAGAACCCCAATGTTGTCTACGGCTATCCCAAAGAGGGCTATCCGATCTGGATGGATAACCTCGCCATTCTCAAGGACGCGAAGAATGTCGAGAACGCCAAGCTGTTCATGAATTTCGTCATGGAGCCAGAGAATGCCGGCATGATCTCAGCCTTCGCCCGCTATGCCAACGGGATCAAAGGATCGGAGAAATATATGCCGGAGGACATGCGCGATGCGCCGGAAGTGGTGATCCCCGAACAGTTCCGGTCGGCGGGCGTCTTCAACGAATCCTGCCCGCCGGAGGTTCAGCAGATCTACACGCGGATCTGGACCGAGCTGCAGAAATAACACCGTGTGCTGCGGCCCGTGCACTCGCATGGGCCGCAAGAGCATGTTCGAAGCGGTGAATGCAGTCCGCCCGAGCAAGGCCTGCCCTCGGGCTGGAGCATTTTGAGCGAAGTGGTACCGGTTCCCGTGAAGAAAACGCGACATGCAAGGGTTTAGAACAACCTTGCCTGTGCGCTTTTGCTGACTTCTTTGAAGAATGGTGCCGCCTGCGTGACTCGAACACGCGACCTACGCATTACGAATGCGCCGCTCTACCGGCTGAGCTAAGGCGGCCCGCACCAAGCAGGGTGTTCCGAAATCGCTTCGGAGGACCCGACAGATACTCTGTCGCTCGCCAAATGGCAACCCGGCTTGCATGCTCAGTTCGCGTTTATCTCGGCAATGTGCTGCCGAGCCACTCAGTCTCACGATTTTGCCGGCGCTCCTCCTCGCCATCACTCTCGGTGCCAGGGTCATCGGGCTGCTTGACCACGGCCGTATCGCCCTTGGCGATAACCTCTGGCGGCACCTCGCCAAGGTCGGGATAGGGTATGACAACCGGCGGGGGAACCGAGCCCGATGCGGCCGACGGGACCGCGGTCACCACAACGGAACTCCCGGTCTTAGCCCCTGGCGGCGTGGGCTCTACCTCGCCAACTGGGGCAGCCGCCGCCTTGCCTGAGGTATGATCTGTGCCCCGATCGCTGTCCGTGCTCAGGTGCTGAATGGCTTCGCTTGCTTGAATCTCGCTATGGGTGATGCCTTCAACCGGCCGCTTCCAGACGAAGGCGTCGAGCTCTCCCGTCAGGGGTGAGACAGGCTGCCAAACATCTGAGACATAGCCATCGGCTGTCCAAACCGGATCGCGAGGCGCGATCACCGCGCGGGCGAGCCATTCCCGCTCCTTGCCCCGGTCATCGTGCTCCAGCCTTTCGATCTCGGCCATCAGCAGACAAATGCCGGCGCTCGGGCGATCCTCCAAATAGGGCGCCAAGGCAGTGCGGGCACTTGCGAAATCATGGGCTTCGATGCAAGCACGCCCCAATGCCACCGCGCCTTCTTCTCCCCCCGGCTTCTGTGCGATCAGACCGCGGACCCGCTTCAAGCGATCCTGGGCGGCATCGCCAGGCCGCACATGGGCATATGCCTCAGCAAGGTCGCGGTGTGGATTGAGAACCCAGGTTTCCTCGATCATCCGCATTGCCTTGCGCACACTGCCGCGTGCTGCCAGCAATCGTGCCGCAACCAGCACCGGCGGGACGAGGTCCGGCGCGTTCTTATGCGCTTTGGTGGCGAGGCGAAGCGCTTCCTCCTCGTTGCTCTGCTCGATGGCCATCGCCTCGGCCGTTTCGGCCACCGCCTGCTTGCGCCGGGCTTCCGCCGCCGACATGAGGCCCGCGCGCCGCTGGTTCTCGATCAGCGTGGCAACCGCCCGCCAGTTGCGCTGTGAGGATTGCACCGTGAGCATGGCATTGGAGGCCCAGGGCAGATCCGGCTTCAGCCGTGCCGCACGTTCTGCAAGCCGTCGCGCTTCTTCATAATCGCCATTCTGCCGGGCCTGGTTGAACAGTCCGCGCAGTCCGAGCAACTCGGTTTCGCGATTTCGCAGCATGCCCTCGAAGACCGTGCGGACCGTGCCTGTGTCACCCTCGAGCTGCGCGGTCTGGGCTTTGAGAAGGTGCACGAGCGGCTCATTGGGCAAGTTCCTGGCCGCGATCTGCGCGTGTCGTCGCGCGCCGGCAAGATCGCCCGCACCAATGGCGACAATGCCGCGGCTGAGCGCTCTCTGGCCCTTGCGATGCTTGCGATGGCCGAAGAAATGCGACACCGCCGCCGGCGCGAACAGCACGCGGCGAAGCACCGCCCACAGCAGACCGATGGCCGCCATGATCGCAAGCAGGCAGAACAAGGCTGCGACGACAGGCATCTGGATATGATAGCCCAGCCAGACGAGGCTCAGCGTGCCCGGGCGGTCGGCAAGCCATGCGATTCCGGCTGCGATCAGCGCGATGATGATGAACCGGAAGATGATGGGCCACATGGGTGATCGCCTCGCCTCTTAGTTGCCGCTTCCGGAAAGGTCCTGGATCTTCGCCAGGGCTTGGCCCGTGACTGCCTGCAAAGCGGCATCCGCATCGCGCCGCATTTTCGCAGCCTCGAGCCACTCGACCAGAGGCGCTGGAGGCGGCGCGCCTGCGGTTGCGAGCACCCGTTCTGCACCGGCAAAGTCTCCTGCTTCCACGAAGGGTGCCATGCGTGACATCACCTCGGTCCAATCGACCTCCTCAAGCGGCCTGATCTGGACCACGCTCTTCAGGCGCTGGACCAGAGCATCCCAGGTGCTGGCACTTGGGGCGGGCTGCGGTCGCGCGGCGGCCCTTGCGAGGTTCTCGCGCACGGTTGCGAAGCGATGCTGCAGGGTCTGCGCCGTTGGGACTCCCTGGTCCGCATGGGTTGCGAGCTGATCAAGTTCAGCGGAAGGACCGATTCGACTGCGCAGCGCGTCCACCTCCGATCGGAAGGACTCGCCATTGGCGAGCTTGGTGCGCAAGGCCTCGAGCGCGGAGGCCATTCCGGCCGCCTGCTCGGCACGTTCCGTCTGTTGTTGTTGCTCGGCTTGGCTCTGACTTTGCAGCGTCTGTTCAAGGGTGCCGAGCCGTTGGGTCAGCTGATCGAGATCCTGGCTTCTTGCGCCGGCATCGCCCTGTGCCTGACGCAGCATACCCAATTCGGACTCGAGGGCCTGCAGCCGGTTACCGGCCGCATCGAGCGCTTGCCGAAGCGAGGCGATCGCATTGGGATCCGCGGGCCCCGCATTGGCGAGCCTCTCGCGCAGCTCCGTGACCGTGCTATTGGTCTGCTGGGCGGTGTTACGGGTCTCGTCGATGCTCTGACGCATGCCCTCGACCTGCTGGCGGAGCCCCGTCAGGCCTTCTTCAAAGCTAGCGATACGCGATCTCAGGGATTCGACCGTTTCCGAAAAGCTGTCGAGCCGATTACGGTTCTCGCGGCTCGCCTGCTCGAGCGCGGGCAGCCGGTTCAGCATGTCTTGCGTCTGCGGGGTTGGAAAATAGTCCGCCCCATAGTTCCTGTAGAGCAGGATGCCGCCGAGCACTCCAGCAATCAGCAGCAACAGGCCGATACCGGCCCGCAGCCACCTGCGCAGGCTTGCATTATCGTCATCGAACTGATCGGGCGGAAGGCCATCCCCATGGGAGGGTGATTCCGGCGGCTGATTGGCACCTGTATGAAGCTCCGAGGCCGAATTGGCCGGCTCACCCGCCGCTGCTTGGTCCGTCTGCGGTGCATCTCCTGTTGCTGGCCTATCTGGAGACGCAGTTGCCCCCGATGCGGCGGACGCAGCGCCATCGGTCCCCGCTTCCGGTATTGCGGAGGCCGTCTCCTCCGTCTTGACCTCTGTCGCCGAAAGATCGATGACCGGTCCGCGTCCCGGCCGCATTGGACCGCTGTTCCTGCCGAGGTCGTCGTTCTGTGCCATTCAAGTCTCGAGGTTGCTGCGCGGGCGTTGCGGCGAATCAAGCTGGATCAGGCTGCGCCTATCCTGTCCATAATACTGTTTAATGTTGGCTCAGCAGCAACAGCAACGTGCAAACTCTCACCCCACGCGCGAGTGATTGCTTCAGCAACGGCTGCCGAGAGGCAGAAATGCATGACACCGCCAAGCCGCTCGCGAAGTCCGGCCTTTTCTGCCAGGCCACACCAGACCGATGCAGTCCGGGCCGAGAGCAGGACCGCGCCATCGACTTGGCGCTCTTTAAGCGCGGCGACCAGTGCATCGGAGAAGCAGACGGCCGGCTCCGCCTCATAGAGAACCGAACGCTGCACCACATAACCTCGCCGCTCGAGGTCACCGTTGAGATCGCGGGCGATGTGTTGGCCCGTAGCATAAAGGATCACGCCAGCTTTCGGCGAAAGCCGTTCGAGAGCAAGGGCAAGCAGGCTCGCGGCATCTCCTGCTGCGGCCTCCACTCGGGAAAATCCTGCCTCTGCCGCGGCTGCGGCTGTGGTCTCGCCAACGGCAAGCACCGGTATGCTATGGAGATCCACCCGTTTCGCAAGCAGTCTCGCTGCATGGGCGCTCGATAGAAGAATGGCCTGGTAGGGCAGCCGAGGCGTGCCATCGGGCAGCGGCTTGATCCGAAGCAGCGGCTCGATGAGCACCTCATGTCCCATGGTCTCGAGACGGCTTGCCAAAGCGGCTGCATCCTCTTGCGGGCGTGTTACAACCAATCGCATTCTAGCTGTTGTCCGTGAAGAATGCTTTTCCAGCCTTCTGTAAGATTTCCTCACCGGCATCCTCGCCGATGGCAGCTGCATCCGAAGCCGAGCCATGCCGCTCGACCTCATAGGCGTCGCGACCATCAGGGGCCAGGACCATGCCTCTGAAGGCAATCCCACCATCATCGGCGATGATGCAGAGCCCCGCAATCGGCGTCCGGCAGGACCCGTCGAGAATGCCGAGGAAGGACCGTTCGCAGGCGACCGCAATGGCGGTCTCCTGGTGGTTTAGCGGGCGAAGCAATTCGACCATGCGCGTATCACTCTCGCGGATCTCGATGCCGATGGCGCCTTGTGCGACGGCAGGCAGCATCTCCTCCGGCTCGATCAGTGCCGTGATCTCGCGCTCGAGACCCAGGCGCCTAAGACCCGCGCTGGCAAGCAGCGTTGCGTGGACCTCGCCGGCCCTCAGCTTGGCGAGCCGCGTGTCCACATTTCCACGGAAACCGACGATTTCGAGATCGGGACGCAGCCGCTTCAACTGAGCCGCGCGGCGGACTGAGGATGTGCCCATGATTGCCCCCCGCGGAAGATCGCTGATTGATTGGGCAACCGGGCTGAGAAAGGCATCGCGCGGATCTTCTCTCGGCAGCATCGCGGCCATGGTAAGCCCCTCGGGCAGCACCGAAGGCATGTCTTTCATGGAATGGACCGCGAGATCGATGCTGCCATCCAGCAGCGCGATTTCGATTTCCTTGGTGAACAGGCCTTTCCCGCCTATATCGGAAAGTGAACGGTTCTTGATGCGATCACCGGTGGTGGTGATGGGCACGATCACCACATCGCCATCCGCCAGGCCATGGGCCTCGATCAGCCGGCGCTTGGTCTCGGCGGCCTGCACGAGGGCCAATTTGCTGCCGCGTGTGCCTATGCGAATGGGAAGAGTTTGCACCTGGGCCTTTTCCGATGTTACTGGGCTCACAAAGCGAAGCTGTTGTTTGAGCCATCCTGGCTGTTAACGCAATGCCGATCCAGACCGAGCCCTTCAAGAACGGATTTTCTGCCGAACCTGCGGCGATGGTCGTCCTCGGGATCGAGACCTCCTGCGATGAGACGGCAGCCGCCGTCATTCGCCGGACGGCTGAGGGCCAGGGCGAAATCCTGGCCGAGCGCGTTCTGTCGCAGGACGATGATCATGCGCCCTTCGGGGGCGTGGTGCCGGAAATTGCAGCGCGCGCCCATGTTGCTCATCTTGATCGACTCATCAGTGAGGCCATGCAACGCAGCGGCCTCACCTTCGGCGATCTCGATGGGATCGCGGCAACCGCCGGCCCCGGTCTGATCGGTGGTCTGCTGGTTGGGCTGACCACGGGGCGAGCGATTGCCCAGGTGCATGATTTGCCAATTCTGCCGATCAATCACCTCGAGGGCCATGCGTTGACCGCCCGGCTCACCGATGGCATTGCCTTTCCCTATCTCCTACTTCTGGTCTCCGGCGGTCATACCCAGCTCCTCATTATCGAAGATGTGGGGCGTTATGTGCGGCTTGGCACCACGATCGACGATGCCCTGGGCGAGGCCTTCGACAAGACCGCAAAGCTTCTAGGCCTTGGTTATCCCGGCGGACCTCAGGTTGAACGTCGCGCTCGCGAGGGGGATCCCACGCGGTTTGCGTTTCCGCGCCCGATGCTCGGGCGGGAGGGATGCGACTTCTCGTTCTCCGGCCTCAAGACGGCTGTCCGGCGCGCGGTGCAGGCGGCAATGCCGGTCACCGAACAGGACATTGCCGATATCTGTGCGAGTTTTCAGGCAGCCATTACCGACTGCATCGTTGATCGCCTGCGCGGGGCAATGCGTCTATTTCAGCAGCGCTATCCCGATGCGGCAGCGCCCAATGTGGTGGTCGCGGGTGGTGTCGCGGCAAACTCGAGCCTGCGCCAAGCAATGTTGGATGAAGCAGCCAAAGCGGGCTTTGGCGTGAGCATACCGCCCTTGCGCCTGTGCACCGATAATGCGGTCATGATCGCCTGGGCAGGCGCCGAGCGCCTGGCCCGGGGGCTGACTGATACGGGAACGCTCACTGCCAGGCCGAGATGGCCATTGGATCCGCATGCCGCACCCGCCATCGGCGCCGGTGTCAAAGCCTAACCTTCGAGAACTGGGAGCGATGGATGGACCAGCGGCCAAATCATATAGGGGTGATCGGCGGCGGTGCATGGGGCACCGCGCTTGCTTGCCTTGCCGGCCGCGCTGGCGCGGAGGTCACATTATGGGCGCGAGAGCCGGAAGTCGTCGAGAGCATCAACCGGGATCGTGAGAATGTTCTGTTTCTTCCCGGAATTGCTCTGGAGCAGGCAATAGAGGCAACGGGCGACATCGCCGAGGCGATGCGAGCGGATATTCTGCTGCTGGTCTCTCCTGCTCAGGCGCTGCGTGAGGTGTGCCGATCCATGGCATCCCATCTCCGCCCCCGCACGCCCATCGTCATTTGTGCCAAGGGGCTCGAGCGTGGCACAAACAAGCTGATGACTGACGTGCTGGTCGAGGTCTTGCCCGAGGCAGAACCAATGGTGTTGTCGGGTCCAAGCTTTGCAGCCGATGTGGCGCGCGGACTGCCCACGGCGGTGACACTCGCCGCCCGCACTCACGACGATGCGCTGGCGGTGGCGAGAACGCTCGCGGGTCCGACCTTCCGGCCTTATGTCGCGGCCGATCTTGTTGGCGCGCAGATCGGTGGGGCCGTCAAGAATGTCCTTGCGATCGCCTGCGGTATTGCCGAAGGGCGAGGTCTTGGTGAAAGCGCCCGGGCATCGCTGATGACGCGCGCCTTTGCCGAGCTTGTCCGCTTCGGCAAGACCTTCGGTGCGCGCGCTGAAACATTGTCCGGTCTGTCCGGGCTCGGCGATCTCATGCTCACCTGCTCGAGCCAACAGTCGCGCAATATGTCCCTGGGCTTTGCCCTCGGGCGAGGGCAATCTGTGGATGACGTTCTGGGCAGCAGGCGCTCGGTCAGCGAAGGTGTCTATACTGCCGGGGTGGTGGTGGCGCTGGCGGCGGAGCGGGACATCGACATGCCGATCTCCCGTGCTGTTCACGACATCGTGGAGGGCCGGATCACCATAGACCAAGCCATAGAAGATCTGTTCAATCGTCCATTGAAAGCCGAAACAGAGACCTGATCATAGGGAGGGAGACATGGCGCATTTCGTTATCCTTTGCACGGACGTTCCCAATTCCGCTGAGAAGCGCAACGCGACAAGGGCCCAGCATCTCCAATATCTGACGAGCTTGGGGAGCAAGCTGCGTTTGGCGGGCCCGTTCACCACGGAAGAGGGCAAGACCATGACCGGCAGCATGCTGCTGGTGGAGACGGAGACCATCGAGGAAGCACGCGAGATTGCGGCGGGCGACCCTTACGGCCCGGCGGGTGTCTTCGCCAATGTCGAGGTGAAGCCGTGGCGATGGGTGATCACCGACGGCAAGCTCGTCTGAAGGGCATGCGCGGTCATGGCTTATTGGCTGTTTAAGACCGAGCCCGGGTCTTGGTCATGGGAGGACCAGAAGCGCAAAGGCGCGGCGGGCGAGCCCTGGACTGGCGTGCGCAATTTTCTCGCCAGAAAGCACATGATGTCGATGAAGGTCGGCGATCTCGGATTTTTCTACCACTCCGTGGAGGAGAAGCGGATCGTCGGTATCGTCCGGGTCAGCGCTGAAGCACATCCCGATCACACGGCGCCGGATGGCAAATGGCAATGTGTGGACGTGGTGGCCGTATGCGATGTGCCCTCGCCCGTGACCTTGGACCAGATCAAGAATGATCCGCGTTTGCAGGACATGATTCTGGTGAAGAACTCACGTCTGTCGGTGCAGCCGGTGACAGATCGGGAATGGGAGATCATCTGCGAGCTCGGTGCTGTGTCCCCCAAGGCACAGTGACGCCCTGACCGATTCCCGTCCCGCCCAGCATTCCCGCCATTGTCTGAGGATCCTGCTACAGCTGGGCAAATGTTCCTATAGTATGAACTCAATCCTCGGTTGAAATTGGCGGTGGCCGACCGCATCTTCGCCCAGGACGTTTCACACTACCGCAGCATTGGACGGATATGGTCCTGATCGCGCTGGGGAACTCGGGGCACCAGCGACGACAGCTGGGCTTGTCTAGGAGAAAGCCATGAATCCGAGCACTATATTGTTCTTGTGCGATGATAACGCGGCGTGCAGTTTGATGGCGGAGGCGATCGTCAACGCGGCCGGGGCTCGCCATCTGAAGGCCTTCAGTGCCGGGTTCGAGCCTGCCAAGGTCGCCGATCCCCATGCCATGGAAATCATTGCGCAAGCAGGCATCAGGGCCCGAGGCTTGCGGCCAAAGCCGCTGACGGAATTTGCCGGGCCGCCGCCGGTGAAGTTTTGCTACGCCATCAATCTGGCGACCCGCAGCCGCCCTGAGCTTGCGGGCTTGGCCGGGGAGACATGCCTGCTGCACTGGCCCGTCGCGGACCGGCCGTTCGGGGCGGGCTTTGGGGCGAGCCGCAAGGCTGAGCTTCTCGATCTCTTCGCGGAAATCCGGCAGCTCTGCGAGTCCATGTTCCTGCGTCCCGCCCGCACTTCAGCGCAGAAGCAGACCATTCACCGCGTGCTCGACAGGAGTGAATCACGCCGCTCCGAACTCACCGTCGAAGAGCATTGTTGATCAGCCCGCACGCGTCCGACAGCCACTCCTCCATCACGCTGAGGTGAGTGGGGGCCGGCGTCCGAAACATTCCCGATATCTCATTATGTTCGATGCGCAGCTCCGCCTTGTACTTTTGCGCGAGCCTGCGCATACGCTGATTCTCAACCATGCAAATCGTATAGATGGTCGTGATATGCCGGTTCTGGGCAGAGATGATGGCGCGCCGCATGAGCTCCGTGCCAACGCCCTGGCCACGGAAAGGCTTTTCGACTGTGAAGGCAGCTTCCGCTTCCAACGGGAAGCTGTCGGGCAAGGGCTGCAACTCGCCGGTCCCGCGCAAGATACCGTCGACAAAATAGCCATCCACGATCCCCGGCCATTGCAGGGCCTTGCGGGCATGGTCCTTAAGGAACTGCGGCGAGGTCCCACCGCCAAAGCGCAAATACTTCGCCTCGCGATCGAGGCGCTCGAGATGCTCAACAAAAATGCCGAGATCACCGATCCAGAGCTTTCGGTAGGTGCCCCTGGACGGTGCTGGTTGTGTATTCCTATCTTGAGTCATGGAAGGCGCATTCCGCCTGGAGCGGCTGGGAGATGATCCTGGTGCTGATATATTGCTGCAATGCACAAAATCAAGGTTGGGCAGACTGCATCCCGGGACAGCCTTGACGCTCGCGTCAATTTGGCGGGCCCTTAATGTCCGACTTGCCGTTTTGCTATGACAGAGCTACGGTCCCGCCACATCCAGGAAGGCACGGCTTGCGTGGCTCGAATTGAGCGAGGTTTATGATGGTCAAGGAAATCGGTCACTTCATCGGCGGAAAGCGGGTGCCGGGGACCAGCGGCAATTTCAGCGATGTGTTCAACCCGAATACGGGTGAGGTTCAGGCTCGTTTGGCCCTGGCCAATCTTAAGGAGCTTGATCACGCGGTTCAGGTTGCCAAGGCTGCGCAGCCCGGATGGGCGGAAAAGAACCCTCAGGTTCGCGCCCGTGTGCTTATGAAATTCCTCGATCTTCTCAATAAAGAAAAGGACAGCCTGGCCGAGATGCTTTCGCTCGAGCACGGCAAGACGATCCCCGATGCCCATGGGGATATCCAGCGCGGGCTTGAGGTTGTGGAATTTGCCTGCGGCATCCCTCATCTCTTGAAGGGCGAGTTCACGGTTGGCGCTGGCCCGGCAATCGATATGTATTCATTGCGCCAGCCGCTCGGTGTGGTCGCCGGCATCACGCCGTTCAACTTCCCGGCCATGATCCCCATGTGGAAATTCGCGCCGGCGATCGCTTGCGGCAATGGCTATATTCTGAAGCCGTCGGAGCGCGATCCATCCGTGCCGATGCGTCTTGCCGAGCTGCTGGTCGAGGCCGGCCTGCCGGAGGGCGTGTTGAACGTGGTGAATGGTGGCAAGGAAGTGGTCGATGGCATTCTCGACCATCCGGACATCCAGGCCGTTGGCTTCGTCGGCTCGACGCCGATTGCGGAATATGTCTATGCCCGCGGCAGCGCGCATGGCAAGCGCGTGCAGGCCTTTGGTGGCGCCAAGAACCACATGATCATCATGCCCGATGCCGATCTCGACCAGGCCGTTAACGCGCTGATCGGCGCCGGCTATGGCTCGGCTGGCGAGCGCTGCATGGCAATCTCGGTCGCCGTACCCGTTGGGCAGAAGACGGCCGATGCGCTCATCGAGCGGCTGGTGCCGCGGGTTGAGAGCCTCAAAGTGGGCCTCTCGACCGATCATGACGCTGATTTCGGGCCGCTGGTCACCCGTCAACACCGGGACAAGGTGAGGGAATATGTAGACCTCGGCGTCAAGGAAGGCGCCAAACTGCTCGTCGATGGCCGCAACTTCACCATGCAGGGCTATGAGAATGGCTTCTTCATGGGCGGCTGCCTGTTCGACAATGTCACCCGTGATATGCGCATCTACAAGGAAGAGATCTTCGGTCCGGTGCTGTCGGTTGTCCGCGCCAAGGATTATGAGGAGGCTCTGGCACTGCCCAACGAGCACGAATATGGCAATGGCGTTGCCATATTCACCCGCGATGGTGATGCGGCGCGGGACTTCTCCACGCGTGTGAATGTTGGCATGGTGGGCGTCAACGTGCCGATCCCCGTGCCGCTGGCCTATCACACCTTTGGCGGCTGGAAGCGCTCCGGCTTCGGCGATCTGAACCAGCATGGGCCGGACTCGATCCGCTTCTACACCAAGACGAAGACGGTCACCTCGCGCTGGCCGTCGGGCATCAAGGACGGTGCTCAGTTCATCATGCCGACCATGGGCTGAGGGGCGAGGGATCTCACGTCCTTGCCAGCATCCGACCAGACGGTGCTCGAGCTCTATCGCAGCCGCTTGGCGGCGGGCGAGCTCGAGCCTGATCCGAACCAGCAACGCGTGGTCGAACGGCTGGATGCCCTTGCGCATGCGCTGATCGGCTACAGGCCGGGCCCAAAGCCGAGGGGCTTGCGCGCGCTGTTCGGCAACAAGCCTTCGGAAGCCCCGAAAGGCCTCTATATCCATGGCTCGGTGGGGCGGGGCAAGACCACGCTCATGGACATGTTCATCACCGCCGCGCGGATTAGCTCCAAGCGTCGCGTCCATTTTCATGCCTTCATGCAGGATGTGCATGAGCGCATTCACCGCCATCGCCAGGCCGTCAAGCAAGGCACGGCCCGTGGCGATGATCCGATACCGCCTGTTGCCGAGGAGATCGCCGCCGGGGCGGCTCTTTTGTGCCTCGATGAATTCCAGGTCTCGGATATCACCGATGCCATGATCCTCGGCCGGCTGTTCGAAGCATTGCTCGCGCGCGGCGTGGTGGTCGTCGCCACATCGAACACGGCCCCCGGCGATCTCTATGCCAATGGCCTCAACCGCAATCTCTTCGTGCCCTTCATTCGCCTCATCGAGGATCGAGTGGATGTCATCTCGCTTGATGGCGATACGGATTATCGCCAGCGGCATGCGGCGGGCGAGGATGTCTATCTCTGCCCATTGACACCGCGCAGCCGAGCGCGGATGGACGCGTTGTGGAATCGGCTTTCTGCGGGTTGCCGCGGGGGCCCGCAGAGCCTGTCAGTCCACGGGCGGCAAGTGATGGTTCCCGAGACCGCGCCCGGCATGGCGCGCTTCCATTTTTCCGATCTTTGCGAAAAGCCGTTGGGCTCTGCCGATTATCTGGCAATCGCCCGGCATTTCCCGATCGTCTTCATCGACGATATTCCCGTGCTGGATCAGAGCAAGCGCAACGAGGCGCTGAGATTTATCAAGCTCGTGGATACGCTTTACGACAACCACATCCGGCTGGTTGCCTCCGCCGATGCGGAGCCTGAGGAGATTTACCAGCGCGGTGATCATTCGGCCGCCTTTCATCGGACGGCGTCGCGCTTGCAGGAGATGAGATCAGCGGAATACTGGGAATGGGCCAAGGATAGCCCAGACGTGCTGCCGCTGGAACAGGTAAATGTGAACCCTGTTCCATGAGCGCTGGCCGCCCTGATCCATGCTTGCATGCAGGATGCAATCGCGATACATGACGGCACTTTCGCGGCGCAACAGGACAGGAGCCGCGCTGCGCCGCGCACCCGGAAGTAGTTTGGCCAACCTGGCAGGGGGAGACGCATGGCGCGAAAGAAAATTGCTCTTATCGGCGGCGGGATGATCGGCGGAACTTTGGCCCACCTCGTCGGTCTGAAGCAGCTCGGCGATGTCGTCCTTTTCGACATCGTTGACGGTCTCCCTCAGGGTAAGTCGCTCGACATCGCCCAGTCCTCACCGGTTGAGGGCTTCGATGCCAGATATGTGGGCGTCAACGAATATGGCGGAATCGAAGGCGCCGATGTGGTCATCGTGACCGCTGGTGTCCCCCGCAAGCCCGGCATGAGCCGTGATGACCTGGTCGAGATCAACCTGAAGGTCATGAGCCAGGTCGGCGCCGGCATCAGCAAATATGCGCCCAATGCATTCGTGATATGCATCACCAACCCGCTCGATGCGATGGTCTGGGCGCTGCAGAAGTTTTCAGGCCTTCCAACCTCCCATGTGGTCGGCATGGCCGGCGTGCTCGACAGCGCCCGCTTCCGCTACTTCCTGGCGCAGGAATTCAACGTCTCGGTCGAAGATGTGACCGCCTTCGTCTTGGGTGGGCATGGCGACACTATGGTGCCGCTCGTCCGCTACTCCACGGTTGCCGGTATCCCGATCCCGGACCTCGTTGCCATGAAGTGGACCACCCAGGAGCGGATCGACGAGATCGTTCAACGCACCCGCGATGGCGGTGCTGAGATCGTGAGCCTGCTCAAGACCGGCTCTGCCTATTACGCGCCGGCCGCCTCCGCCATCGCAATGGCGGAGTCATATCTCTACGATAAGAAGCGGGTTCTCCCTTGCGCCGCCTATCTCGACGGCCAGTATGGCGTGAAGGGAACCTATGTCGGCGTGCCCGTCATCATCGGTGCGGGCGGTGTGGAGCGTATCGTCGAAATCGAGTTGAACCGCGATGAGAAGGCCGCCTTCCAGAATTCGGTCAAATCTGTGGAAGGTCTGATTGCCAAGTCGCGCGAGCTCTCGCCTGATCTTGCGTGAGCCTGCTGGGCCTCGATAACAGGGCTTTGGAGACGAGATGAACATTCACGAATATCAAGCCAAGGCCGTTCTCGCCGAGTTCGGCGTGCCGGTCCCCAAGGGCTATCCGGCATTTTCAGCCGATGAAGCCGTGAAGGCCGCCGAGAAGCTCGGCGGGCCCGTCTGGGTGGTGAAGGCGCAGATCCATGCCGGTGGGCGCGGCAAAGCTGGCGGCGTCAAGGTGGTCAAGAGCATCGAAGATGTTCGCAAAGAGGCCGAGCGCCTCTTGGGCTCCGTTCTCGTCACCCATCAGACCGGCCCCGAGGGCAAGCAGGTCAACCGCCTCTATATCGAGGATGGCTCCAAGATCGCCCGCGAGCTTTACCTCTCGGCGCTGATTGATCGCGCAGCCTCCCGCATCGCCTTCATCGCCTCGACCGAAGGTGGCATGGACATTGAAGAGGTTGCCCACAAGACCCCGGAAAAGATCCTCACCTTCCACGTGGATCCGGCCGCCGGCTACAGCCCCTATATCGGCCGCAACATTGCTTATGCGCTGAAGCTTGAAGGCGATCAGGTCAAGCAATGCGTTAAGCTCATCGGCAATCTCTACGAGGCCTTCCAGGCCAGTGACATGAGCCTGCTCGAGGTCAATCCGCTCATCGTCACCGAGGCCGGCAATCTCCTCTGCCTCGATGCCAAGGTGAATTTCGACGATAACGGCCTGTTCCGGCACAAGGACATCGCCGCCCTTCGTGACGAGACCGAAGAGGATCCCAAGGAGCTCGAGGCGGCGCGCTACGACCTCAACTATGTGGCGCTCGATGGCACCATCGGCTGCATGGTCAATGGTGCGGGCCTCGCCATGGCGACCATGGACATCATCAAGCTCTATGGGGCTGAGCCGGCCAACTTCCTCGATGTGGGGGGCGGTGCCACCACCGAGCGGGTCACGGCAGCCTTCAAGATCATCACCTCCGATCCCAATGTAAAGGGCATCCTGGTCAATATCTTCGGCGGCATCATGAAATGCGACGTGATCGCCCAAGGCGTCGTCGCGGCCGTGAAGGAAGTCGGGCTGAAAGTGCCCCTCGTCGTCAGGCTCGAGGGCACGAATGTGGAGCTTGGCAAGCAGATCCTGCGGGAGTCCAATCTGAACGTCATTCCTGCCGATAATCTCGACGACGCCGCGCGCAAGGTCGTCGCCGCCGTGAAGGAGGCCGCATAATGGCCATTCTCGTCGACAAGAATACTAAGGTCATCTGCCAAGGCATCACCGGCAAGAATGGCACCTTCCACACTGAGCAGGCCATCGCCTATGGCACCAAGATGGTCGGTGGCGTAACGCCCGGTAAGGGTGGCACCACCCATGTGGGACTGCCGATCTTTGATACGGTCGCTGAGGCCAAGTCGAAGACCGGCGCGGATGCATCGGTCATCTATGTGCCCCCGCCATTTGCGGCCGATGCCATTCTCGAAGCGATCGACGCCGAGATCGGGCTCATCGTCTGCATCACCGAGGGCATACCGGCCCTGGACATGGTCAAGGTGAAGCGGGCGCTGCAAGGCTCGAAATCGCGGCTCGTGGGTCCCAACTGCCCCGGCGTGATCACGCCGGATGCCTGCAAGATCGGTATTATGCCCGGTCACATCCACAAGCGCGGCTCCGTCGGCATCGTGTCGCGCTCGGGCACGCTCACCTATGAGGCGGTTGCCCAGACCACGGCGGCAGGTCTTGGCCAGTCCACCTGTGTCGGCATTGGCGGTGACCCGGTGAAGGGCCTTGATTTCGTTGATGTCTTGGAGATGTTCCTCGCCGATCCCGAGACGGAATCGATCATCATGATCGGTGAGATCGGCGGCAGCGCTGAGGAGCAGGCGGCCGACTTCATCCGCCAGTCAAAGGTGAAGAAGCCCATGGTCGGCTTCATCGCCGGCGTGACCGCACCGCCCGGACGGCGCATGGGCCATGCGGGCGCGATCATTGCCGGTGGCAAGGGTGCGGCAGGCGACAAGATCGAGGCCATGGCGAGCGCAGGCATCGTTGTGTCAAAATCGCCCGCTGCTCTTGGCACGACACTGGTCGAAGTCCTAAATAAATAGCGGTCGCATCACCCCTGAAAACGAGTCTTAACCCGTTCCGCCGATTGTGATTTCAGCTCAAAATGAAACCGGACGGTCCGCGGGCGATAACCGTGGGTTGGAGCAGTAATGGCTAAGGTTGAACAGAACGACAGGCTCCGGCGGACATCGTTTCTCTATGGTGGCAATGCCGAATTCATAGAGCAACTCTATGCGCGCTATAAGACCGATCCGCGCTCCGTCGACCCCGAGTGGCAATCCTTCTTCGCTGATCTCGACGATGGCGAGCAGGGCACCGCAGCACAGGCTCGGGGTGCGTCCTGGAGCAGGTCGGACTGGCCTCCGGTAATCAATGGCGAGCTGGTCAGCGCGCTCGATTATGACTGGCAGCCCTCTGAAAAGGCGGTCGCCAACAGAATCGAGCTTGCCTCCCGGGCCAGGGGCGAGACGATGCCGGTGGATGATCTCCGCCGCGCCACGCTCGATTCCATTCGTGCGCTGATGATGATCCGCGCTTATCGGATCCGGGGCCATCTCGCCGCGGATCTCGATCCGCTGCAACAAAGGGCGAAGGAAAATCATCCTGAGCTGGATCCGGCCACTTACGGGTTCAGCGAAGAGGATCTCGACCGGCCCATCTTCATCGACTACGTGCTTGGCCTCGAGAGTGCCACGCTGCGTGAAATCCTCGATATTCTCAAGCGCACCTATTGCTCGACCTTCGGCGTCGAGTTCATGCATATCTCGGATCCCGAGCAGAAGGCCTGGATCCAGGAGCGCATCGAGGGACCCGATAAGGAGATCTCCTTCACCCCGGAGGGTCAGCGCGCGATCCTCAACAAGCTCATCGAAGCAGAGGGCTTCGAGAGCTTCCTCAACCTGAAATATACCGGGACCAAGCGCTTCGGGCTTGATGGCGGCGAGGCCATGGTTCCCGCGCTCGAGCAGATCATCAAGCGCGGCGGCTCGCTGGGCGTTCGGGAAATCGTGCTGGGCATGGCCCATCGCGGCCGGTTGAATGCGCTTGCCAATGTTCTGGGCAAGCCGTTCCGCGCGATTTTCAACGAGTTCAAGGGCGGCTCGGCAAACCCCGAGGATGTCGAGGGCTCGGGCGATGTGAAGTACCATCTCGGCTCGTCATCAGACCGGGAATTCGATGGCAACAAGGTCCATCTCTCTCTCAGTCCCAATCCCTCGCATCTGGAAATCGTGGACCCCGTGGTGCTGGGCAAGGCGCGAGCCAAGCAGGACCAGCTCGGCGATCGCGAGCGCACCAGCGTGCTGCCTCTGCTGATCCACGGTGATGCGGCCTTTGCCGGCCAGGGCGTCGTCGCCGAATGCTTTGCCCTTTCCGGCGTGCGCGGCCATCGTGCTGGGGGCTCGGTGCATTTCATCGTGAACAACCAAATCGGCTTCACCACCAACCCGCTGCATGCGCGCTCTTCGCCCTATCCTTCTGATGTCGCGAAGATGATCGAAGCGCCGATCTTCCACGTGAACGGGGATGATCCGGAGGCGGTCGTCTATGCCGCCAAGATTGCGGTGGAGTTTCGCCAGCGCTTCCATAAGCCCGTGGTGGTGGACATGTTCTGCTACCGCCGCCATGGCCATAACGAGGCGGATGAGCCCTCCTTCACCCAGCCGCTGATGTATAAGCGCATCGCAAAGCACGGTGCGGTGTCGGAGCTCTATGCCAAGCGCCTGATCGAGCAGGGCGTGCTGACCTCCGATGAAGTCGACGAGATGCGCAGCGCCTATCGTCGCAAGCTTGATGAGGAATTCGAGAGTTCAGACACCTATAAGCCCAACAAGGCCGATTGGTTGGATGGCCGCTGGGCGGGTCTCACCCAGCCGAAGGATGAGGGTCCGCGCAAGGGCGTGACCGGCGTTCCCGTCGAGACGCTGCGGGATATAGGCCGCAAGCTCACCGAGATTCCTGAAGGTTTCAACGCGCATCGCACCATCAAGCGCATCTTTGCGCAGCGGCGTCAGATGATCGAGGATGGCGCCGGTATCGACTGGGCCATGGCCGAGCAGCTTGCCTATGGCAGCCTCCTCATCGAAGGCTATCCTGTGCGCCTGTCGGGGCAAGACAGCCAGCGCGGCACCTTCTCGCAGCGCCATGCGGTGCTGGTTGATCAGGAAACCGAGGAGAGCTACACGCCGCTCAACAATCTCTCGCCCGACCAGGCGCAGGCGGAGATTGTAAACACGGCCCTCTCAGAGGAAGCGGTGCTGGGCTTCGAATATGGCTATAGTCTCGCCGAGCCTAAGGCATTGGTGCTCTGGGAAGCGCAGTTTGGCGATTTCGCCAATGGCGCGCAGGTGGTCGTCGACCAGTTCATATCTTCCGGCGAGCGCAAATGGCTGCGCATGTCTGGCTTGGTGATGCTGTTGCCACATGGCTATGAGGGCCAGGGTCCGGAGCACTCCTCCGCCCGGCTCGAGCGCTATCTCCAGCTGTGCGCGGAGGATAATATGCAGGTTGCGAACTGCACCACGCCTGCCAACTATTTCCATATCCTGAGGCGCCAACTGCATCGCGATTTCCGCAAGCCGCTCATCGTGATGACGCCGAAATCGCTGCTCAGGCACAAGCGCGTCGTCTCGCGGCTCGAGGAGATGGGCCCCGACAGCAGCTTCCACCGCATCCTCTATGATGATGCCGAGCTGCTGCCCGATCAGGGCATCAAGCTGGTCGAGGACAAGAAGATCCGCCGGGTCGTGCTGTGCAGCGGCAAGGTCTATTATGATCTTTACGAAGAGCGCGAGAGGCGCGGCATCAACGACATCTACCTGATGCGCCTGGAGCAGCTCTACCCGTTCCCGGCCAAGGCGTTGGTGACGGAGCTGGGCCGCTTCCCACAGGCCGAGATGGTGTGGTGTCAGGAAGAGCCATACAATATGGGCGCCTGGACCTTCGTCCAGCCCAATCTTGAATGGGTGTTGCAATATGTAGACGCAGCACACAAGCGGCCGCGCTATGCTGGCCGTCCGGCGGCGGCGGCGACCGCCACGGGTCTGCTGTCGAAGCACTTGAAGGAACTCGAGAACTTCCTCAACGAAGCGCTTGGTACCGAGATAACCTCACGTCAATAATAGACGGGCCTTGGCTGCTGGGCTAAAGCTCCAGGTCACTTTGGGAAGATCAGATATGCCGACTGAAATTCGTGTGCCGAGCCTGGGTGAGTCCGTCACCGAAGCCACCATTTCCCAGTGGTTCAAGAAGGAAGGCGATACCGTTACGGCCGATGAGCCTCTCGTCGAGCTCGAGACGGATAAGGTGACCATCGAAGTGCCCGCCCCGAGCAGCGGTGTGCTCGCCGACATCCGCGTTAAGGACGGCGATACGGTAAATGTGGGCGCCGTGCTTGGCGCGATCTCTGAGGCGGGCGCCCCGGTTGCCAAAGCCGCACCCAGCTCCAAGGAGAAGGCTGCCCCTGCCGTTGCGGAACGGCCGGAGGAGAAGTCCAGCAATCCTAAGCCGATCATCGGCCCCGAGCCTGTGATGGAACGCGGCAAGGCTCAGGCCTCTGCAGTGGCAGAACTGTCGCCCGCCGTGCGACGTCTGGTGACCGAAAACGAGCTCGATCCGGCGGCAGTCAAGGGAACGGGCAAGGACGGCCGCCTGCTCAAAGGCGATGTTCTCAGCTATATCGAACAGGGTGGCAGACCGGCGACCGCCAAGGCGCCGGCCCAAGAAGCGCCGGCTGTTCGTGCACCTGCTCGCGCGCCAGAGCCCCGCGAGGAACGGGTGCGGATGACGCGGCTGCGCCAAACCATTGCCCGGCGCCTCAAGGAAGCGCAGAACACCGCCGCCATGCTCACCACCTTCAACGAGGTGGACATGACGGAAGTCATGGCTTTGCGCGGCGAGTACAAGGACCTCTTCGAGAAGAAGCACGGCGTAAAGCTCGGCTTCATGAGCTTCTTCGTCAAAGCCGTCGTGCATGCCTTGCGCGAGATCCCGGCGGTGAATGCCGAGATCGACGGCGACGACATCGTCTATAAGAATTATTACCACATCGGTGTTGCCGTCGGCACGGATAAGGGCCTGGTGGTGCCGGTGGTGCGCGATGCCGACGAGCTCAGCCTTGCCGATATCGAGAAGGCCATCAACGATTTCGGCAAGCGCGCCCGCGACGGCCAGCTCTCGATCGAAGAGATGCAGGGCGGCACTTTCACCATCTCCAATGGCGGCATCTACGGCTCGCTCATGTCCACGCCCATCCTGAATGCTCCTCAATCGGGCATCCTGGGCATGCACAAGATCCAGCAGCGCCCGGTGGTGATCGATGGCAAGATCGAGATCCGGCCGATGATGTATCTTGCCCTCTCCTATGATCATCGCATCGTTGACGGGAAGGAGGCCGTGACCTTCCTCGTCCGGGTGAAAGATTCGCTCGAGGCGCCGCAGCGGCTGCTGCTTGATCTTTAGGTCTTCCTGCGCGACATTGGCCGACGGTCCTCGCGAAAGATCATTCGCTCCGAAATGACCTGAGGAGTACCGGATGCCATCTGAAGCCGAAGCGCATGGTCGATCGCTGTCGCCGCATCTGTCCGTAAAGGGCGGCAATCAGGCGCTGGAGTTCTATCAGAAGGCATTCGGGGCGATGGTCACGGGAAAGGTCACCGCGGAGGATGGTAATCGCGTGCTCCATGCGTCGCTGCGAATCAATGGAGCCCTCGTCTATCTCTGCGATGAATTCCCCGAGTTCGGTGCCGGTGCGACGCCCTCACCCTCAACCCTCGGGGGCACGTCCGTCGCGCTTCACCTGAATTATCCCACCGCAGAGGAGGCCGACAGCACCTTCAAGCGTGCCGTCGATGCTGGTGCCGAGCCGCTCATGCCGATGTCGGATGCCGAATGGGGTGCCCGCTATGGCCGCATTCGCGACCCCTTCGGCCATGTCTGGTCGCTGGGCGGACCCCTTATGGATTCCTAGAGCATTTTCGAGCGAAGTGGGGACCCAGTTCGCGTGAAGAAAATGCGACCGCACAGAGAGTTAGGGCGGTTTCGCTTGTCAACGAGAAGAGAAAGCGCTCTACGAAAGTTCCGACAGAGAAAGAAGGTAAGAGATGGCCGATAGCTTCGACCTGGTGGTGATTGGTACGGGCCCTGGAGGCTATGTCTGCGCAATACGCGCCGCCCAGCTTGGTTTGAAGGTGGCCGTTGTGGAGAAGAACGGCACCTTCGGCGGCACCTGCCTGAATATTGGCTGTATCCCCTCCAAAGCGCTGCTCCATGCCAGCGAGGAATTCGAAAAGGCAGCCCACCATTTCGCCGAGCTCGGCATCGAGATCGGCGCGCCGAAGCTCAATCTGCCGCGCTTCATGGCCTTCAAGGATGAGGGGGTCGAGGGCAATGTGAAGGGCGTCGAGTTCCTTCTGAAGAAGAACAAGGTGACCGCATTCCGCGGAGTTGGCCGCATTGCCGGTCCAGGCAAGGTCGAGGTGAGCGGCGAGGGTGGCAAGCAGGCCATCGAGACCCGGGCCATCGTTATTGCCACCGGCTCCGACGTGACCCGGCTTCCCGGCATTGAGATCGACGAAAAGACAATCGTGTCCTCAACCGGTGCACTGAAGCTCGCCAAGGTGCCTGGCAAGCTGGTGGTTATCGGGGCCGGCGTCATCGGCCTCGAGCTTGGTTCGGTCTGGCGCAGGCTCGGTGCACAGGTGACGGTGGTTGAGTTCCTCGACCGGATCACCCCGGGTATGGATGGCGAGATCTCCAAGAACTTTCAGCGCATTCTGAAGAAGCAGGGCATGGAATTCCTGCTGTCCACCAAGGTCACCAAAGTCGAAAAGCAGAAGGGCGGCCTCAAGGTCACGGTCGAGCCGGCGCAGGGTGGCGAAGCCAAGACCCTGGATGCCGACGTGGTGCTCGTGGCCGTGGGCCGTGTGCCCTTTACGGACGGGCTTGGCCTTGACGAGGCCGGTGTGCGCCGGGATGACCGTGGCCGCGTTGAGGTTGATGATCACTTCCAGACGAATATCCCAGGCATCTACGCCATTGGCGATGTGATCCGCGGACCCATGCTGGCCCATAAGGGTGAGGATGAGGGCGTTGCCGTTGCCGAGATCATCGCGGGCAAGGCCGGGCACGTGAACTATGACGTCATCCCCAATGTCATCTACACCTCTCCTGAGGTTGCCAGCATCGGCAAGACGGAAGAAGAGCTGAAGCAGGCCGGGATCGCCTATAAGACGGGCAAGTTCCCCTTCACAGCCAATGGCCGTGCGAAGGCCAATAAGACCACCGAAGGCTTCGTGAAGTTTCTGGCTGATGCCAAAACCGACCGGGTGCTCGGCTGCCACATTATCGGAACGAATGCCGGAGAGCTCATTCACGAGGTGGCCGTGCTGATGGAGTTCGGTGGGTCATCTGAAGACCTGGCCCGCACCTGCCATGCGCATCCAACCCTGGCAGAAGCGGTCAAGGAAGCAGCCCTCGCCGTTGAGGGTCGCGCCATTCACATGTGATTGCGGGCCAATTCTTCAGTGCCGGCCGTAGAGCGAGATCTTCGATCCGTCGTTGAAGCGCGAAAAACGGAAAGGTGAGGGATCAACGATCGGGGTTGATCCCGTAACCAGATCGGCCATCAGCCGGCCGGCACCTGGCCCGATGCCAAACCCATGGCCGGAAAAGCCCGTTGCCACGAAGAATCCCGGAATGCTGTCGACGCCCGAAATGACCGGGACCGCATCGGGCATAACGTCAATATAACCTGCCCAGCTGTCGGTCACCCTCGCATCCTGGAACAGAGGGAAAACTTGGCGGAGATTGGCCAAAGCGGCATTCAGCTCGCCCGATCTCGGCCTTGGATCGAAGATGCGCGTCTTCTCGAATGGGCTGATCTGATCGAGCGCCCAGCGTCTCGGCGTGTTCCATTCCTCGAAAAACCGGCCGCTCAGCCTCGGCCTGATCGACTTCCATTCAAGCTGTAAGGTCGGCAGGAAATCCGAGAAGAAGGCAAAGCTGTCCGGGACGAGCTCAGGCGAGATGAGACCGCCATGCGCCACCGTATAGCCGCCATCCGCGCGCTTGCGATAGGCAAAGCCCGGTCCCCAGGCAGAGGGCGCTGGTCCCTCAATCGGCGTCGTCCGCAAGACGGAGGAAAGAATCTTCAGCTGCGGCAGCCGCACATCGAGCGATCCGCAGAAAAGGCTCGACCAGGCGCCACCGGCGAGCACCACCTGAGAACAGGCGATACGGCCCTTTTCCGTGACGACACCGGAGATGTGGCCGGCTTGACGCTCGATCCCGCGCACAGCGCAATTGGTGAAGATCTTGGCGCCGGCGCGCCGCGCCCCGCGGGCAATGGCCGGTGCGGCAATGAAGGGTTCGGCCTTGCCATCGCTCGGCGTATAGAGCGCTCCCTTCCAGCGCTTGACCGACTGAGGCAGCAGTTCAGCGACCCGTTCCGTTCCGATGAGCTGCGAATCGAGCTGATACGATCGCGCATGCTGCAGCCATTGCTCATGCCTCGCCACATCTTCCTCGGTTGTCGCGAGATAGAGAATGCCAGTGGTGCGAAAGCCGGCTTCCTCCCCCAGGCGGTCATTCATCTGACGCCACAGGGCAAGCGATTCGATGATGAGTGGGATCTCGCGGGGATCGCGGCCCATCTGCCGGCACCAGCCCCAGTTCCGGCTCGATTGTTCCCCGGCGATCCGCCCCTTTTCACACAGCACGACCGAGACATTGCGTTCGGCGAGAAACAGTGCGAGCGAGGTGCCGATGATCCCGCCACCAATCACCACCACATCGGTGCGCTCGGGAAGAATATCGTCAGAAGCAACTGGCGCTATGTCAGCAAGCATCATGAACCCCCGTTCGCGTCCATCAATAATCCGGACGAGGGTCAACGCCTACATTATTTTCCAGATGACGGGGACCATCCATTCGGTGCGAGTTCAAAGCCTTCAAACAGGAAGCCCGGCGAAACCGTGCAGCTCACCAGCGTCCAGTCCCCGAGCGATCGGGCGGATTGCCAGGCAAAGGGAGGCACGATCGCTTGAGGAACTTCGCCTGCTGCCAAATCCGCGCCGATAAGATGCTGGTGTTCGGCGCCCGCATCGCGTATGCGCAGACGCAAGGGCGCGCCGGCATGATAATGCCAGATCTCGGTCGCATCGACCCGATGCCAGGCGCTGATCTCCCCGGCCTTCAGCAGAAAATAGATGGCCGTCCCGCTCGGCCGCTCGCCACCGGCGGCAGGTGCGCGCCAGGTCTCGCGAAAATGCCCGCCCTCTGGATGCGGCTTCAACTCGAGCAGCGCGATGATCTCGTCCGCCGTCATCGGGCTTGTCATCAGAAGCTGTCTTTACGCCGGCGCAGCTCGGCGAAAACTTCCGCCTCCGAATGGCCTACCAGGCCGAGGCGCGCGCGGATCGCCGGACTATTCGGCCTCACGAAGGGATTGGTTTCGAGCTCCAGTGTCACGGTGGTTGGAACCGTCGGCTCGCCCCGCTCGCGCTTGCGGGCGATCTCCTGGGCGCGGTCCTGCAAGGCTTGGTTTTCCGGCTCGACCGTCAGCGCGAAACGCGCATTGGCGGCGGTATATTCATGGCCGCAATAGATCACGGTATCACCCGGTAGCGCCATCAGCTTGGACAGGGACCACCACATCTGCTCCATTGTGCCCTCGAACACGCGTCCGCATCCGAGCGGGAAAAGTGTGTCGGCAACGAAGACCACCTTATCTCCGGGGAAGTGATAGGCGATATGTCCGATGGTATGTCCCGGTGTTTCGATAATCTCGACCAGATGGCCGCCGAAGTCGATCCGGTCACCCTCGCTGACTTCGACATCCAGTTCGGGGATTTTGGTCGCCTCGCGCTTTGGCCCGTAAACCATACAGCCAAATTGTCGCTTCAGGTGCAGAATGCCGCCGGTATGGTCCACGTGATGATGGGTGCAGAACAGGTGGGTCAAGGTCCAGTTCCGCTCGCGGAGCGCAGCAGAGATCGTCTTTGCATCCGGGGCATCTATAGCGGCGGTCACCTTGCTGTGCGGGTCGTGGACCAGCGCGCAGTAATTGTCCTCCAAGCACGGGACCTGGTATATCTCAATCGGTGCCATAGATGACTCCTAAAGTCACAAAAGCAATAACGAAGGGCGACCGCGAAATGGTTGCGACTCTTTCGCCAGGATCTCGCGTTTCTTATTTTGGTTTATTGAGGATGCTCTCCTCCTTTCTTTCAAGTCCGATCTGGGCATCTTATCCGGGTCGCGCAGGTCCAACAACGATTCGCTGTGTTTCGAGCCCGCTTCTGTTCAAGATCTGGAAATTGGCCACCCGCTCCGCACGGTTCGGCATGTCGGTAGGTGATGCTGAATATCTTCGGGAGAGCACGGGTGTCAATGTCAGCGTGCAGATCTTTTCCTTAATGAGAATTGTCTTCGAACGGCGTTCGGCTTCCAATTCCGCTCTCGTCGGCCGATGCCAGGAATAAACGCCCATGGATGTGGTGGATCTCAAAGAGTTCTATGCAAGCCCACTGGGGGCCGCGGCCAGGCGGTTGATTGCGCATCGCATCCGGGCGCGGCTTCGCGGCATGAGCGGCTGCATCGTTCTGGGGGTTGGTTACGCGACGCCCTATCTCGACGTCTGGCGCGATGAGGCGGACCGGGTGATTGCCTTCATGCCCGCACGGCAGGGGGTTGCCCATTGGCCGGTGAACGGGGTCAGCGCCACCGCCTTGGTGGATGAGGCGGAAATGCCGCTGCCCGATGGCTGCGTTGATCTTGCCTTGGTGGTGCACGGCCTTGAGCTCACCGAGCAACTGCCCGAGACGCTTCGTGAGATTTGGCGCGTCCTCAGTCCGGGTGGGCGCGCCGTTTTCATCGTGCCCAACCGAAGCGGCATGTGGGCGCGCACCGATCGGACCCCCTTTGGTCACGGTCGTCCCTTCTCGCGCACGCAGCTCACCGACCTCCTGCGGGATGCCATGTTCTCGCCCAGCGGTTGGGCCAATGCGCTCTTCGTGCCGCCCATTGCGCGCGGTTTCCTGGTGCGCTCGGCGGCGGCTTGGGAGCGGCTGGGCCTCTGGCTTTGGCCAGCGTTCTCCGGCGTGATCATCGTGGAGGCGGTCAAGCAGGTCTATGCTGTCCGCAAGCCGAAGCGCGCCCGCCGCTTTGTTCCGAAGCTCAAGCCCGTCCCTGTTCCCGCCCCCGCCCCCGTGGGTAGCCGGCGGTCGGGTGAGATCTTTCATGCGAATCGCGCTGGACCGGCTTCCGCCATCGTTATAGACCGGTGCTTGGTGGGGAAGGGTGGTGAGACGGCATGATAGCCATCTCTGTAGTGCCAGCACGGGTGCAAAGGCGCGGCCGAGGGATAGTGACGTATGACGACAATGCTTCAGGACGGGCAGGCGACGGTAAGCACCGCATCCGATGCACAGGCACTGGAAGCGGTTCGTCGCGAGATAGACCGGATTGACGAGGAGATCCTAAGCCTCTTGACCGAGCGCTTCATCGCGGTTGAGGAGGTCAGGCGGGTTAAGGGTCTTGCAGCATCTGGCTTGCCTCCCCTTCGGCCATCGCGCGAGGCCGAGGTGATCCGCCGGCTCTTGGCTCTGCGCAGAGATCCCTTGCCGCCGGAGGTGCTCGTCTCGATCTGGCGCGAGTTGATGGGAAGTGCAACCCAGCGCCAGCAGAAAATGACTGTGCATATCCCGGCGCCCACCTTTGGTGATCTGGCCTTTTATGACTTGGTGCGCGGCTATTTTGGCGCCCAGACCCCCATTGCCGGTCATCTGACGACGGAAGCGGCCATTGCTGCGGTGATGGAAAGCCGGAGCGATCTCGCCGTTGTTCCCGCGCGTCATAAGGGCTGGGTCGAACCGCTTCTCCGCGCAGCCGACGCCCCGGCGGTGGTCGCGCGCATTCCCGTGATCGGTGCTCCCGCCGGCATCGAAGCCTTCCTGGTGGGCTATGTTCCGACGGTTCCAACCGGACTTGACGAGACTTTGGTCGCCGTCACGGCGCGAGAGGACGCCGAGCCCTGGGCCAATCCTGGCCTCTTGCGCGAGTTCTGGCGGGAGAGGGTGACCGAAAGCCAGGGAGGCTCCCTTTGGCTTGGCGTTCTTGATGGATGGCTTGACGAGCATCAGGCGTCGGCTGCACTGAAAGGCGAGACGAAAAGCGTCATTGCCGTAAAGGTGCTGGGCCGTTATGCGACGCCCGTTCGCTGAAGCGGCCATGGCAGGCTCCGAGCAATTCGGAGCGGCTTTGCGATGAATGGCGAAGGCGCTCTCGCGCACGAAAATCTTGGGTGAAATGATGTCTGTGCAGGATGGAGGTCCGCGTCCGCAAGCGGGGATCCTCGATATAGCGGCCTATGTACCGGGCAAAAGCAAGGCGACTGGTGGAAGCAAGACCTACAAGCTTTCCTCGAACGAGACGCCGCTTGGCCCCAGCCCAAAGGCGATTGAGACTTATCGCGCCTGTGCCGACGAGCTGCATCTTTATCCAGATGGCGCTGCCTCTGGGTTGCGTCATGCGATCGCCACCCATTACGGGCTCAACCCCGATCACATTGTTTGCGGGGCGGGCTCGGACGAGGTGCTCAATCTCATCGCTCAAGCCTATCTGGGTCCGGGTGATGAAGGCATTTTCAGCCGCCACGGTTTTCTCGTCTACGAGATCGCCATTCGCGGGGCTGGTGCAATCCCGGTCGTGGCGCCGGAAACGGATCTGACGACGGATGTTGACCACATCTTGGAGCGCGTCACCCCGCGCACAAAGGCGGTCTTCGTCGCAAATCCGAACAATCCAACAGGAACCTACCTGCCCTTCGAGGAGATAAAGCGGCTGCATGCGGGCTTGCCCTCCAACTGCCTGCTCGTCATCGATGCCGCCTATTCCGAATATGTCAGGCAGAACGACTATTCCTCGGGGCTCGAGCTCGTCGCAACATCTCCCAATGTGGTGATGACGCGGACCTTCTCGAAAGTTTACGGCTTGGCTGCGTTGCGCCTGGGCTGGGCCTATTGTCCCCCGGCCATCGCTGGTGTCCTCAATCGGATTCGTGGTCCTTTCAATGTGAGCACACCTGCCCAGGCGGCCGGCATTGCCGCGCTCGAGGATAAGGCACATATCGAGAAAGCGGTCGCCCATAACGATCAATGGCGACCCTGGTTGACCGAGGCGCTGACCGCCTTGGGCCTCAAGGTGACACCAAGCGTGGCCAATTTCGTCCTCGTGCATTTCCCGGACGAGCCTGGCAAGCGAGCGGCTGATGCGGATGCGTATTTGCTCGGACGCGGTGTCGTGCTGCGTCGTATGGAGAACTATCACCTGCCCCACGCGCTCCGGTTGACTGTCGGCAGTGAAGAGGCAAATCGCGCCACCGTGGCGGCGCTGGGGGACTTTCTGGACGGCAGACCGTGACCGAACCGCGTTTCGAAAAGGTTGCTCTCATCGGCCTCGGGCTGATCGGCTCATCTCTGGGGCATGCCATGCGGCGGGGTGGGCTTGCCGGCGAGATCATCGGCTATGCGCGGTCTGAAGCAACGCGCGAGAAGGCCCTGGAGATCGGATTTGTCGATCGGATCTGTGCAACGGCTGCGGAAGCGGCAGAAGGTGCCGATCTCGTCATCTTGTGTGTGCCCGTTGGGGTCTTTGGTCAGCTCGCGGCGGAAATCGGGCCAAGCCTCAAGCCGGGCGCCATCCTGACCGATGTGGGTTCCGTGAAAGGAGCCGTGGTCAGAGATGTGAAGCCACATGTTCCGGAGGGGGTGCATTTCATTCCGGGCCACCCGATCGCTGGCACGGAAGAATCCGGACCTCAATCGGGCTTCGCGGAACTGTTTGACCGCAGGTGGTGCATCTTGACCCCGCTGCCCGACACCGATGACGCGGCGCTCGACCGCCTCGAGGCATTCTGGCGCGCCTGCGGCTCTGACGTTGAGCGGATGACGCCCGAGCACCACGACCTGGTTCTCGCAATCACCAGCCATGTGCCCCATCTCATCGCCTATAACATTGTGGGTACTGCCGATGATCTGGGGACGGTCACTCAGTCAGAGGTCATCAAATTCTCCGCCGGCGGCTTTCGTGATTTCACCCGCATTGCGGCATCGGACCCGGTGATGTGGCGCGATGTGTTTCTCAACAACCGGGAAGCCGTTCTCGAAATGCTGGGCCGCTTTTCGGAGGATCTCTCCGCGCTTCAACGCGCGATCCGCTGGGGCGATGGTGACAGCCTGTTCAAGCTGTTCACCCGGACGCGCGCCATCCGGCGGAGCATCATCGATGCCGGCCAGGACGCGCCGCTGGCAGATTTCGGCCGTCCGCACGGGAAATCGCAGTCATCATAAGACTTGTTCGAGACGGCGGCCTGCTGCGTGAACGAGGCGACGTGCCACAAGACCCCGGCAGGGTCCCCAAGATAGGCGACCTCTGCGCCCCAGCGCGAAGCGGCGAAGGGTCTCTGCGGTTGGCTTGCGTTGATCGCTGCGTCCTCAATTCTTATTCTCGGTCGTGTCTACGGATCGCTTCACTGCCCATTCAACTGTTTCACGGGTCCAATCGGATGACCAAATCCCAACGCATAGCGAAAGAACGAGACCGCTAGGCCGTTCAGCAACGCGTGCTCGCGCTGACGATCCACCATTGGCGGATCCTTGCACAATGATGGGTTGCTCCAAAGCATACGAGCCGTGCATGGGGTGAGGAACACGTTATGTCCGGCGAGCGGAATGACCTCGAGAAGCGTGAGGTTCGAAAGCCTTTGCGCCAAGGGCATGACATTCGAGGTGATTGGTAGCTCGCGGTCGGCACCGGCGGCCACGATGCCTGTTGGAATGGAAACCGGAAGTGGTGCTGTTGAGAAAACAACGCCGATTGGCGCCAACAGCAGGGCTGCCTTGATCCGCGCGTCCTTTGGTTCGTCCCGATGGCGTTGGTCGCGCTGCAGCAGGCCGCCGCCCTGGCAGAGTGCGGTATCCCGCTCCCTATCGGCGCAATAGGCGACCAGCGCGCCAAAATCCGGCTCGGCGCCGGCGAGCATCAATGCCGTTACCGTGCCTGCCGAATAGCCGACGATGCCAATTCGCTGGCGATCAACCGGAAATTCGCCGCCGTCGCGCAGCAGATCGATTGCTGCCGAGACCTGACGGGCACGACGGTAAGCTGTACTTTCCTTTCCAAGGCCGCTCCTGTCCCGGTAATTGTCTCCGGAATGTTCAATGGCCGCGACGACGAAGCCGTTCATTGCCAGAGCCGTTGCGAGGTCGTGATGGCTCAGCATGCTGCCGGATGATCCATGCGAGAGCATCACGAGAGGGAAGGGGCCGCGCAGCGGTTGTGCGCCCCGGGTGGCGGCCACGTCGTAGGGGCCGATCGCGGTTACGCTCAGAGGCCCTTTGGCAGGATAGAAGATGGCCATTGCGAAGGGCTCGCCTTCTAACCGCGTGGTATCACGGCGCTCGATGCCGACAACCTGCGCCGAGAGCTCGCCGGCGAGTGACGCAACCAAAGCAAACGATAGGAGCAAGAGCATCATCAGGCGGTGACCGCATGAGGCAAGACGGTCTAGGCGCTGCAACATTGGACAGCCACCCTTAGCAGTTTGATTGATTCAATCAATACATATTGCACTAAATTGTATCAATAGTATTCTTGCATTGCAATATGATGAGCGATTTCCCACCCCGGATCGCGCCCTCCGCCGGTGATGAGCATCATTTCCGCGATGCGAATGTGCAGCCCAAACTCGATCCTGCTGCCGTTGAGCCCAAGGATTTCCTGGCATGCCGGCGAGTCCGACCCATTTCTGCAGCCCATGCTTTACTGCACTTGATCAAGATGCCGGCCCTTGGCGCTTGACAGCGACCGGCATGTTTTTTAGCCACGGCTAAGACCAGCCAGGCTGCTGCACTAAGCCACCTAGCCAATCGCCATCTGAAAATCTCGTTGTGAGGGCGCGCATGCGCGGGCGGCTCTGGCTTTGCCTATTTTCGATCTCCTTCCTTCCGCTGACGGCTTGGGCCCAGGAACAGACTGAACCAGCCGAAGACGCAGGAACTTTGCTGGATCAGGTCGTCGTCACCGCCGGCCGAGACCGAAGCTCGATCGCCAGCGTCGCCCAGTCCGTGCAGGTTCTCGACCGGCCCGAGATTGAAGAGGCGATGAAGATCTCGACCAGCGCCACAGATCTCATCGCGCGGCTCGTGCCCGGCTTCTCGCCCAGCAACCAGACCATCTCCGGTGCTTCGGAAACCTTCCGAGGCCGGAGCGTCCTGATCATGGTGGACGGCGTGCCGCGCAATACACCCTTGCGTGACGTTTCCCGCATCCTCTCCATGATCGATCTCGACACCGTCGAACGGATCGAGGTGGTCAATGGCGCATCAAGTCTCTATGGCGCTGGCGCCACGGGCGGTACGATCAATTTCATCACCCGGCGCGGCGATAGCGAGACGCCGAGAGGCACTGTGCGCGCCGGTGTGACCGCCTATACCGCGCGGGTCGGCCGTTCCGCAGCCCCCGAGGGAAGCGTCACCCTCGAAGGGCGCAAGGAAAATTTCGACTATTTCCTCGCCGGCTCAGGCAACCTGACCCGGCGCACCTATGACGGCCACGGCAACGAAATGGCCTCGGATGCGATGCTCGGCCAGGGTGGCGGTGATCGCACGGGCAACGGCAATCTCTTCGGCGTGGTGGGATATGGGACCGATGGCAGGCGGTTCGAGACCAGTGTCGACTGGACCTATGCCCGGCAGACGCCCGACTGGTTCACCAACTACTTGGCAGACCCGGTCTCGCCCGATTTCTCCGATCCCTATACGGGCGAGCCACTGGAGGAAGATTCGAAATATCTTACCGCCAAATATACCGACAGCAACTTTGCGTTGGGACATTTGGAAGTGAAGGGCTTTTACAACAAGATCTTCAAGCAATCGCCTTTCACCAAGCTCTCGCCGGTAAACTCGATGGTCTATTATTCGGGTAACCCGCTTAACCCGACGGCCGATTTCAACCAGTCCGCACTCGAGGCGGATCGGGCCGGGCTTAATCTCACGATCAATTCCCCCATCAGCTTCATTCGCGATGGCGCGACGCTCACCTGGGGTCTCGACTACGTCTATGACGAGACGGCGCAGAAGCTGACCAATGGTTATAACGCCATCGCGCCCATGAGCCAGAATTCACTGGCAGCCTTCGCGCAGGCAGAGGTTCCCGTGCCCGAACGCTTCCGCGTGCAGGGCGGCGTGCGCTTTGACCAGTTCTTCCTGTCCGTCGACAGTTTCCGGCGGCCTGATGCGGCCGTTTACCCCGCGACGTCGCTTGCCAATCTTTATCCCGCGGTCGATGTGCATGGCGGCTCGTTCGACTACAACGCCTTCACCTTCAATGCCGGCGCGGTTTTCGATCTTACGACCGCCCTCCAGCTGTTCGCGAACTTCTCGCAAGGCTACAGCCTCACCGATATCGGTGCCTTCACCCGTCGCGCCGGTGTCAATTCGCTGGCCGAAATTTGCGACGCCTACGGCTCGCTGGCCGCCGCCTTTGGCTGCTCGGGAACGCCGGACTTCCAGATCAGCTATGCGGATATCGCGCCCAAGCCGCAGCTGGTGAACAGCTATGAGGCGGGCCTGCGCGGTGATTGGGGCCGCTTCAGCGGCAGCATCAGCGCCTTCCTGTCCACCTCCAAGAATGGGGTCAGCTACGACATCGCCGCCAATCGCGTCACCCAGCAGAAGGAGCGCATCTGGGGCGTTGAGGCGCTGGCCGAATATGACGTGAATGACATGTTCACCGTGGGCGGCCTCATTGGCTATCACGAGGGCAAATATGACGAGGATGGGGATGGGTCGATCGGCGGTGACGAATACCTCCCCAATAACCGTATCCCTTCGACATGGAAGGGGCTCGCCTATATGACGGCCTTCTTTGGCGAGGGAATCAGAGCGCGGGGTGAGGTTGAATATTTCTCGGGCCGCGATCGGATCGAGGGCGAGGAGATCGACGATGCCGCGCTGGTCAATCTCAAGATCTCGAAGGAAATCGCCAATGGCGACCTGAGCATCGCCGTCCGCAACCTCTTCGATAGCTATTACATCAACCCGACCGCGACCGCGACGCGCGGTGCGCCAGTTCCCGGCCTGGGACGGACCATTTTCGCTTCCTATACGGCATCGTTCTAAGGACACGGCCATGGCTGTTTGCCTGCGCCAAGACGGGATGGTCCTGACACTGACTGTCAGCCCGCCCCGCAGCGATGACGATCAAGGCTCTTACCTGGCGGCGCTCGATGAGATCGCCGCAAAGGCCACTCCCTTCGGTCTTTTGGTCGCGTTCCGCACGTCCCTCGACCTCGCTCATGAGCAGCGCAAGGCCCAGAACCTCTGGTTCAAAACATCCCGTGCGCGGATGAACGCGCTGTGCCGCGCGGTCGCCATCGTGCGCAGAGATGCCAATCCGCAGATGCAGCAGACCTTCGCCTCGCTGTGGAATTTCCCTGTGCTGGTGACGGACAATGTCCAAGCTGCCCAAACCTTTCTCGCCGCGCATGTTCCGGCGGAGGAGAGGTCATGACCCATGGGACAGCAACGCCCCGCTCAGCCAATCTCTCGCGCTACCAGCTCTTCGCCGTGCTTGCCGGTCTCTATCTCGCGCAGGGCATTCCGACCTATCTCTTCGCCGCTGCCATCCCGCCGATCCTGCGTGAGCAGAATGTATCGCGCATGGCGATCGGGTTCTTCTCGATCCTGCTGCTGCCGCTGGTTCTGAAGTTTCTGTGGGCGCCTCTCGTCGACCGCGTGCGGCCGTTCGCGCGCGCCCACCGCGCCGGATGGGTGATCATCACCCAATGCGGTATCATCGCCGCCATCCTCTCCCTTATGGCTGTTGCGCCGGGGAATGTGTGGGCGATCTTCGCGATCGGCTTTATCGCCTCCCTGCTCCTCTCAACCCAGGATATTGCCACTGACGGCTATGCCGCCAAGCATCTCGAGGCTGCGGACCGACCGATCGGCAATGCCATCCAGGGTGGCGCCATCGCTTTTGGCGTCATCATTGGCGGCACATTGGGGCTCGTCCTCTATCATCAGGCCGGCTGGCAGATCATGCTCGCCGCCATCGCTCTCCTGTCGCTCGTGCCGCTGGCTGCTGCCTTCGCCATGCGCGAGAGCGATCCCACACCGGCAGCCTCTGCAGCCCGGATCTCGCGCCCGTCGATCAAGGCTTTCCTGAAGCGGCCGGAGGCGCGGCAGATCCTATGGATCGCGCTTCTCTATCGTGCGAGTGAGGGCCTCGTGAAGGCGATGGAGGGCTCCTATCTCGTCGATGCCGGCATTCCGCTCGATGTGATCGGCTATCTCTCCGGCGCCTCCGCCGCAACGGCCGGGCTCGTTGGCTCCGCCTTGGCGGCCGCCCTCGTCAGGCGATGGGGCGTGAGGTCGGGGCTTGGCATCCTGGGTAGCCTCAGGACGGTGTGCTTCCTCATCTTTGCCCTGCATGCCCTGGGCACGCTCGTGGGGGTGTGGCCGCTCTATGGCGCATCGGCTTTGCAGACGCTCATCCGTTACATGGAGATCGTGGCGCTCTACAGCCTGTTCATGAGCGTCACCTCATCCGAGCAGCCTGGCACCGATTTCACCATTCTCGCCTGTGGCCAGCTGGTTGTTTATCTCGTGGGCTCGATGGGCTCGGGCGCGCTTGCCGACATGCTCGGCTATGGCGCTCTCTTCGGACTTTCCGCCGCGCTCTCGGCCGGGGCAACGCTCGGCACCATCCTCATGCTGCGCACGAATGCCAGCCGAGCACCTGCCAGCGCTGTTGCCGCAGCTAAAGGAGGATCGCAACCATGAGCGCGTCACTCAAGGCTTTGCGACGGTTCTCGGCGATCGGATGTCATGGCCAATGCTGTCACGGCGACGAGGGCTGCCACGCATGCGCAGGACACCAGCGGCAGGAGCGGCGCGATCGTGAAGAGATAGCCGCCGAGCAAAGCCCCGGCGCCCTGTCCAAGGACATGGGTGCTCGCCAGCCAGCCGGTGGCAGAGCCTTGCTCACCCGCAGCGATGCGCGAGACGAGCCAGGCGAGATAGCTGGGCGAGGCAAGGGCCATTCCGACGCCGCCCATCGTGAGCCCGACGGCTGCGAGTGCGTAAGTGCCGCCGGTGGCGACAATAAGCGCGCCAAGAGCCACGAGACTTGCGCCGATCACCACGCTTTTCCTTTGCCCCAGCCCCAAGCGCGGCATAAGGAAAATCTGCACAAGGATCATGGTGGCTGCCGTGAGCGTGAGCAGAAGACCGGTCGCGGTCGTGGCAGCTTGGGCCGAGATGCCAAAGCTTGCCTGCAGCAACGGCCCCAGGGTGATGTGCACCTGGCCGAAGCCCATCGAGAGCAGAAAGCCGATCGCCAGGAAAGGCCGCACCCGGCCGTCGAAAGGCATGACGCGCGAGCTCTGGTTTCCCTCTTGCCGGCCTCGGGTTGCGGCACGCGCGGGCATCAGCAGCAGGCTCATCGGGCTCAAAACGAGCATGAGGAAGGGAAGTGGGGCCGCGAGGCTGGCTGTCATCGCCGCTGCCGAGCCGATAATCCGCCCGGCTCCAAGCCCGGCGCTTATGAGCGCCAGTACCGATCGCCGCTCATGGGGGCTCGCGAGCCGCAATACCCAGCTTTGCGCAACCGGCGTAACGCCCGAGGCACCAAACCCATAGATCAGCCGCGAGGTGATCAAGGCGGCAAGGCCGAGCAGCGGTGCGACCGGTCCTGCCCAGACCAGCCCGGCCAGGATCAACTGGCCGGCAAGCACCACAAGTCCGAGCATGTGCAAGGTCATCCCATGATCGAATCGCCCGCCCAGCGAGCCCAGGACCGGTGCGCCAAGCACGAAAGCAATAGCGCCGGCCGCGGCCGCCATTCCGATTTCCGCCGTGCCAAGACCCGTGAAAGCCGCAATGAGCGGCACGAGCGCAACGAAGGCGGACTGGCCAAGGCCGATGGTCGAAACAGCACAGGCCAGCTGAACGGCCAGAGACCTGGCCTTGTTCTTCGTTGCAACGCGCTCAGTCACCTAGAATACCCCAAACTCAGTTCTCAATATTTATGTATATGCGAAATATAATTCAACAATAAATAGCGATGATCAATAGTATATGTAAGTAGAAAATCTTACAGGAATACCAATGACAGTGACGGCAATGAGCGGAAATTACGATCCTGCGGCGAGCCGTTTTCTCAACGCGCTCATGCGGGAATGGGGCGGATGGAGAATTATCGGGGCGGCTGAAACGCCCTGTATGTCCTCAGCAGCCGGGAGTGTTCTGCGCCTTACCTTACCGGCCTCTTGTGCGGTCGTGCTTGTTCCGATCGCTCACCTCTCCAAGGCCTGCTATCACGCTTTTGCCTTTCCGATGCGGATCATCAGGGACGGCGCCGCGCCCGAGCCGATCGCCTTTGTCGATCTCGTGACGCTTCTGCTGCGCGAGCCGGATATCGGTGGCCGTGTATCCGACCGCGCGCGGCATATCTTTCTCCGCCGCGTCATCGACAGCGCACTGGCCATTGCAGAAATCGGCCAAGTGCGCGGGCTCGATCGGCCATTTATGGCCTCTGATCCCTCCTTCATCGATGCGGAACAGGCATTGCGTTTCGGCCATGCGGCCCACCCCTCTCCGCGCAGCCGCGACGAGTTCACCCACGAGGACTCGCTCCGCTTCGGCCCCGAATATGGCAATGGCTTTCCGCTCCGCTGGTGGGCGGTGGACCCCGATTTGTTCGCAAGCGGCAGCGTGACGCCGGTGGACGCGGCGAAAGCCATGCGCGTGCTTGCGGCTTTAGATCCCGCATTCTCCGCCCGTGCCGAAAAGGCGGCAAACAAGAACCTTCTACCGATCCACCCCTGGCAGGCCGCTCGGCTTATGCAGGATCCCGCCATCAGCTGGATGATGAGCGATGGCTTGATCACCGATCTCGGCCTCGGCGGTCCTTCGTTTCGGGCGACCAGCTCGCTGCGCGCGGTGCATTCCTCGGCTGCGCCATGGATGCTGAAATTCTCGCTGAGCCTGCGCCTGACCAATTCGCGCCGTCTGATCGAGGCGCATGAATGCGCGCGCGGGCTTGCCATACACCGTTTGATGACGGGTCCGGTTGGGCAGGCGCTGAAGGCCCGCTGCCCGCGCTTCCACGTGATGGGCGAACCCGCCTGGCTTGCGCTGCGCGAGCGGGATGGGCCGCTCATCAGAGAGACGATGGTGACGCTGCGTGAGAACCCGTTCATGGGCGAGCACCAGCAACCCGCCGCCGTGCTTGCGGCCCTTTGCGAGCGCCATCCCGATGAGCGCGGCAGCCATCTCGCCGACCTCATCAACCGGACCGCCAAGGCCGAAGGTGAAAGGCCGACCGAGGTCGCAGAGCGGTGGTTTCAGCGCTTCCTCGGCATTGCCGTCGAGCCTTTCCTGGTGGCGCAGGGTGCTTTCGGCCTGCTCTTCGGTGCGCATCAGCAGAACCTCGTTCTCGGTCTGCGCGATGGCTGGCCGGACGCCCTTTATTTCCGTGACTGCCAAGGCACGGGCTATCTCAGCAGCTTTCTGCCGATGCTCCGGGAGCACTTGCCCGAAGCGGGTTCGGACAAAGATCATGTGTTCGACGCTGAGACGGCTGCCCGGATTGTCGGCTATTACCTCTTCGTCAACGGTGTCTTTGCGGTGGTCGGCGCGCTGGGCGCCGCTGGACTTGCCGATGAAGACCGGCTCTTCGCGCAGTGCCGCGCTTTCCTTGAGGATCTCGCCTCCAGCGGTTTGGAGAGCCGGACGTGCCTCGACCACTTGCTGTCCTCACCCACCATCGGCGCTAAGGGCAATTTCATGCTCTCGCTCGGCAACGTCAACGAGAACACGGACGTGACGGACCCGCTCGCAGCTTACGTCCAGCTCGCAAATCCTCTTGCGCAAAGGTGATCTCATGACCGTGCAGCCTGGAACCAAAGACTTTTCCTCCGCCGAAGCTCGGCAACGGCTGGATACCGTCACCTGGCATTTCCCAAGCTCCGGTAACGGGCGAATGGCGGTGCGCCTGGACAA
The DNA here is from genome assembly GCF_038811545.1 of Rhodoligotrophos sp. CJ14. Lineage (GTDB taxonomy): Bacteria > Pseudomonadota > Alphaproteobacteria > Rhizobiales > Im1 > Rhodoligotrophos > Rhodoligotrophos ferricapiens. Next base: position 2,931,471 of record NZ_CP133319.1, read on the forward strand.
GGACGGTACACTTACCCTTTCTGGACGCGCGGGGGAGATAGCGGCGGCCGCGCGTCTTACGCATAATAACCCTGATCTTGCCGAGCTGAGCGCTGTGCAGCTTGAGCCCTCACGGCCAGATGCCGCACACCTGCTGGCAGCGCTAATTGATGCCGTGTTCCTTCGCCTGCCCGGCATCACGCGTGTCCATCTGCCCTCAGCCGAGCACCTTGCTGCGACGGCCGCGCTCGCCACCGAAACGATCATCGATCCTGTCTCGGGCGAGAAACGGGCGGTCGTCTACCGGATAGTCTTCCGGCAGTTGCCACTGCTCTGGCGCCGGCAGCAGGCGCATGTGGCCTATCCCCTGCTGCGCTCCTCAATCGGACCTGAGGACAGGCTCCCGCCCCTGCGTCCCCCGCGGCCGTCCGGCATCATGTATGAGCGCTGGCTGCCGGAGCTTGATCTCGTTGTATCACTGCGGCCGATCGATCGCCGTTCCGATCTCGGCCTCTTCCACCATTGGATGAACCAGGGGCGCGTCGCCTTTTATTGGGAACTTGCCAAGAGCGCGCAGGAGCTCGATGCCTATCTCGCCGAGCAGGAAGCTGATCCGCATATTTTCGGCGTGATCGCCAGTTTCGACGGGGAGCCCGCCGGCTATTTCGAATTCTACTGGGCGAAAGAAGACCGCTTGGGTCCCTATTACGAGCCGGAGGATTTCGACCGCGGCTGGCACGGCCTCGTCGGCAATGCTCGCCATCTTGGCTGGCCGAAAACCCATGCGTTGTTCCGCTCCGTCACCCACTACCTCTTCCTGGACGAGCCGCGTACCCGCCGCATCATGGGCGAGCCGCGTGCCTCTCATAAGAAGATGCTGAGCTATGCGGCGCAAACGGCCTACGAGAAAATCAAGGAGTTCGACTTCCCCCATAAACGCGCGGCTCTCGTATGCTGCCAGCGTGAGCGCTTCTTCCGGGAGGTGCCGCTGTGATGCGCGGACCCCTGCCCGAGGGTAGGCCGGTCGATGTCGCGACCTGGGGGAGGATGAACCGGGCCGCGGCGGCCAAAGCACTTTCAGAGCTCGCCTATGAGGAGGCATTCGTTCCGCTGGCGCTCGATGAAGCGGAAACACGATGGGCGCTGCAGCTTTCTGCCGGGATCGAGTACCGTTTCGAGGCGGTGCGCCGCATCTGGGGCCAACTCACTATCCGGCAGGAAAGTCTGGTGCGCTGGGAGGGCAAGGAGGAGCGGCCCGTCGATGACGCCATAGCCTTCCTCGCGGATGCGCGAGAGGCGCTTGGCATCTCGCCCGCCACATTCTGCACCTATGCCAAGGAGCTCTACAACACGCTGATGGCAGATGCGCGCGTCTTTGCTGCGCGTGCGCCGTTTACGGCAGATGATCTCGCAGGGCTGTCCGACACCTGCCTGCAGCAGCTCCTGGATGGCCATCCCAAGGCGCCCGCCAATAAAGGGCGTCTCGGTTGGGGCCTTGAAGATTTCGCAGCCTATGCGCCGGAATTTGGCCGCAGCATTCAGCTCTTCTGGCTCGCAGCCGCACGCAACGCCTGCGAGCTTTCCCTTGCCGGGGGAATGAGCGAAGAGAGGCTGCTGAGCGCAGCGCTCGACGAGGCCGAGCGGACGCGGCTCGCTGAGGCCTGCCTGGCCGCTGGCGTTTCCGCTAAGTCCCACCTTCTTCTGCCGGCCCATCCCTGGCAGTGGCAGGCGATGCTCGCTGCGCAGTTTGCGGGCGAAGTGGCAGCGGGCCGGCTTGTGCCGCTCGGCACGTTCGGTGATCCCTTCCTTCCTCAGCAATCCTTGCGCACGCTTGCGAATGCGCGACGCCCCGAGGCGTTCCACATCAAACTCCCGCTCACGATTCTGAACACATCCGCTTGGCGAGGCGTACCCGGCAAATATATGGCGATCGGCCCTGGCTTTTCCCGCTGGCTCGTGGGTCTCACGAAGCGCGACTCGGTCTTGCGCGGGGTGAAGGTGCTGGAAGAGGTTGCCGGCGCGTTCTATCCGCATCCGCATTACGGGCGTGTGCCCGATGCACCCTACCAGTTCTGCGAAATGCTGGGCGCGATCTGGCGGGAGAGCCCCGAGGCGGGTTTGCCCGCTGGCCAGCGCCCCATGATGATGGGAGCGCTCGCGCAGCGCGACGCAGGCGGCAGGTCCATCGCCAGCGCGCTTATCGCCCGATCCGGCCTTGGGGCTCGCGCTTGGCTTGATCGGCTGTTTTCCGCTGTTATCGTGCCGCTCTATCATTTCATGTGCCGCTATGGCGTTGGCTTCATCGCCCATGGACAGAATGTGACCGTGATCCTCGACGGTGCTGTGCCGGTCGGGGTCGCGGTCAAGGATTTCCAGGGGGATGTCGATCTGGTCGATGAGGATTTTCCTGAGCTGGACTCGTTGTCAGGAGCGGTCAAGCAAACACTGAAGCGCCGTCCGGCCGCTCATCTGCTCCAGCACTTGCAGACCGGCCATTTCGCCAGCGTGCTGCGATTCCTCTCCGAAGCGCTTGCTGCTCATGACGGCCTGGACGAGACCCTGTTCTATGCGACGCTTGCCGCATCTCTCCGGCGCTATCAAGCCGAGCATCCGGAGCTTGATCAGCGCTTCGCCCTGTTTGACCTCTTCCAGCCGAAGGTGCCGCGCATTGCCATCAACCGGGTGCGCTTCGCCATCGGCTATGGCGATGCCAATGACCGCCCGGTGCCCGCATTGGGCACGGCGCTCGACAACCCTCTCCACCTTGCCGAAACGGCGCTCCTCTCCACCCCATCCGAGCGCCGCTCCGCCGTCTTAGGAGCCTCGCCACGATGACGACAACTCTCGATCTTGCCGGAATTGGCATCGGCCCGTTCAATCTCAGCCTGGCCGCTCAGCTTGATTCGATCGATGGGCTCCATGTGCGCTTCTTCGAGCGCAATGCCCGTTTCGACTGGCATCCCGGGATGATGTTGCCGGGTGTGGAACTGCAGACCTCCTTCCTGAAGGATCTCGTCACCGCGACCAACCCGACAAGCCCATGGTCGTTCATCGCCTATCTCGTGGCGCATAGGCGGTTCTATGAATTCCTCAATGCCGATTTCGAAGCGGTGCCGCGCCAGGAATTCGCGCGCTATCTGGCCTGGGTCGCAGAACGGCTCTCGACACTTCGCTTCAACTGCGCGGTGCGGGAGGTCGGCTTCAATGGCGAGCTCTTCACACTCGCCTTCGGTCATGAAACGAGGACTGCGCGAAACTTGTCGATCGGCGTTGGACTTGTCCCTCAGATCCCTGACTGGGCGCGGCTGATCCTCGGCAGCAAAGGCTTCCATTCATCAGAGGCCGCTCATCGGCTCGGGGATATGGAAGGCCGACGCATCGCGGTGATTGGCGGCGGGCAGAGCGGGGCGGAAATCATGCTTCACCTGCTCTCGGCCCCTCGAGCCGGCGCGGAGATCACCTGGCTCAGCCGGCGGCCGAACTTCCAACCCCTCGATGATTCACCCTTCGTGAACGAGTTCTTTACGCCGCATTATGTCGAGCGCTTTCACAGGCTGGCCGAGCAGCGGCGGGCTGCCACCGTCATGCGCCAGAAGCTGGCAGGTGATGGGATTTCCCTCTCAACGCTCCGTGCGATCTATCGCCGGATCTATGAACTCAAGCATTTCTCGGCGGGGCCGGAGATCGGGCTGCTGCCCCATCGCGAGGTTTTGGAACTCACCCAAGATCGCGACGAAGTGCGTCTCGTCATGCGCAACGGCTTTGATGGCGGCATCGAGATGCTCTCGGCCGATATGATCGTGCTCGCGACCGGCTATCGCTACGAAATCCCGGAATGCCTGGCGCCTTTGAGAGAGAAGCTGGCACTTGATGATAACGGTCACGTTCGACTGGCCTCCGACTTCTCGGCAAAGTGGGACGGGCCAGCAAACCGCCACATCTTCGTCCTCAATGGCGGCCGCTTCAGTCATGGGATCGCCGAGCCGCAGCTCAGCCTCATGGCCTGGCGAAGCGCCGTGATCGCCAACGCATTGGTCGGCCGGCCGCATTTCGATACTGAGCCGGCAAGCCAATTGGTGCAGTGGACGGGCGATGATGGTCGCTCGCGACTAAGAAACGCCGCAGGACTGCGCGCCTAGCCACCAGCTCAGACCAGGAGTTCGACCCGATCGGCGGGAAAGCGTGTCAGGGAAAATTGGATCGGTGCGCCGGCAGGATCGACGTTGACCGCACGGGTCAGGATGACGATGGCGCCGGGCGAGAGGCGCAGATCGCGCGTATCGACCTCGTCGGCATGACGTGCCTCGATGCTCGTCGAGGCTCGCAGATAATCATTGACGCCGAATTCCCGTAAGGCCGCCGTGACCGAATTGTTGCGCGCGAAGACCGCAGCGATATCTGGAAAACGGGTTTCGCTGAACCAGGACGTCGCCCGAGAGACGGGAACGCCATCCGCGGTTCCGAGCGTCTCGATCCGCACAACCGGATCCCCTGGCCTGAGGCCCAGTGCAGAGGCGAGATCCGTCATGGCCTCTTCACGAGCGTGCTCTAAAAGCTGAATCTGCCGATCACGTGCTTGCTGTTCGAGCCCGGTTGAAAAGCGCGTCCGCTCGCGGATCGGATAGACCAATTTCTGCCGCCGCCGCGCAAAAGTGCCGCGCCCCTGGATCGAATGCACCACGCCCTCGTGCGAAAGGGCGGCGATCGCCGCCCTTACCGTGTGGCGATTGACCCCGAAACGGGCGGCCAAATCACTCTCGGGAGGCAAGCGCCCCTCGTGATCGCACATGGTGCCTCGGGCAAGGCCGGTGCGGATCTCATCTGCAATCTGTCGCCACAGGGCAACGCCGACGCCGCGCTGTACCGCAGCCTTCTTTACACTCGACCCGGCCATTGTCACCCGTCTGTCATTCAACCCGGTTAGGAGTAGGGTAATTCGTTAGGTTGTCTAGATCAATAGACAAATCGGAGAGGTGATGAGCACCGAAGCCATAATCGCAGCGCGAAGGAACCGGATGGCGGTGCTAGCGCGCTGCAAGAGCAGCCGATTGCAGGAGCTTTGGGACGGGCTCGGCTTTGAGCCGGCATACAGGGTGCTGCGTGGTCCGGAATCGGGTCTCGTGATGTTGCGCGGCCGGATCGGCGGTACGGGTGACGCCTTCAATATCGGCGAGGCGACTGTCACCCGCGCGAGCGTGAAGCTGGATGATGGCAACGTGGGTCATGCCATGGCGCTCGGCCGCGATATGGCGAAGGCACGTCTCTCAGCGCTCATCGACGCCCTGTGCCAGAACCCAGAGACCGCCGCCTTCATCGATGCCCAGGTGATCGCGCCAATCAAGCGCGAGCTCGATGACGCAGACGAACGGCGCCGGCAGGAGACGGCTGCGACGCGCGTTGATTTCTTCACCATGGTTCGGGGAGAGGATTGATGCTGGCTGAGGCGAATACGCTCGAAGGCGGCTTTGCTCAGCCGGTTTTCGACGCGCAGGCAACCTTCCGTACACTCATGAATGCCATGGCGCGACCAGCAACGGTCACGCCAGTGGCAGCGCGGGCAGTGCCGCCGCCGCCGATGCAGGCTCTGGCCGGGGCGATTGCCTGTACGCTGATCGACAGCGATACGCCCGTCTGGCTCGATCCAATGCTGGCAGGCAGCAAGGCCTTGCAGGCCTGGCTCAACTTTCAATCCGGCGCGCGCCTGGTGAGCACATCCGCCAATGCGGCTTTCGCCATCATTGCTGATCCCAGCAGGATGCCGCCGCTGGAGGACTTCGCACAGGGCAGCCACGAATATCCTGACCGCTCGGCAACACTTGTGCTGCAGCTCGAGAGCCTTGCAGGCGGTCCTCTCCTCACATTCCGCGGCCCGGGCATCCCCGGGGAGGCATCGATTGCACCTTTAGGCCTGCCGGCCGACTTTGCCTCGCAATGGAGCAGCAACGCCCGGCGCTTCCCCCGCGGCATCGATCTGATCCTGTGCGCGGGCGAGGCGATCGCCTGCCTGCCGCGCTCGGCGCGACTCGTTCGAGTGGAGGACTAGCCTCATGTATGTTGCAGTCAAAGGCGGCGAAGTCGCGATCGAGAACGCGCATCGTCTGCTGGCCGACCGCCGCCGCGGCGACCGTTCCGTGCCGGCAATGACACTAGACCAGATCGCAGAGCAGCTTGCACTCGCCGTTGACCGGGTGATGAGCGAAGGCTCGCTCTATGATCGCCGGCTTGCCGCGCTGGCCATCAAACAGGCCCGCGGTGATCTGATTGAGGCGATTTTCCTGGTCAGGGCCTATCGCACCACGCTGCCCCGTTTCGGCTATAGCGAACCGGTCAATACCGGCGCCATGCTGGTCGAGCGCCGCATCTCCGCCTGCTACAAGGACCTGCCCGGCGGCCAGCTGCTGGGCCCGACCTTCGACTATACCCATCGGCTGCTCGACGAAGAGCTCGACGGGGATCCGGAGGTCGATGGGGCCGAGCTGCGCGACTGCGAGGCCGAGCCGCCCATGCGCATTGCTGACATCCTCGGTGGCGAAGGTCTGATCGAGGAAGATGCTGACAGCAGGAGCACCCCTGGCGATATCAACCAGACGCCTATGGAATTCCCGCTGTCCCGCGCCACGCGCCTGCAAGCTCTGGCCCGGGGCGATGAAGGCTTCCTGCTGGCGCTCGGCTATTCCACCCAGCGCGGCTACGCCCGCTCGCATCCCTTCGCGGGCGAGATCCGCATCGGCGAGGTGGAGGTCGAGGTCTTCGTGCCGGAACTCGGCTTTGCCGTGGCGGTCGGCCGCGTGCAGCTGACGGAATGCCAGATGGTCAACCAGTTCAAGGGATCGGCCAAGGCACCCCCGCAATTCACACGAGGCTATGGCCTGGTCTTCGGCCAGTCCGAACGCAAGGCAATGGCCATGGCCCTTTGCGATCGCGCCTTACGCGCGGACGAGCTGGGCGAGGATATCGTCGCACCGGCGCAGGACCAGGAATTCGTGATCTCCCATTGCGACAACGTACAGGCGACCGGCTTCGTCGAGCATCTGAAGCTGCCGCATTATGTGGATTTCCAGGCTGAGCTCGACCTGGTGCGCACCATGCGCGCGGAACATGAAAGCGCTCGTGCCGAAGGCGCGATGAAAACGCGGGAGGCGGCGGAATGACCATCCAGCCCCAAGCTTCAACCTATAATTTCGCCTATCTCGACGAGCAGACCAAGCGGATGATCCGGCGCGCGATCCTCAAGGCGATCGCCATTCCCGGTTATCAGGTGCCCTTCGCCAGCCGCGAAATGCCGATGCCCTATGGCTGGGGCACGGGCGGCGTTCAGGTCACCGCCGCCATCCTCGGTCCCCGGGACGTTCTCAAGGTCATCGACCAAGGTGCCGACGACACAACCAATGCCGTCTCGATCCGCAAGTTCTTCCAAAGGGTTGCTGGCGTCGAGACCACCACGCGGACGGCGGATGCCACAATCATCCAGACCCGCCACCGTATCCCCGAGACACCGCTGCGCGAGGGCCAGGTGCTCGTCTATCAGGTGCCGATCCCCGAGCCCCTTCGCTTTCTCGAACCTCGGGAGACCGAGACGCGAAAGATGCATGCGCTCGAGGAATACGGGCTCATGCATGTGAAGCTCTATGAGGACATCGCGCGCAACGGCCATATCGCGACCACCTATGCCTATCCCGTGAAGGTTGAGGGCCGCTACGTGATGGACCCGTCGCCTACGCCGAAATTCGACAATCCGAAGATGCATATGTCGGAAGCCTTGCAGCTCTTCGGGGCAGGCCGCGAGAAGCGCATCTACGCGCTGCCTCCCTATACTGACGTTGTGAGCCTCGATTTCGAGGATCATCCCTTCGAGGTACAGCGCTTCGACAAGCCATGCGCCCTCTGCGGCGCCGAGCAGGTCTATCTCGACGAGGTCGTGCTCGATGATCGGGGCGGGCGCATGTTCGTCTGCTCGGATACCGATCATTGCGAGAGGCGGCGGGCCGAAGGCCATCGCGGCGAGATGGCGGGGGAGGCTGCGTGATGACATTCGCTGCCCCTCTGGCCAAAGAGTTTGATGGCACGCACGAGCCGCTGCCGCTGCTATCGGTCCGCTCACTGAGCAAGCATTATGGTACACGCGTCGGCTGCACCGATGTGAGCTTCGATATCTGGCCGGGCGAAGTGCTGGCGGTTGTCGGTGAATCCGGCTCAGGCAAGACAACCCTGCTCAACTGCATCTCGACCCGTTTGGCGCCAAGCACCGGCACTGCTTTCTATCGCATGCGCGATGGCGAGATGCGCGACCTCTACGGCTTGAGCGAAGCGGAGCGCCGGTTCCTGTTGCGCACCGACTGGGGCTTCGTCCACCAGAACCCGGCGGACGGTTTGCGCATGACCGTCTCGGCTGGCGCCAATGTGGGCGAACGGCTGATGGCGATCGGCAACCGTCACTATGGAATGATCCGCGCGACCGCAACCGATTGGCTGGCCCGCGTCGAGATCGAGGCGGACCGCATCGATGACCAGCCGCGCGCCTTTTCCGGCGGTATGCGCCAGCGTCTGCAGATCGCGCGCAATCTGGTCACGGCACCGCGGCTCGTGTTCATGGACGAGCCAACCGGTGGCCTCGATGTTTCCGTGCAGGCAAGATTGCTCGACCTCTTGCGCGGCCTCGTCAGTGAACTCGGTCTTGCCGTGGTGATCGTGACCCATGATCTCGCCGTGGCGCGTCTTCTCTCGCACCGCATGCTGGTGATGAAGGATGGGCGCATTGTCGAGCATGGATTGACCGACCGCCTGCTCGATGACCCGCAGGCGCCCTACACCCAGCTGCTCGTTTCCTCCATCCTGCAGGTCTGAGGTCGCATCATCATGAACCATGCCCTCACCGTTTCCGGCCTTGCCAAGACATTCACCATGCATCTGCGCGGCGGCATCGAACTGCCTGTGATCGCCAATGCGAACTTCGCCTTGCTATCCGGCCAATGCGCCGTGCTCGGCGGTCCCTCCGGTGCCGGCAAGAGCTCGATCCTCAAAATGCTCTACGGCAATTACGCCGCCAATGCCGGGCAGATCCTTGTCGCTCATCGCGGCCGACAGGTTGATCTCGCGACGGCCGAGCCGCGGACAATTCTTGAGCTTCGCCGGGAGACGATCGGCTATGTCAGCCAGTTCCTGCGCGTGGTGCCGCGTGTCAGCGCGCTGGACATCGTTGCAGAGCCGCTCATCGACCGCGGTATCTCGCGGCAGGAAGCGCAAAACCGCGCTGCCGGTCTTCTCGCCCGGCTCAATCTGCCGGAGCGGTTATGGAACCTGCCTCCTGCCACGTTTTCGGGGGGTGAGCAGCAGCGCGTGAACATCGCGCGTGGCTTCATCACCGACCATCCCATTCTGCTCCTTGATGAGCCGACCGCGTCGCTGGACGCCGTGAACCGGTCCGTCGTGATCCACATGATCGGTGAGAAGAAGCAGGCCGGTGTCGCCTTGCTCGGAATTTTCCACGATGCCGATGTGCGCAATGCGGTCGCCGATGTGGTGATCGATGTGACCGCCTTCGCGCCCCGGAGGGCTGCCTGATGGCCCGCCTGTCCGAGATCCCCGTCATCCACCCCACGGCCAAACTCGAGAACTGCGTGCTCGGTCGCTACACGGAGGTCGCCGAGGGCGGCCGCCTCGTCGAGACCGAGCTCGGCGATTACTCCTACGTCATGGAGAATTGCCAAAGCTGGTGTGTCACCATTGGCAAATTCGCCAATATCGCGGCCTCCGTGCGGATCAACGCGACGCACCATCCAATGTCGCGGGCAACCCTGCATCACTTCACCTACCGCGCGTCCGATTATTTCGACGATGCCGAGCATGAGGCGGATTTCTTTGCCGCCCGCCGCGCGAGGCGCGTGTTCATCGGTCATGACACATGGATCGGGCATGGCGCCACCATTCTGCCCGGCGTGACCATTGGTGATGGCGCGGTGGTCGGTGCGGGAGCTGTCGTGACCAAGGATGTTCCGCCATACACCATCGTTGGTGGCGTTCCGGCGAAATTCATCCGTAAGCGCTTTCCCGATGCGATTGCCGAGCGGATGCAGGCCCTGGCCTGGTGGGACTGGCCGCACGATCAGCTGCGCGCTGCACTGGACGATTTCCGCACACTGACCGCCGAGGCCTTCCTTGAGCGATACGAAAAGGCGGGCCGCGTGAGCGTTCTTTGTGAAACGTCATCAAACTGACATGGCAGTGATAACTGCCCTTCATGTGGCTGGGCTAACCGCTTGATGAAATGGGTGCGCCTGCCCGGATCCGGCACGCTGATCACCGGCAGGTCAGCTCAAATCTCGTCGCCATACATGCGGGTCCAACCGATGGAAGGAGGGACTTAATGACCGCCATCTCCATTCGAAATCTGTCCAAGAGCTTCGGCAAGAAACGGGCGCTCGACAATGTGAGCCTCGATATTCAGCGCGGAGAGATGGTTGCTCTGATCGGCGCGTCTGGCTCGGGCAAGAGCACGCTCCTTCGTCACATCTGCGGCCTGGAAATCGGCCAGGCGGGACAGAGCAAGGTCAATGTCTTAGGGATGCCGATCCAGGATGGCGGCCGGCTCTCGGCGCAAGCCCGCGAAATGCGCCGCAACATTGGCGTGATCTTTCAGCAATTCAACTTGGTGGGCAGGCTATCCGTTCTCTCCAACGTGCTGCTCGGCAATCTTGGCCGCATCCCATCCTGGCGCGGCACGCTTGGCCTGTTCACGGCGGCAGAAAAAAGAAGCGCTCGCGAAGCGCTCGCCCGCGTCGGCATTCCCGAACTGGCCTGGCAGCGCGCCTCGACGCTCTCCGGAGGCCAGCAGCAACGGGCGGCGATCGCCCGGACCTTGGTCCAGCGCTCGAATATCCTGCTCGCCGATGAGCCGATCGCCTCGCTTGATCCTTCCTCCGCCCGGCGCGTCATGGAGATCCTCGCCGCCGTCAATCGGGACGAGCAGATCACCTGCGTGGTGTCGCTGCATCAAGTCGAATATGCGCGGCGCTATTGCCCGCGCACCGTCGCGTTGCGTGACGGGCGCATCGTCTTTGATGGTCCCTCATCGGAGCTGACCAACCAGATGCTGGTCGATCTCTATGGGGCCAACTCCGAGGAACTGATTTTGCCGGAGGCGCCACTGCAGCCGGCAAACCCGAAGCGCGTGACGGAGCCTGAGCGCGTTGCGGCCTATGCCTAACCAACCACACGAACAGGGAAGCTTGTCATGAACCTTTTTCTGAAGGGCGCGGCGGCTGCCGCCTTCGCCTTCATCCTATCTGGTACAGCCATCGCCGAAGAGATCAATTTCGGCATCATCTCCACGGAATCCCAGCAGAATCTCCGGCCGAAATGGGAGCCCCTGCTGGCCGATCTGTCGGAGAAGACCGGCCTTAAGGTGAAGCCGTTCTTTGCCTCCGACTATTCCGGCGTGATCGAGGGCATGCGCTTCGGCAAGGTTCAGCTCGCCTGGTACGGCAATAAGTCGGCGATGGAGGCCGTGGACCGGGCCGACGGTGAGGTATTCGCACAGACCGTCAATGTCGAGGGAAATCCCGGCTACTGGTCCGTCATCCTCGTGCCCAAGGACAGCAAGGTGAACTCGCTGGATGATCTGCTGAAATGCGACAAGTCGCTGAATTTCGGCCTCGGTGACCCCAACTCCACCTCGGGCTTCTTGGTGCCCACCACATTCGTCTTCGCGGCCAAGAACATTGACCCGAAGCAATGCTTCAAGAACGTGACCAACTCCAATCACGAAACCAATGCGATGGCGGTGGCCAATGGCCAGCTCGATGCCGCCACCAATAATACTGAAAATCTGACGATCATGGAGAAGAACGCGCCGGACGCTTTCGCCAAGGTGAAGGTCATCTGGAAGTCGCCGCTGATCCCGTCCGATCCGCTGGTCTGGCGTAAGGACCTGCCGGAAGAGACCAAAGCCAAGCTCAAGGACTTCTTCCTGACCTATGGCACCGAGGCTTCAAAGGGCGATGTGGCGCATGAGAAGGAAGTGCTTGCCGGTCTGGAATGGGCGCCCTTCAGGCCCTCCAGCAACGATCAGCTCCTGCCGATCCGCGTCATGGAGCTGACGAAGACGATCGCCAAGGTCCAGGCGGACACCTCCCTCTCGGAGGCCGACAAGAAGGCTCAGATCGAGAAGCTCGAGGCTGAGAAGGCCGCCTTCGAAGAAAAGCTCAAATCGACCCAGAGCTGATTACCGCACGGGCTCGCTTAACAGCCCTTGCTCGAGCCGGCCGCGACCAACCGGATGCGGTCGGCCCACTCGGTCGAGACCCGAAGATGAACGAGACCGCAAAGATCACCAATCCCGACATGACCCGCCCGGAAGTGGAGCGGGACTGGACACGCAGCGCTTGGACGGCCTTGAGCTGGATCATGCTCGCCCTGCTGCTTGTCTGGAGCTGGGCCCCGGCTGAGATGTCGCGCTGGACGCTGCTGTTCACCGATGCCGACAATATGGCCCAATATGCCAGCGGCTTCGCGCATCCGGACTTCTCGGAATGGCGCTACTACATGCACGAGATGGTGGTTACCATCCAGATCGCGCTGTGGGGCACATTTCTTGCCGCAGTCTTCGCTATACCCTTCGGCATATTGTCGGCGCGCAACATTGCGCCCTGGACCATCGTCCAGCCTATGCGTCGCCTCATGGATGCCTGCCGATCTATCCATGAGCTCGTCTTCGCCGTGCTGTTCGTCGTCGCCGTCGGCCTTGGCCCATTTGCCGGGGTGATGGCGCTCTTCGTGCACACGACTGGCATTCTCGCAAAGCTCTTCTCCGAGGCGGTCGAAGCAATCGATCCTCGGCCGGTTGAAGCCATTAGGGCCACTGGCGCATCGCGGCTTCAGGAGGTCGTGTTCGGCGTCGTGCCGCAGGTCATACCGCTGTGGATGTCCTTTGCGCTTTACCGCTTCGAATCCAATGTGCGGGCCGCAACCGTCTTGGGCGTGATCGGCGCCGGTGGCATCGGGCAGGTCCTCTTCGAATCGATCCGCGGCTTCTATTACCCAGAGGCTTCGGCCATGCTGATCATCATGCTGGTGACGGTCTCCCTGATCGATCTTCTGTCACAGCAGCTGCGCAAGTTAGCCCTCTGATGCGCTATGCGATCTATTTCACACCGGATGCCGAAGACCCGCTGACTGCTGCAGCGCAAGCTTGGCTCGGCCGCAACGCGTGGACCGGCGAACCCGTGGACAGGGCAGTGCCGGCTGGGTTCACCGACGCCGAGTTCGAGCAGGTGACCGCCGCGCCGCGCCGCTACGGATTCCATGCGACCCTGGTGGCGCCGTTCCGGCTGCGCGATGGCATCCAAGAAGACGATGTGATGCAAGCGGCTCGGCATCTCGCGCAAACTTGCACGCCATTCGCCATACCGCGCCTCGAGGTCACGCGCATCGGCAATTTCCTTGCGCTGACCCCCGCAATGCCGTGCCAAGAGATGGACGCTTTGGCCTCGAGCGCGGTCGATCATTTCAACCCCTTGCGGGCGCCGCTCATCCAGAGCGATATCGAGCGGCGCAGGCCGGCGTGCCTGACACCTCGCCAGCGCAGCTATATCGACCGGTTCGGCTACCCCTATGTGAAAGACGAATTCCGCTTTCACATGACGCTCACCAGCGCGCTCGAGCCAGATCTTGCTCGGCGGATCGAACCAGCAATACGCGCGCATTTCGCCCCCATCCTCGACCGTCCCGTCCCTGTCGAGGCGGTGACCGTCTTTATCGAGCCCAAGCGGGGCGGCGATTTCATCGTTCACTCAACCCATCGCTTCGGCTCGGCCCAGCCGAGAAAGTCTGCCTGACATGCCGCAAGAATTCGCTCTCACCAATGCCCGGATCGTGCTCGAAGGCGAGATCATCACCGGCTCCATCCTCATGCGGGACGGGCTGATTGCAGCAATCGACCGCGGTCCATCCGCCATGGCCGACGATATGGACGGCGACTATATCATTCCCGGGCTTGTCGAGTTGCACACGGACCATCTGGAATCCCATTACAATCCGCGTCCAGGCGTTCTCTGGGACAGTATTGCGGCGCTGCAAGCTCATGACGCGCAGGTTGCCGGCTCCGGCATCACCACGGTATTTGATTGCCTGCGCCTTGGTTCAGACGAGGACAGCGGCTTCAAGAAGGGCGAGATGCGCGCGATTGCCGATGCGATCGAGACCGCCAGCGCGGAGGATCGGCTGCGTGCCAGCCATCTCATTCATCTGCGTTGCGAGGTCTCGGCCAGGGACGTTCTCGACCATTTCGAGGATTTCCGGACCGACCCGCAGGTGAGGCTCGCGTCTTTGATGGATCATGCGCCGGGCCAGCGCCAGTTTCAAACGCTTGACCAATACACGCTCTATTACAGAAAGAAGCGCGGCCTGAACGACACGGATTTCGAACGCTTCATTGCCCGGCGTATCGAGGAGTCGGCGCGCTACGCCGCACCCCACCGCAGGGCGATCGTGGATGCCTGCAAGGAGCGTGGCATTGCACTCGCCAGCCATGATGATGCAACGATAGAGCATGTGGAGGAATCCCGGGCCTTTGGGGTGAAGTTGGCGGAGTTCCCAACCAGCATGGAAGCGGCGAAGGCCTCTCATGAGGCCGGCATGGCCGTGCTGCTCGGTGCACCCAATGTGGTGCGCGGCAAGTCCCATTCCGGCAATATTTCGGCGAGAGCGCTCGCCAATGCCGGCGTGCTGGATGTTCTGTCGTCTGACTATGTGCCCTTCAGCCTTATCCATGCACCCTTCGTGCTGGCGGATGAAGGCAGCATGAGCCTGCCGGAAGGCATCAGGCTGGTCAGTGCAACGCCGGCCCGTACGGTTGGTCTTGAGGATCGTGGCCGCATCGCTGAAGGGTTGCGTGCCGATCTGGTTCGCGTGCGCCGTCACGCCGGCGTCCCGGTTGTGCGCGCGGTCTGGCGCGAGGGTCGTCGTGTTGCCTGATGCAAGCCCGCTTTTTGAAACCGCTCCTTCAGGAGGAGATGGTGTTGTTCTCGCCGTGGTCGGGCCGAGCGGTGCGGGCAAGGACAGCCTGATCGCCTATGCCCGGCAACGGCTGGCATCCGATCCGTTGATCCTGTTCGTTCGCCGAATGGTGACGCGCGAGGCCGTGGCCTCCGCCGAAGACCATGACACGTGCTCGCCGGAAGCCTTTGCCTCGGCACGAGCCGCCGGCGCCTTTGCGGTCGACTGGGAGGCGCACGGGCTGCATTACGGCATTCCAGTTGCGGTGCATGGCCATCTCCAGAAGGGCGGCATCGTGGTGGTGAACGGCTCACGCGCCGCGCTGCCCGCCATGCGTTCTGTCTTCAGACGGGTTATCGCTGTCCACATCACATGCCATCCGGAGATCCTGGCGGCAAGGCTCGCCTCGCGACGGCGAGAAACTGCGCATGACGTACAACTGCGCTTGCAGCGGGCTTCACTGAAGCCCGCTGATCTCGGAGATATGATCGAGATTGACAACAGTGGCGAGCTCGCGGTCGCCGGCGAGGCATTGACGGCAGCCATCCGACGGGCGGCTTCGCTGGCCCGCTATCGGCGGGGCTGAATTCGGCTTCAAAAAAACTCGCCGCCCAGATGCTGCGACAGTAGAATTTCGGCAGCCCAGTGGGATGCGGCAGTCTGACTTGATTGACGAGCCGCGCAGGTCGCGTATGAACACGCTTGAGTCATTCAAACAAGGCGCGGTCGCAGAGGCGACATGTGCCACAGCAGCGGTTCCCCGGAATCGCTGACATGACGCGATAGCGGAGGTCACCATGAATAAACCGTTCGTTCATCCCCGAGTCGGTGAGAAGGCGGCGGCTTTCCTCACCCGCGAGCACAAGCTGCTCATTGGCGGCAAATGGGTGCCTGCGCTTTCCGGCAAGATGTTCGAGACCTACGATCCCGGCACCGGTCGGGCCATCGCGCGGGTGGCGGAAGGGGACGCCGCCGATATCGACCTCGCCGTCAAGGCGGCCCGCGAGGCGTTCGACAGCGGCCCGTGGGGACGCATCACGCCCAGCGAACGCGGCCGGATGATCTGGAGATTGGCCGATCTGCTTGAGCAGAACGTGGATGAATTCGCCGAGCTCGAATCGCTCAACAATGGTAAGCCGCTTGCCACAGCCCGCAATGGCGACGTGCCGCTCAGCGCTGACATGTTCCGCTATATGGCAGGCTGGGCGACCAAGATCACCGGTGAGACGCTCAGCATTTCCACACCCGGCACATTCCATGCCTTCACGGTGCGCGAGCCCGTCGGCGTGGTCGGGCAGATTATTCCATGGAACGCCCCCCTGCTGATGGCGGCATGGAAGGTCGCCCCGGCGCTTGCCACAGGCTGTACCGTGGTGCTGAAGCCCGCCGAGCAGACACCGCTGACAGCGCTGCGCTTCGGTGAGCTGATTCAGGAGGCTGGGATTCCTGACGGGGTTGTGAATATTGTGACCGGCTTTGGTCCGACCGCCGGGGCGGCGATTGCCGCACATCCCGACATTGACAAGGTCGGCTTCACGGGCTCGAGCGAGGTCGGCCGTATCATCGTGAAGGCTGCGGCCGGCAATCTGAAGAAAGTATCGCTCGAGTTGGGCGGCAAATCGCCCGTGATCGTATTCCCCGATGCCGATATGTCGGTTGCGGTGCCTGGCGCGGCTCAGGCGATCTTCGCCAATAGCGGCCAGGTCTGCACGGCGGGCTCGCGCCTTTTCGCGCATAAGAAAGTGTTCGACCGCATCGTTGAAGGCATTGCCGAGCAGGCGGAGAAGATCCGCGTCGGCCATGGCCTCGATGATGGGACCCAGATGGGGCCGGTCATCTCCCAGGTGCAGCTCGAACGGGTCTCGGACTACATCGAGCAGGGTAAGGCGGCCGGTGCCGCGGTGGCAACCGGCGGCAGGCGCGTCGGCAACGAGGGCTATTTCATCGCGCCGACCATCCTGACCGATACCACCCCCGATATGTCGGTTGTGCGCGAGGAGATCTTCGGGCCGGTGCTGTGCGCAATGAGCTTCGATGACGATGATCTCGATCGTATCGCCAAGCAGGCCAATGATTCGATCTATGGGCTCGCCGGCAGCATCTGGACGCGCGATCTCAGCGTGGCTCACAAGATGGCACGGCGCATCCGCGCCGGGCGCATCGGCATTAATATCCATGGTTCGGTAGATGCAGCTCTGCCCACCGGCGGCTTCAAGCAGTCGGGCTGGGGACGCGAGAAGGGTCATGAAGGCCTCAACCTCTATACGGAGGTGAAGTCTGTCGTGATGTCCCTATAGAGCGGCTTCGCGATTCAAAGAAGGCGCAAGCGCCCTAGCGCCGGCTCAGCCCTCGCCGGCGCAGATATTCCGACAGCAGGATCAGGGCGGTCATGAACACGAGAATGCCGGTCGCGACCGCCGCGAGCGCCGGGCTCACCCGCAATAGCGCATCGTCCCACATCTGCTTCGGCAGCGTGGTGACCTGACCGCTGGTGACGAACAGAGCGATGGTCAGTTCGTCGAAAGAGACGATGAACGCGAACATGAAGGCGGCGATCAAGCCGGCGCGGATGAGCGGCAGCGTGATGTAATAGAAGGCGCGCGCCTTGCTGGCCCCCAGCGTATAGGCCGCCTGGTCCAGCCGTTGGTCATAGTTCTTGAGCACCGCGATCACCGTGACCACCACATAGGGCATGGCCAGCACCGTATGGCCGATGATCAGGCCCAATGTCGTGCCCACCAGGCCTATCCGGGCGAAGACATAGAACAGGGCGACCGCAATGATGATATGCGGCATGATGATGGGTGAGATCAGGAAGGCCAGCAGGGCTGTGCTGCCGAACCTGGCTTGGCGCGCGAGATAGAAGGCGGCCGGCACGCCAATGAGCAGGCTTAGCGCCGCCGCACTGGTTGCCACCACCAGCGATCGCCAGGCGGCGCCGATCCATAGCGGGTTCTCGATAACGCTCTCATACCATTTGAGTGAAAAGCCGACTGGCGGCCAGCTGAGGAAGCTTGCTTCCGTGAACGACACGGGCACCACGAACAGCGCCGGCAGGGCCAGGAACAAGATCACCGCCAGGGCCACCGTCCAGAGCAGCGCCCGGCCGGGCCGCCGCGGCCGCCGATCTGCGCGCGGGGGAAACAGGCGGTCGGCCGCTCGGGACAGCCCGTCGGTAGCGGCCGCAAGCGTCAAAATCAAATAGTGGCCGAGGTTGCCGCCAACCCGGCCCAGCAGGCCGCTTCGCGTATTGTTGCCGGTTCGCGCGCTTCCACCGGAGAGGGTTGAGAGCCCGACCAGCCGGTCATAGACATAGAAGATGACCAGGGCGACCACGAGCAGCAGCACCGCGATCGCGCCCGCGAAGCCCCAGTTCAGCATCTCCTTGATCTGAAAGATCACCAGCTGAACGATCACGGTCTGCCGCTCGCTGCCGAGCAGCGCAGGCGTGATGAAGAAGCCCAGGGCGGTGATGAACACCAAGAGCGCACCGGCGGCAACGCCCGGCAGTGACAGCGGGAAATAGATGCGCCAAAAGCCCGACCCCGGACGTGCGCCGAGCGTTGCAGCAGCCCGGGTCAGGTTGCGGTCGATATTCTCCATGACCGACAGCATGGTCAGCACACAAAGCGGCATGAGGGCATGTACCATGCCGATCATCACACCGGTGAAATTATAGATGAAGCTCGGCGGATCGGTGATGCCGAGCAAACCGAGCAGCTGGTTGAGCGCACCGTTGCGACCGAGCAGCACGATCCAGGCGAAGGTGCGCACGAGGAAGCTCGTCCAGAATGGCATGAGCACGAAGATGACGAGCAGGTTGCGCTGGCTGGGCTTGAGCGTGGTGAGCAGATAGGCGACGGGGTACCCGGCTATGACCGAAATGACCGTGGTCCAGGCGGCAAGCTCGAAGGTGATGATGAGCACCCGGACGACAACGGTGGAATCGACGAGGCGGACATAGTGCTCAGGGGTGAGCGCCCCGCTCCGGTCGACGAAGCTGGTGCCGAGCAATAACAGCACGGGATAGACGAAGGCGGCGGCCAGGAACAGCATCGCCGGCAGCAGCGGCCAGATTTTCAACCAACGCCGCGGCCTGATGTTCTGGGCTGTCTGGGTTAGGGCGATCTCAGCCATCGCGCAGCACCACGCAGGCCTCGCGCCGCCAGCTCAATGTCATCTCCGCCCCTTGCCCCGGCTGTGTGCCGTTGCAGTCGGTCAGAACATGGGCGATCACCACCTGGTCGGCCGGGCCGCAGAAGAACCATTTGCTGGTGCTGCCGCTGAGGACCGCCTCGCGGAAGTGGACGCGCAGCATATTGCGGTCGTTCTCTCCCGCGGACAGACGCAGTGCTTCTGGCCGGATCATCAGCCTGACGCTATCGCCGGGTGAGAGCCCCTTATCGGAAAGCGTGCCCTCGGCCCGGCAGCCGCCGTCCAGCTCGACCTCGCCATAGGTGCCGTTGCGACCGATGAGCCGGCCGGGCAGCAGATTCGATTCGCCCAGGAAATCCGCCGTGAACAGGCTGCGCGGCCGGAAGTAGAGTTCGTCGGGCGTGCCGATCTGCTCGATGCGCCCCTCGCGCATGAGGCAGATGCGATCGGACATGACCAGCGCTTCTTCCTGGTCATGGGTCACGTAGAGAACCGACAGCCGGAGCTCGCGATGCAGCCGCTTGATTTCGAGCTGCAGCTGCTCGCGCAGCTTCTTGTCGAGCGCGCCCAGTGGCTCGTCCATCAGCACGATGGAGGGCTCGTAGACAAGCGCGCGCGCCAGCGCCACCCGTTGCTGCTGCCCTCCCGAAAGCTCGCGGGGATACCGATCGCCAAGCTCGGGCAGGCGGATCACCTCCAGCACGCGGTTGACCGCTGTCTTGATCTCCGATGAGGACCGGCGGCGCATCTGGAGGGGGAAAGCGATATTCTCGAAAACCGTGAGATGCGGGAACAGTGCGTAGTTCTGGAACACCATGCCGATATCGCGCATATGCGGCGGCAGGTAGGTCGCCGGCTCGCCATCAATACGGATCTCGCCGTCATCCGGCTTCACAAGTCCGGCAATGGTGAGAAGCAGCGTGGTCTTGCCGGAGCCCGACGGGCCGAGCAGGGTCAGGAACTCGCCTGCCCTTAGATCCACCGCCGGCCCGGCCAGAGCCACGAAGTTGCCGAAGCGCTTGTAAATGTCTTTGACGGCGAGTTTGACTGCTGGGAGATCCTCACCATTGCGTGCTCGGCTCATCACATCCCTCCGCAAGGCGCGTCGGCGGCATGCCGGACAGCAGGCATTTGGGCCCGCGGCTAAGGATCAGGACAAGAGCCATTCATTGAACTTCTGCTCGGCCTCGTCCTTGTGCTTACCCCACCAGTCCTGGTTGGCCAGGATCAGCTTATCTACATGTTCGGGCGCGGTTGGCAGATATTTGGCGCGTTCCGGCGGAATGTAGTCATAGGCCTTCGGGTTGGTCGGGCCATAGGCCAGGGTTTTGGTATATTCCGCCTGCCGCTTGGGGTCGGCGCAGAACGCGATGAACGGCATGCCCAGGGCTGCCTTCGGATTGCCTTTCGGAATAGCCCAGCCCTCGATGGAATAAAGACCCTGGTTCCACCCTATGCCCACGGGCTTGCCGGCATCGATCACCGTCTGGGCGCGGCCGTTCCAGGTGGCGATCATATCCACTTCGCCCGATTCGAGCATCTGACTGGTCTGGGCACCGCCGGTCCACCATACCGCAATATCGGGGCGGATCTTGTCGAGCATGCGGAAGGCGCGGTCATAGTCTATGGGATAAAGCTGCTTGGGATCGACACCATCCGCCAGAAGCGCAATCTCCAGCGTGTCGATCGGGCTGCGGCGCAGGGATCTCCGGCCGGGGAAGCCCTTCACGTCCCAGAAGTCGGCCCAGGACTGCGGCACCTTGTTGCCGAAAGTCGAGCTGTTGAAGCAGATCACAGTGGCATAGACATCAACGCCCATCCAGTCATCCTGCCGGGCTTCCGGCATGATGTCCTTCATGTTCTGGTCGGACCAGTCGAGCTTCTCCAGCATGCCAAGACCGCTGAGCATCACCTGGTCGCCCAGAGTGATGGTCACCACGTCCCAGCTGTAATTCTTGGTTTCCACAATGGCACGGACATGACTGGTCGGCTGGTGCTCGCGGGCAATATTGACGATCTCGACGCCGGTTTGTTCCTGATAAGGGCGGTAGAAAGCTGCGCCATAGCCCTCCTTGAATGGACCGCCGGGATCCGCCACCACCAGGCTCTCGGCCGCCCTTGCCGAACCCCAGGTCATGCCCATGGCGCTCAGCGCGCTAATGCCGGCCGCTCCGGCAAGGAGATCGCGGCGGGTCGTGGAGAACAAAGACTTTGTCATGGGTCCCACCCCTTTCCTGATAACGAATGCTCCTATTCACGCATCGACACGGGGCTTCTCTGTTTTCTCGCCCGAAAGGATCCGGCGCGTCGCGTCCCCGATCTCGAAGAGGCTGTCGACCACCAAGGCACCGGCCGCGCGCAAGGCGCCTTGCTTGCCGGGCACATTCTCGTCCGGCGCCCCCATGAGCGCGCCGGCATGTCCCATGCGTTTTCCCGGTGGGGCATGGCGGCCGGCAATATAGGCGATCACCGGCTTGTTCATTGTCCGGATGAACTTTGCCGCATCGAGCTCCGAGCGGCCGCCGATCTCGCCAATCACGACAATCGCGTCCGTGTCATCATCCTGTTCGAACAGCGCCAGCGCGTCGCGATGGCTCGTGCCGATGACCGGGTCACCGCCGAGGCAGACGACGGTGCTTTGGCCGAGATCGTGGCGGTTGAGATCGGCAATCACCTCATAGGTGAGTGTGCCGCTCTTCGATACGATGCCAATACGCCCCTGGCGCAGTAATGCACCGTTCAGATCCGATAGGTTGGCCTCGCCCGGGCTGATGCAGCCGGCGGCATTGGGGCCGATCAGGCATGCACCTCGCGCCTTGGCACAAGCAGCCATATGCAGGGCATCCAGCATCGGCACGCCCTCCGCATAGCCAACGATCGTCTTGATCCCGGCGTCGATCGCCTCGAGCGCTGCATCGCGCATGTGCGGCGCTGGCACGGAGATGAAGGACGCGGTCGCCCCCACTTCGGCCACGGCCTCGTAGCAGGAGGCATAGACCGGCAGCCCCGCCACCTCACCCCCCGCATTGCGCGGCGACACCCCAGCAACCAGCGGGCTTCCCTCATCAAGGAAGCGGTGCGCCAGGTTGCGGCCCACACCGCCGGTGATGCCTTGAATGATGATGCGCGATTGTCGCCCCACCAGGATCGCCATGGCTCAAGTCCTCCGGCCTGGGGCAAGCGCGGCGATTGCAGGCTCCAGATCTTCGTGGATCTCGAAGCCGAGCGGCTGCAGGCGGGCGCGGCCGATATCGGCGCGGCGGCCCTTGAGGCGCACGACAACGCGCCCCGGCAGCGGTGCTGTCTGATGGGCGCCAGCGAGGCCTTCCGCGAAAATATCGCAAAAGGCGGTCTGCATGAAGGCATTCAGGAAGGTGACCCGCGGTTTCAGAGGCCCAACCGCCGCCAGCACTTGCCGCAGGCCCTCGGCCCCGGACAGGACTGTTCCGCCAAGGTCGATCACCGCCCGCACCCTGAGCCCCGCATCCGCCAGCAGGTCGAGGGTTGCCATCATCAGCCCGGCCCCGCTGACCACGGCAACCGTGTCACCCTCGGGGTCGACCTCCACCCCGACGGCGCCGGCCATTGCGCTGGCGCGCTCGAAGGCGCTGCGGTCGGTCCGCTTCGTGCTGTCCGGCCATTCCGGGTGCCGGAAGCGAGCATTGTCGTCGAGGATGATTTTGGCATCCGCCGCAACCAGCCCGCTGGGGGTTAGGGCAAGCGGATTGATCTCGATGAGCTCGGCATCCAGCGCCAGCGCCGCGTGATAGAGGCTGGCAATCACCTCGCCAAGCGCTGTCTGGTCATCTCCCTCTCCTGAGAGGAACCGGGCGACACAATCGGCATGGAAGCTGCGCAGGCCGAGCAGCGGGTCAATGGGCAAGCGCAGAATGTGGCGCGGGTCCACCTCCTCGATATCCATGCCCCCTTTGGGGGAGGCAATGACGAGGTGGCAGCGGCGATCGCGATCAATGGCGATGGCGAGATAATGCTCGTGAAGGATGTCGAGCTTTTCCTCCACATAGATGGCTTTGGTGCGATGCCCGCCGATCTCCATGTCGAGCAGGGCTTTGGCGGCGCTTTCCGCCTGCTGATGGTCGGCAACAAAGCGGATGCCGCCGGCCTTCCCGCGCTTGCCTGTGGGCACCTGCGCCTTCAGCACGAGCCCGCCTTCGATCACGGGCAGCTCGGGCCACAAGGCGCCGCGCGGCACCTTGATGCCGTGCTGGGCAATCAGCGCCTTGCCTTCGGCCTCGAGCAGGTTCATGCGTGCACGTCTCCGGCTTTGCGCTTTTCGGCGGTGCGAGCAAAGAAGATTTCCATCATCCGTTGCGGCTCGCCGGTGCCATAGGCCTCCTTCTGGATCCGTGCACCGGACTGCAATGCATCCTCAAAGCCCGCAGCGGTGACTTCCGCGAACCGCTTCTTGTTGAGCCGCATGGCGATGGGCGGCTTGGAGGCTAGCAGGCGTGCCACCTCCATGGCCTTGGTCATCACCTGTCCCTGGGGCACGAGGTAATGGATGAGCCCGATGCGGTGACATTCCTCGCCATCCATGATGCGGCCGGTGAGGGTCAGCTCGATGGTACGCGAGATGCCGAGCATCTCCTTCATCAGCCAGGGGCCGAGGGTGCTGGGGATGCCGGAATTGATCTCGGGCTGCCCCATGCGACTGCCCGAATGGCCCACGCGCACGTCGCAGAGCAGCGCCACCTGAAACGCCGATCCGGCGGCGACGCCGTTCAAAGCGGCAATGGTCGGCTTGCTGAGCGAACGCATGGTGCCGTAGAGCTCGCGCCATTCCTCGATCCATTCGGCGGCGCGCTCGCTGCTGAAGGTCTTGGCCTCACCGAGATCCTGCCCCGCGGAGAAGGCGCGGTCGCCGGCGCCGGTCAGGATGATGGCGCGAATTTTGTCATCACGATCCTGCGCCTTCAGGGCGGCCGCCAGCTCCTTGCGCATGGCGCTGTGCCAGGCATTCAGCACCTCCGGGCGGTTCAGTGTGATAATGGCAACCTCGCCGTCCTGCTTGATCTCGATGAATTGGGGCATGGTTCGGGTTTCCTCTTGCGTTCACGCGTCAACCGACTGCCGCCTTTGGCGACGGGCGAGAAAGGCCTGCATGGCTTGCTGCGGCTCGCCGCTGGCCACGGCCTCGCTTTGATAGCGCGCTGATGCCTGCTCGGCGTCGGCAAGGGCTGGGAGCAGAACCTCGCGAAATCGTCCGACGGTCAGCTGCATTGCCAGCGGTGGCTTCTCGGCGAGGAGGCGCGCCATCTCGGCCGCAGCCTCCGGCAAATCGCTTTCATCGACCACCCGATGGAGGAGCCCGATCTCAAGGGCTTCGCCTGCGTTCAGAGTGCGTGCGGTCAGCACCAGCTCCGTGGCGCGGGAGAGACCAAGATGAATCTTGAGCAGATGCTGGCCGACAATGGCCGGCAGGCCGATATCGGCCTCCGCCATGAGGAAACGGGCATTTCTTGATGCGATACGGAGATCACCCAGCAATGCGGTCTCGAGCCCACCTCCCGCAGCAACCCCATTGACCGCCATGATCAGGGGCTTGGTGGCCCGCGCGAACGCCGAGAAATAGCGGACCCATCCCGCCATCCAGACGGGCCCATCGGCTGGTTTCAGCGCGCCGCTTTCATGCAAGTCCTGGCCGGCCGAGAAGGCGTGGGTCCCCGTTCCGGTAAAGGTGAGAACGCGGATCTCCGGGTCGCCATTGGCGCTCTCGATGGCGTCGGCAATGCTTTGGCGCAGCTCGTGATCGAGCGCATTGAGCCGGTGTGGCCGGTTCAGCGTCAGACTGAGAATTGGTCCTCGACGCTCGGACAGGAGAGACGCTTGTTCCACCGCGACCTCCGAATTATTGTATATCAATAGTTATTATTGTGTTAAGCGTACTCTGGAAGTGGGGCGGGTTGTCAAGGACAATCCGCGATTGCTGCTCGTCGTGGGATCGCCCGGTGCTCAGGTCAGGCGGGAGCGTTTGGCCACTGCCTATTCGGCGGCCGTGCGCGGCACAACCGGAACCGTCTCGGCCTCTTGCCCTGAGCCTTCCAGAACGACCACGTCGCCCGCATCGAAGGTTAGCCGCACGGGCATTCCCTTGGCCCAATCAGTGCCTTCGCGCCGGGTCAAATTCTTGGCGATGACCATTGCGCCATTTGCTAGTCTGGCCCGCAGATTGGTGACGCCGCCGAGGAAGATCACCTCGTCGACCGTGCCTTGCAGGATGCTCTCGCGGCCCCCGCTCTCTCCAGCCAAGCGAACATTTTCAGGCCGGATCAGCACCTGTATCCGGGTACCGGGCGATGCTGCGCAGCCACGC
This sequence comes from Rhodoligotrophos sp. CJ14, assembly GCF_038811545.1. Classification (GTDB taxonomy): domain Bacteria; phylum Pseudomonadota; class Alphaproteobacteria; order Rhizobiales; family Im1; genus Rhodoligotrophos; species Rhodoligotrophos ferricapiens. The sequence goes on from NZ_CP133319.1 coordinate 2,956,930, forward strand.
ACGTCCCCGACCACCGTCTCGCCTGATATCCGCAGCCGGCAGGCTGGCCCGCCGCTCAGCACCTCGGCCTCGAGAATGTTCGATTCACCCAGGAAATCGGCAGAGAAGACCGTCCGAGGCCGGAAATATAGGTCTTCCGGGGTGCCGATCTGCTCGATCTGCCCATTGTTCATGAGGCACACGCGGTCCGACATGACGAGCGCCTCTTCCTGATCGTGGGTGACATAGAGCACGGTCATCCGAAGCGTCTCGTGCAGCCGCTTGATCTCCAGCTGCATCTGATCGCGCAGCTTCTTATCAAGGGCGCCAAGTGGCTCGTCCATGAGGATCAGGTCGGGGTGATAAACCAGCGAGCGGGCAATGGCGATGCGCTGCTGCTGGCCACCGGACAATTCCTTCGGCTTGCGATCGGCAACCTGTGGCAGCTTCACAAGCTCGAGCACCCGCGCAACCTCGCGGTCGATCTCCGCCTTGGTCATCCGCCTGATCTTCAGGGGAAAGGCGATGTTCTCTTTGATGGTCATATGCGGAAACAGGGCATAGTTCTGGAAAACCATGCCGAGTTGGCGCTGGTTGGCGGGCGTGCTGGTGACGTCGCGCCCATGAATCCAAATCCTTCCCGCCGACGGCTGGATGGTGCCGGCGATCAGATTGAGGATCGTGGTCTTGCCCGAGCCGCTGGGGCCGAGCAGCGTGACGAACTCCCCCTGACCTATGACGAGGTCGGTGGGGCGCAAGGCTGTCACCTCGCCGTAGTTTTTCGCAACCCCGCTAAGACGCACCATTTCGTTCATCTCAGCGCTCCCTCTGCATAGACGCGACCAGCAGGCAAATGGCCAGTGAGAGCACCGTCAGCAGGGTCGAAATCGCCGCCAGCACGGGCGAGATCTCCCAATGGATGGTGCTGTACATTTTCACCGGCAAGGTCTGTGTGCGGACGCTGCTCACGAAATAGGAGATCACGACCTCGTCGAATGAGATCAGAAACGCAAACAGACCGGCTGCGACGATCGTCGGCCGCAGCAGCGGCAGCGTGACTTTGCGCAATACGGTGATCCGTCCCGCGCCCATGACTGTCGCCGCGGTCTCCAGGTTGCGATCCACATGGCGCAGGCCCGCAAGCGCCGTCACGATCACGAAGGGCACCGTCACCACGGTATGGCAGATGATCAGCCCGATGGTGGTGCCGGTGATGCGGGCGATGCCAAGATAGAGGTAGAGCGCAAGCGCGACGACAATGGTCGGCACGAAAATGGGGCTCAGCAGGAAGACAGTGACGGCCTTCTTGCCGAGAAACGTATGTCGGGAAAGACCATAGGCCGCGCCGACGCCTAGGATCAGGGAGAGGATAGCGGTCGCAATCGCTACCTGGAGACTTTCGAACGTGGCCGCCATCCAGTTCGATTCGAAGAAATATTGTCGATAGAGGTAAAGCGAGAAGGACCGCGGCGGAAAGATGAGCTCGTCCTTATCGCCGAAGGACATTGGCAGCACGATCAGGCTTGGCAGCAGGAGAAACGCATAAGCCAGCCAAGCCATGGCGCGGACCGGTGCCGAGGGCACGCTGGAGCGTTGTGGCTTTTCCTTCACGCGCGACTTGGCAGCATCTTCTTTACGCGAACCCGCACCCACTTCGCTTGAAAATGCTCTGTCTCCTTTGAGCAGGCTGAAGCTCATGCCGTTTCTCCAAACAGCTGACCGCCGCGCACCCGCGCGAGCAGCAGGGTGAAAATGGCGGTCACAACCAGAAGGCACACCGCGATGGCCGAGGCGGCAGGCCAGTTCAGAGTTTCCCGCACATGGAACTCCACCAGATTGGAGATCATGAGATCACCGCGTCCGCCAAGCAGGGCTGGCGTGATGAACATGCCCATGGACAGGATCATGCAGAGCAGGGTTCCCGCCATCACACCTGGTAGGCTCAAGGGAAAGACGATCGACCAGAAGATGCGCAGCCGGCTTGCGCCCATGATCTCGGCCGCGCGCCGATATTCTGCATTCTGCGTGACCAGGCTCGCGAGCAGGGTGAACACCATGAAGGGCAGCAGGAAATGGGTCATGCCGATGACGACGCCGGCGCGGTTGAAGAGAAGCGGCAAGCCCGCCTGGGCACCCAACACGAGGCGGATGATCTGATTGACCAGGCCGCTTTCACCCAGAAGGATCGTGAAGGCGAAGCTTTTCACGAGAATGCTGGTCCAGAATGGCAGCAGAACCAGGATGGTTAGCATGGCGCGGCGCCGTGGTGGCTGGGCCGCGAGATGGTAGGCTATGGGATAGCCTAGGAGCAGCGTGAAGGCGGTAGACAGAACGCTGATTTCCAGCGTGTTCCAGAGCACGCGCACATAAAGCGGCCGCGACAGCAGCGCGGTGTAATTCGCAAAGGTTGGCGCATCCCCGCCGAAGCTGAGATAGAGCACATAGGCCAGCGGCAACAGGAATGCGCCGATCAGGAGCGCCAGGGCCGGAATGATGAAAGCCATGGCCGGCCTCCCCTAGCTGATCATCCATTCCTTGAAACGTTCATTGACCTCGGTGAAATTATCGGCCCACCACTGGACATCGGTGATCGCCGTTCCCGGCGCGTCGAGATCGGGCTGGTGCGCGCGCACTTCCGGCGTGAGCAATGCGGTCGCTGCCCGTTTCACCGGGCTGTAGCCCATGCGATTACAGAACGCCGCCTGAAGGTCCGGGCGCAGGAAATAATTGGCAAGCGTCATCGCCGCCTTGAGATGCTTCGTACCCTTGGGAACGCAGAGATAGGACGGCGTGACGATATTGTTCTCATAGACATAATCGACCGACACACCCTGCCGCTGTGCGGCCTCCACGCGGCCGCTATAGGTGAAAACGAAATCGATCTCGTTCTGCTGGAGCAGGCTGATGGTCTGGGGCGTTTCTGCAATCCATTTGGCCACATGCGGCTTGATGCGGTCGAGGGAGGCAAAGGCGCGATCCACATCGAGAGGGTAGAGCTCCTTGGCCGGAACGCCATCGGCCATCAGCGCCATTTCCAAATTCTCGTCGGGCCGGCTGCGCAGGCCGCGGCGGCCCGGGAACTTCTCCACATCCCAAAATTCCGGCCATGTGGTTGGGTGTTTGCCCGCAGGATGCCGCTTCGGATCGAAGGCAATGCCGCCGCCATAAGCATACCAGGGTGCTGTGAACTCCAAAGCGGGCAGGTAGAGATCGGACACATCGACGATGGAATAGTCGAGCTTTTCCAATAGGCCTTCGCGGCCGGCCGCCACAGCTTGCGAGCCGATCAGGTTGACCATGTCCCACTCGACATTGCCGGTCTGCACCTGGGCTTTGATCTTGGCGAGGTCAGGACCGCTCGCCGCGATCACCTCGATGCCGGTTTCCTTTTTGAAGGCCGCAACGATGGTGTCCTCCTGCGCCTCCTGGGTCGACCCGCCATAGGAGACCCAAACGATGGTCTCATTGGCGAGCGCGTCCTTCGAGAGAAGGAACGGCGCGGTAACGACACCGGCGCCAACCACGCCAGCCGTCTTGATCACATCACGCCGCGTGGGACCTCGCCTCGCTTTGGATTGGGTCGTCATGGCACTTATCTCCCTCCTGATCTTTCCGATCGTATTTTTTGAAGTTCACGACGTCCGGCGAGCGCTCAGCTGATCATCCACTCCTTGAAGCGCTGGTTGACCTCGACGAAATTGTCGGCCCACCACTCAATGTCGGTTACAGCCGTGCCGGGCGCATCGAGATTCGGCTGCTTGGCGCGCACTTCCGGTGTGAGCAGGTCGGTGGCGGCCCGCTTCACCGGGCTGTAGCCCATGCGATTGCAGAAGCCGGCTTGCAGGTCCGGACGCAGGAAGTAATTCGCGAGCGTCATCGCCGCCTTGAGGTGCTTCGTACCCTTCGGCACGCACAGATAGGACGGCGTGACGATGTTGTTCTCGTAGACGAAATTCACCGACACGCCCTGGCGCTGGGCCGCTTCGACCCGGCCGCTATAGGTGAAGACGAAGTCGATCTCGTTCTGCTGCAAAAGGGTGATGGTCTGCGGCGTCTCCGGAATCCACTTCGCCACATGCGGTTTAATACGGTCGAGCGAGGCGAAGGCCCGGTCCACATCCAGGGGATAGAGCTCCTTGGCGGGCACGCCGTCGGCCATCAAAGCCATTTCCAAATTCTCATCGGGCCGGCTGCGCAGGCCGCGGCGCCCCGGAAAGCGCTCGGCATCCCAAAATTCCGGCCAATTGGTCGGGAATTTGCCGGCGGCATGACGCTGAGGATCATAGGCAATCCCGCCGCCATAGGCATACCAGGGCGCAGTGAACTCGAGGACCGGCATATACATGTCGCTCGCATCGATGATGGAATAGTCGAGCTTCTCCAGAAGGCCCTCGCGCCCTGCCGCCACAGCCTGCGAGCCGATCAGGGTCACCAGGTCCCATTCCACATTGCCGGTCTGGACCTGGGCCTTGATCTTGGCGAGATCCGGCCCGCTGGCATTCACCACATTGATGCCCGTCTCCTTCATGAAGGCGGCGACGATGATGTCCTCTTCCGCCTCCTGGGTTGAGCCACCATAGGAGACATAGACGATGGTTTCCTGTGCCCATGCCTCTCGACCTCTGAGGACATAGGGCGCGGCCACCACGCCTGCGCCGAGGATGCCGGCGGTCTTGGCGAAATCTCGCCGGGTAAGCCCCTCACCCCTTTTCGAACGGGTCGTCATGGCTAGTCCCTCCAGATGCTCACGCGGCGTCAAACCGCGCGTCGCGCCACTCCAATGCGGCCTTCAAGCCCTGCTCTTTGCGGATACGGTTGAATTCGGCGCGCTCTGGGCCGCCAGTGGCCTCGATCAACACGTCAGTGTCGAGGGCGGCGAGCAGCGCCTGGCGCATGCCCATCATCTCAAAGCCGCGATGCATGGCCCGCCTGGTCAACTGCACGGATAGAGGGGCTGCCGCAGCCATATCGCGGGCCAGCGCAACCGCCTTTTCCAGCTCCTGCCCTTGCGGCACGACATGGTTGACGATGCCCATCTGCATGGCGCGCTCGGCATCGATCTGGTCATTGCCGGTCAGCAGCAGTTCTGCCGCGAATTTCGGGGTGGTCATCCAGGGAAGCAGCAAGGCCACGATGCCCGACCCGAAGCGCACCTCCGGCTCACCGAAACGGGTGCCTTGCGCGGCCACCGTCATATCGCAGGCCAGGGCCAGCTCGAACGCGCCGGCAAGGCAGAAACCATGCACTGCCGCGATCGATGGTTTCGGCGCATCCCAGAACTGCATGATGAAATCGAAGCTCTGCTGCAGGCGCTGCCGCCATTCCTCGTTCCCTTGCGTGTCCGCCTGCGCCGACTCCTTGAGATCGAAACCGGCCGAGAATGCACGCCCCTCACCGTGAAGTACCACCACCGCCACCCGCGGATTTTCCATATGCTGAGTGAGCGCTTCCCGCATTTCCTGCTTCATCTGCTTGTTGATGGCGTTCAGCACCTGCGGGCGGTTCAGCTTGATGAAGCCGATATTGCCGTCCGTCCGCGTCTCGATCGTCTCGAAGCTCATGCAACTGCCCTTTCAGCTTGGGATCCTTGCGAGGGGATGAACAGCGCATCGACAGCAACAGCGCCATCCGGCCCCGCCTTGATGGGGTTAAGGTCGATCTCGGAGAACAGCGCGCCATAGCTTGCGCAAAAGGTGGAGAACCGCGCGATCAGCTCACAGAGGGCTGCGAGATCGGCGGGCGGGCTGCCGCGAAAGCCGGTGAGCAGCGGATATCCCTTCAGCCGTTCGAGAAATTGTCGTGCGCCATCGGGCGTGACCGGCGGGAGAAAGGTGACGGCATCGCTGAGCAATTCGGTCAGGATGCCTCCGAGGCCAAGGGTAACAGCCGGGCCGAATTGCGGATCATAGGTCATGCCCAGAATGAGCTCTGTTCCACCCGCGATCTGCTTTTGAATTTCGACCAGAGGCCCGCAGCGCTGCCTGATCTGGTCGTAGGCTTCCGCCGCTGCACTGCTGCTCGCGATGTTGAGGAGGACCCCGCCATGCTCGGTCTTGTGCAGGATCGCAGGGTTCGCCGTCTTCATGACCACCGGAAAGCCCAAGTCTTCGGCAGCGGCCACAGCATTCTCGCGGGTCTCCACGAACCGGCTCGCCGCACGGGGCAGGTGGCAGCGATCCATGAGCTGGGCGGCGGTCCTGGCGGAAAGAGCACCCGGCCCGTCAGCGGCGATGAGTGCTGAAATCTCCTCGCGGGAGGGCAGATCCGCCGTCGGCTTTGCGACGCCGCGGGTCGCCGGATCCTTGCGCTGATGCCACGTGATCAGATGGGTCATGGCCGAAAGCGCGCTCGCCGTGCCAAGCAGCACCGGGATGCCCTTCGCGCGCAGATCCGCGGCGTGCTTGTGGCTCATCGCGCTTTCCACATGCCCGAACAGGAGCGCGGGCTTGGCGGTTGCGGCCGCGGCCTCGCTGATCGCGCGGGCGGCTTCGTCCGCATAGGCGCGGCCGGCAACCAGATTGGTGGCCAGCGCGACGATCCCGACCTCGGGATCATCGGCCAGCACCCGCAGGCAATCCTCGAGCAGGGTGCGGCCATCGCCATAGGAATCGACCGGGTTGAGAGGGCTCATGCCGGGATCGAGCACCTGTGCCAACCGCTGCTCGGTCTCAGGCCTTACCTTGGCGAAAGGCGCGCCGACATCGGAGGCGATGTCCACGATCAGCTCCCGTTCCCCGCCGGAATCCGTCACGATGCCGATGCCCGCAGCGGAGGGCCTGCGGGGGGTGCTGAACAGTTCCAGCGTGTTAACGAACTCATCGACCGTGCGGACGCGGACGATATTGTGGCGTTCTAAGACCGCGCCATAGACCGCATCCGAGCCGCTGAGCGCTCCGCTATGGGCGAGGGCGAATTGGCGTCCCTGTTCGGAGCGACCGAGCTTCAACGCGATGATGGGGATGCCGCGGACATCGGCCCGCTCTGCCGCCGCGATGAAGCCTTCCGGATCGCGCACGGTCTCCATGATGCAGCCGATGACGCGGGTCTCTGGCTGATCGAGGAGGAATTCCAGGTAATCGGCCATGGTGGTGGCGATCTCTTGGCCCGCGGAGATCGCGTAATTGAACACGAGCTGGCGCTGATTGCCGACAAGGCCGGACCAGGTGGAGCCGCTATGGGAGATGAGGCCGATCGTGCCCGGATGATCCGGAATGGGCGGGGGATTACCGGAGATCTTCAGGCCGTCGACAATATTGACGAAGCCCATGCAGTTATTGCCGCAGACGGCCATGCCGGCCGTACGAGCGATGGCTGACAGGCGCTGGGTTGAGGACATCTCGCCAGGCGGGGCATAGCCGCGGCCGAACAGAGCAGCGGCGGGAATCCCGATTTCGGCCGCCTCTTCCAGGAGAGAGGGTGCCTGCTGATCTGCCACGGCGAAGGCAGCGAGGTCTGGCACCTCAGGCAAAGCATCGAGGCTCGGATAGCAGGTCAGCCCGTCCAGTTGCTCATAACGCGGATTGACCGGATAGACTGTGCCGGCATAGCGACCGCTGCGAATGGCTGAGAGCAGGCGCTTGCCGAAGGAGCCGTCGCGATCGGAGGCGCCGATCACCGCGATCGACCGGGGACGGAGAAGATGGCGCAGGCGTGCCACTCTCCCGGCCGGGGACGAGGCGGCTCCCTTCTCTTGCTGGTCGTCTGTCATCGCCGGTCGGTCGTGCATTTTAGCTCCCAGTCCTTGCGAGTTGTCTGGCGGCTACGCTCACATCGTCGCGGGTTCCGTACGGTGGCTGGCCGCGGCTGCAGCGGGATAGGCGGGCTGTTTCCGGCTCGGGAAGCGATCCGGCCGGAAGGGTGAGATATCGATATGCGGTTCCTGACCGGTGAGGATGGCAGCGACCAGGCGCGCGGTGGTGGCGCTCGCGGTCAAGCCGGTGTGGCCGTGACCGAAAGCGAAGCAGACGCGCGGCTCCAAATGGGAGCGGCCGATCACCGGCAGGGTGTCAGGAAGGCTCGGCCGCGGTCCCATCCAGCGGGTCGGCTCAGCCGTGTTGAGATGATTGAACAGGCGTGGCGCTGCCCGCTCGATCGCCTCGGCCCGGGCAGGCGTTGCCGGCCTGTCCACCGCGCTGAATTCAGCGGTTCCAGCGATCCGCAAGCCCTGCTCCATGCTGGTGCCCACCATCTTGCGTTCGGCGAACATCACCGCATGGTTGAGTGTAAGGCCGGGATTGGCGAAACTCACGTGGTAGCCGCGCTCGGCGGCCAGCGGAAATTCATGGCCGAGCGTGCGGCCCAGCACAGCCGACCAGGCCCCTGCGGCAACAACCGCCTGATCTACCTCAACCGGGCCCTGCTCGGTGAAGAGCACGACACCCTCCGCGGTGGGTTGGATCGAACGCACCTCGCCGCGCAGAACTCTGCCCTGTCTTGCCATGAAGGCCGCAGCCAGGCTCTTCACCAATCTGCCAGGATTTCGAGCAATGGCATGCCCGCCGACGCGGATGCCGCGAACGAAGATCGGCGCGAGGGCTGGTTCTGCCTCGCGCAGCTCGTCCGCATTCAGCGCCTCGAATTCGATGCCGAGGGCGCGGCGCATGAGCCATCCCGCGCGGTCATCACGGTAGCCGGCTTCCGTTTCATACGCATAGAGATAGAGCGCGCGCTGCAGCACGTCCTCGCAAGCGGCTTCTCGCGCTTGGGCAAAGTGATCCTCCACCGCATCGCGGTGCAATGCCCGCAAGGCGCGTGAGGTGTTCTCCACATGGGCAGGCGTTGTGAACCCGACGGCCCTTGCCATCCAGCGGGTGGTCTGCGGCAGGTGACGCCAGTCGATTGCCAGTGGGCCGTCCTTTGATATGAGCCATTTCGGTGCCTTACGAATGGCACCGGGCATGATCAATGGCAGGCACGAGCTTGTTGCGATCACCCCAGCGTTGCCGTAGGAGCACGCTTCGCCGGGATCCAGCCGGTCGATAAGGGTGACCTGCATGCCGAGCCGCTGCAATGCGAATGCACATGAGACGCCGACAATCCCCGCTCCCACCACGGCGACCTTTTGCCCAGCAGCAGCCAACATTTGCGCATTGCTGAAAATGGCCCTCACCCCTTATTGATATGTAATAATTCTTATCAACTACGATCAGGCCGGATGTGGCGCCTGTCAAGTGCAAAACTGGAGCCGAACGACGTGAGGAAGATGTGATGGCCGCTGGGAAGAACCAGACCAAACGAACCGCTCAAACTTCAGCGCCCCAGGTGTCCGTCGCCGAACCAGATCCCAGGCTGTTTGTCTCAGGCGTCGAGAAGGGCCTGCGGGTGCTGCGCGCCTTCTATAATGCGCCAAACCCGCTGAGCCTCACCGAAATCAACAAAGTGACCGGGCTTGGCGTCAGCGCCTGCCAGCGCTTCCTCTACACTTTGAAGACGCTCGGCTATATCCGCCAGGATGCGGCAACCAAGCGCTATTCGCTTTCAGCCAAGGTGCTCGACTTTGGATATGCTTATTTGCGCAACGATTACCTCGTCGAGCAATCTTTCCCTTATCTGCTCGATGCGCATAAGCGCACCAATGAAACCTTCAATCTCACCGAACTCGACGGAACCGACGTCATCTATGTCTCACGCTTTCCAAGCCGCAATGTGATCAGCGTCGGGCTCGTTCTCGGATCACGGCTTCCGGCCTTTTGCACAGCGCCAGGGCGCGCCATGCTCGCCTTCATGCCACGCGAGCGGGCGCTGTCCATTATCGAGGGCGCTCCACGCGAAGCGCGCACACCCCATACGGTAACGGATCTCGACGCAATTCTCGCCGATCTCGAGCTCACCCGCCAACGGGGCTATGCCTTCAGTGATCAACAGGCCTTCGTTGGCGATATCTCCATTGCAGCTCCGGTGCGCGATCATAGGGGAGAGGTGGTCGCTGCGGTGAATGTCGCACTGCCCACGCCGAGATGGTCGATGGACCAGGCGCGCGAGGCTTTTGCACCCGTGGTGATGGAAACCGCCCGGGCCATTTCCAAGGTGCTCGGCGGACTATAGCGGGTCGGCACCAAACAAAGTCACAGTTTTCTGGGATCCGTCGCTCATCCACATCACTCGCGAGAATGGAGCGGCCCGCGCGCCTGTCGACAGTAAACTTCCTGGATGATGCGCCTCTCATTTCTGTCTACAATGAGAGTCCAATCGATCTCGTTTGATAGGCTTATGTCGGTAGAAACTGGTCCTGCGAAGCTTAGCGATCCGGTGCGCGCGCAATCGCTCGTCGAAGCCATCGTTGAGCGTCTCGAAGCTGCGATCGTGAGTGGGGAATTGTCGCCTGATACCCGTATCAGCGAACAGGGCTTGGCGCGGCAAATGGGGGTCAGTCGCGGCCCCTTGCGGGAGGCGATGCGCCGGTTGGAAGGGCGCAAGCTGATCGAGAGGACGCCAAACAAGGGCGCGCGCGTGACCGCCCTGTCGCCTGCCGACCTGGAAGCGCTATTGGTGGTGCGGGAGGCACTCGAGGGCATGGCTTGCCGATTGGCTGCTGAGCACATGTCCGATGCCGAGATTGCCGCACTTGAGGGCTTGCTCGAGAAGCACGGAGCCTTGGAGGACGTGAAGACTGGCACCGGCTACTATCAGGAATCGCCGGACTTCGACTTCCATTTCCGGATCATCAAAGCATCACGGAACGAGCGCCTGATCAGTATCCTGTGTGGTGACCTCTATCATCTCCTGCGCGTCTATCGGTACAAGTCCAGTCGGACGCGCGGTCGCGCCGGGCAGGCTTTAAAGGAGCATAAGAGGATTGTGGGCGCCCTTGCTGCCCGAGATCCGGACGCGGCGGAAGCTGCCATGCGCGAGCATCTGCGCAATGCCCGTACCTATGCCGCCGCCGGTCCGAATACGCAAGCCGCAGAGCCGAAGGCTAGGCGGCGACGGAGCCGATAAACTCCTTGGAAGATGAAATCGTCGCAAAAAGCGGCAGTGTGTTTTCGATCGCGAATCGGTGCCACTCCGGATTGGGTGCGGCGCAAATGTCCTCGAGCACGGTCATCGCAAAACCTGCATCATCGCCGGCTCGAGCGGTGCTTTCGACGACCAGGTTCGTCACGACACCGCCAATGGCAAGCCGCGTCTTGCCGTGACGCATCAGCCAGGTCATGAGCCCGGTGTTGAAGAACGGGTTCACGCATTGCTTGGTGAAAATCAATTCACCTGGCTGGGGTGCAATCGCCTCCGGGAACTCGGTCGCCCAGGTGCCCAGCACGCAAGCACCGTGCTCCTTCATCTTCTTCACCCGGGGCGCGACCGATAACGCATCAGCGTAATCAGCTCGGAAGCCAACCCGTATATAAGCGACCGTGATGCCCCTATCGCGAGCGGCCCCGATAACCGCCTGAGCCTTCTCGATCACTCCGCGATCCTGTACAACCTTGGCGAGGCCTCCGCCGCCCACCTTACCCTTGGGATCAACCATTTCGTTCTGCAGATCGAGAATGAGAAGCGCGGTTTGCTCGGCTGTCATGGAGTCGTCCTTGTCCGTTCCGTGATTGTAAGAGAATTGTCGACCGTGCCTGGTCAGGTCAGGCTCAGATACTTCGCCTCCATGGCCGACCAACGGGACGTTCCGACGGCTTCCTCGCGTTCCGTGAAGGTGGCAAGCCGCGAGTCGATGCGCCGTGTATCGCCATCTGACTTGAGGATGGCCAGGACCTCCTTCGCGGCGGCGATGGCGGCTCTGTGCGTCTGTGATGGATAGATGCCGAGCCGGAAACCCATTGCCTCCAGTTCCGGTGCCGGGATCCCTGGCGTCTTGCCGCCCTCGAAAATATTCGCAACGGGCGGCGCCTTCACTTCGCGGGCGACCTGTGCCAGCTCCTCGCGTGATTGAGGGGCTTCCACGAAGCCGAGATCGGCGCCAGCCTCGATATAAAGGTTAACGCGGTCGATCGCCGACTGCAGACCCTCGACGGCGCGGGCGTCGCTGCGCGCGATGATCAGGAGATCGGGATCGCGGCGCGTATCGACAGCAGCCTTGATCTTGCCGACCATCTCTTCCCGACTGACCACCAGCTTACCTTCGTAATGGCCGCATTTCTTCGGCGCCACCTGGTCCTCAAGGTGAAAGGCGGCAACCCCCGATTTCTCAAACTCGCGGACGGTGCGCACGACGTTGATGGCATTGCCATAGCCGGTGTCGGCGTCTGCGATCACCGGGATCTCTACGGCCTCCACCGTGAGGTTCAACCAGCGCACGACCTCGGTCAGCGTGATGAGGCCCATATCCGGATAACCATTCGACCGTGCATAGCCACCGCCGGTGAGATAGACGGCGTCAAAACCGGCCAGCTGCACCAGTCGCGCGGTCAAGGTGTCATAGGCCCCTGGCGCTATTGTGTATTTGTTGCTCTGGAGCAGCTGCTTGAGCTTGGCTCGCGGCGTCATGGTCTTCTCTCCTTCTTTCGGGGTATCGGCGTCAGTCGCCCCACATGCCGCCATTCACATCGAGGATTTCGCCAGTGATGAAGCTTGCCTCTTCCGCGGCCAGAAACGCGATGGCGCGCGCGACATCGGCCCCGGTTCCCATGCGGCCGACGGGGATCATTTGCTTCAAACGGTCGGGCAAAGCGGCGGTCATGGCCGAAGCCACCGGGCCCGGGGCTACGGCGTTGACGGTGATCCCGTCCGCGGCCAGCTCCCGGGCGAGATAGATGGTAAGCGCATGCACACCCGCCTTGGAGATACCATAGGCAATATTGCCCGAGCGCTCTTGCTCCGTGCGGTCCATCCAGGGCCGCGCATTACCACCATTCTTGCCCAGCAATGAGCCGATGTTGATGATGCGCCCATAGCCTTGCCGCCGCATGGCAGGAATGACAGCCTGGCAACACAGGAATGTTCCCTTGAGATTGATGTCAATGACCCGGTCCCATTCCGCTTCTGCCAGTTGAGCAGCGGCGCCATGGGAGGTGATGCCGGCGACGTTGACCAGGATGTCGATCCGGCCGAATTCAGCCTCAACGCGAGACGCGAGCGTGCGGATCGAGGCGGAATCGGTTACGTCGGCTTCAATCTCAATCACCTGGCCGGCGTGAGTGGCGGCAAGAGCGGCCGCCTCGCTTGAGCCCGTCTGGTCGGCGAGGCAGACCCGGGCGCCACCGTCCAGCAGCGTTCTCGCGGTCGCCGATCCGATCGTACCAGATGCGCCTGTGATGATGGCGGTGCGGCCACTGAACTCCATGGTCATGATCAGCCGTTCACCACGGCCTCGCGACCGGCCGCGGCCAAATTGCTGCGTGCGGCATCGAGACCCGCCAGGCGCCCGAACACGGCCCCCTTCAAGACTGAGGTCGCCCCAGTATAGGTCTTATAATAGATGCCGACCACCTCGCCACCGGCATAGAGCCCTGGGATTGGATCGCCGTTACAATTCACCACCTGGGCGCGGCCATTGACTTTGAGGCCGCCGAAGGTGAACACATTGGCCGAAATGATGGGATAGGCGATGAAGGGTCCCGTATCGATCGGACGCGCCCAGTTCGATTTCGGCGGCTCCAAGCCTTCCGTCGCCAGTCCGTCGACCTCCAGCGGTTTGAATGTGCCCGGGCGGCAAGCCGCATTATAGGATGCGACCGTTGCCTCCAACCGATGGGCTGGCACACCGATCTTCCCGGCCAGCTCGGCGAGTGTGGCACCTTCTATGGGCGGCTGATCGGTCCGTATGGCGAGCTGCTTGTTGGGCACGTCATTGAGCTTGGCATCCAGGATCACATAGGCGATGCCATCGCTCTGTTCGTAAATGTGCCGGGTTACCGTCTCGTAGGTCGCGTCGACGGTGCCTACCGCCTCATCGACGAAGCGGTCGCCCTGCTTGTTCACCAATATCCCGTAGGGGAATATGAAGATGGCAGGCTCCGCCACGCCTGAGCGGGGGTCGATCGGCTCTGCATGATAGCTCGCGAAGTCACCGCAACTCGCAGCTCCCACCTTCAGGGCCATGCGAATGCCTTCGCCCTTGTTATAGTAGCCGCCCCGGGCCACCGGCCTCAGATTAAGCGCGCGCGGTCCCATATAGTCGGCCAGCATTTCCGGATTGCCCTCGAAGCCACCACAGGCAAGCACCACCGATTTTGCCCGGAAGGTCATCCGCTTGTGCTTCGGCCCCAGCGCGACGAGCCCTGTCACCACGCCTTCATCACTCTGTTCGAGATCGATTGCGGTTGTTTCATAGAAGAAGGTCACGCCCATCTTCTCCGCAGCGGCGGCGAGGGCTTCCACCATGGCCAAGCCGCCACCGCGCGGCAGCATCCGCGTCGTGCACGTTGTCAGAAAGGGAGTGGGTAGGAAATCGAAACTAAGGCCGAAACTCTTCAGCCATTTGATGGTCGGACCCGCCGCCTCCGAGAAGGCACCCACCAGCTCGGGATCAACGAAGCTCAGCGACCGCGCCAGCCGCGGCCAATTCTCGTAATCGGCGGCCATCTCGCCGATCAGCGAGGGATCAAGATAACCGCCCGAATTGGCGGCGAAATGCGATTCGAAATCGTCGGCGACCTCGTCCTCGCTCTTCATACGAAGCATGGCCTCCGTGTAGCGCGTATTGCCGCCGCGCTCTTCCTTCACCGAGCGTTCCAACACGGCCACCGTCGCACCGTTCTGGCGCGCGGCAACCGCTGCGGAGAGTCCGGCGATCCCGCACCCAGCAACCACGACATCGAAGCTCGTATTGACCATGCTCCCGTCCTCCCCTCGCGATCTCGCTCGTCTTACGCCTTTTGTGCAATCTGTAGACAGTTTACAGCAAGCTTGTCAATCGGGCCTCGCGGGAATGGAGCATTATCGGCAGGCAGGAAAAGACACTCCCTCGCGTGATTAGCCAGCCTGGCAACTGTAGACACTCTAGGGGGCATGTGTAATCCTGACCTGAGGGGCGGCTATCTGGGATTGCGAATGACGGAACGGATCGGTTCATCGGCGAGCTTTGATGTGGTTGTGGTCGGGGCAGGTCTCGCGGGCTTTTGCGCCGCGCTAAGTGCCACCGAGGCCGGCGCTCGCGTGTTGCTCATTGAGAAGCAGGGAAAGGCTGGCGGCAGTACCGTGTTGAGCGGCGGGTTTTTTGCCTTTGCCGACACTCCCGAACAGGCCGCGCAAGGGGTATCCGACAGTGCCGAGCTGCTGCTCGATGATCTGAGATCCGTCGCCGGCGGCGAAGCAGACGAAGCTCTGATTGCTGCCTATTCACGTGGCCAGAACCAGCTCTATCGATGGCTCGTTCGCTTGGGCACCAGCTTTGCCGATCTCGAGCTGAGCGCGGGCCAGTCCGTGCCGCGCAGCCACCGAACCGATCCCGATGCCCTCATCGGACGCCTCTCGCATCGTTTCATCGAAGCTGGCGGAACGGTTCTCTATGATACCCGCGCCATCCGCATTCTGCGGCCTCGACCAGAGGGGCCGGTGACTGGCCTCGTGGTCGCATCAGGAGAAGGCGAGCAGGCGATCGAAGCCTCTGCCGTCGTGCTCACCACCGGCGGCTTCGTCTGGTCGGATGACCTTCTTGGCAATTTCGCGCCCCACCAGAAAGCTGCGCTGCGTGTCGGCGGGCTGGGCAATACGGGCGATGGCCTGCGCATGGCCTGGCAGCTCGGTGCGGGCTTCCGGGACATGGGCCAGATCAAGGGCACGTTCGGCGCCCATCCCGAGACGCGTCCGGAGAAACATGAGATCATGCTTGCCTTCTATCTCGGCGCCATCATGGTCAATCGCCAGGGGCGCCGCTTCATCGATGAATCGGTCTCCTACAAACTGCTCGGCGATGCTTGCCTCGCGCAGATGCCTGACCGCATGGCATTCCAGGTACTCGACCACACGATTTTCGAGAATTCGCCACCCGGCGTTCCGCTGTTCGACCCTCGACCCGCCCTCGATCGCGGACTGCTGATCCGAGCCGATACGCTCGAGGCTCTCGCCGAGAAATGCGGCATCGATGCCGCGGCGCTGAAAGAGACGATCGCCCTATACAATGCGGATGTCGAGAAAGGCCGCGACTCCGCATTTGGGCGTGATGGCCTCTGCAACCATGCCGGCGCGCTCATTCCCATCGCCAAACCACCCTTTTACGCCTATCCCTCGACGACCGTCCTGCTGGCAACCTATTGCGGCCTGACGATCGATCCCCACGCTCGGGTCATCGACATTGCCGGACGCCCCATTGAGGGCCTCTATGCAGCGGGTGAAATCGCCGGCGGTTTCCATGGTGTGGCCTATATGACCGGCTCGTCCCTTGGAAAATCTGCCTTCTTCGGACGTGTCGCGGGGCAATCTGCGGCGGCCCTGGCGCGCGTTGTCTCTTGAGCCAAGAGAGGCCTCATCGAGCCCAAAGCCCACACACGCTGGCCGCCATCGCTCAGATCCTGGTTGAAACGGACTGGCACCAAAGCGGTTCACAGCTTGCGCTCACGACCTTCCCAGAAACGGTCGCGGATCTCCCGCTTGAGAATCTTGTTGTTATTGTTGCGCGGCAGGCTCTCCCAAATGTCGATCCGCTTCGGTGTCTTCACGCTGCCGAGCTTGGCCTTGCACCGGGCAATCACATCGGCCGGATCAAGAGTTGTGCCATCGTGCAACTCCACAACCGCGATCACCATCTCCCCCCATTTCTCATCGGGTATACCGATCACAGCGCATTCGCGAATGGCAGGTTCGGCCATCAATACCTGTTCAACTTCGTTTGGATAAACATTGAAGCCGCCGGTGATGATCATGTCCTTGCGGCGATCGAGAATATAGACGAACCCATCGTCATCAATTTTGCCGATGTCGCCGGTGTGATGCCATCCATGAGCCTGTAGCTCGGCGGTGGCTTCCGGATTCTTGTAGTAGTGCGGTGTCGGCAGGTTGCCCCGACAAACGATTTCCCCGATTTCGTTGCGCCCGAGGAGCTTGCCTGATTCACCCATGATGCCGATTACGCTGACATGGGTTGGCCTTCCCGCGCTCAGCAGCCGGTGCTGTAGATGCGGTGAAGACAAGGCCTCCACATGCTCCCTGCAGGTGAAGAGAGTCGCGGCGATCGGCATTTCTGTCTGACCATAGGCTTGCGTCAGCACCGGGCCAAAGACCGCCATCGCCTCCTTCAGCTTCTCAACTGACATGGGAGAGGCGGCGTAATGCAGATAGCGCAAGGAGGAGTAGTCGTATTTCTTCAGATCTGGATGGGCGAGAAGGACGTAAATCAAGGTGGGCGGAAGGAAGGTTGTGGTCACCTTGTACCGCTCGATATTGGCCAGCACCTCACCTGGCTTGAACTCCGGCATGATGATGTTTGTCGCACCGGCATAGAAGAGAGTGAGAGCGATCGCTCCCGCGGCATGAGTGAGCGGTGCCACGCAGAGATTAATCGGCCGCTTTTCGTAGGGAAAATATGCCGCCCACGCATTAGCGAGGGTCTCGAACATGAGATCGGTCAGAATGACGCCCTTCGGTTTCCCGGTGGTGCCGCTGGTGAGCATCAAGGCCGAGGGGGTCTGCGGATCATTGGAGGTAAGCGGCGCTTGCTCCCCATGAGGATCAAGCCAGTCGAGGAAGAAGGGCGCATCTTCTTCAGCCCGATCCAGGCAAACCCAGCCACGAATCGCCGGGAAATCGTTTCGGATTTTGGCGATGATCTCTGAGAACTTGGAATGATACAGCAGGAACTCACAATCGACGAGATCAAGAGCGTCCCTGATTTCGGCTTCCGTGCTGCGGATATTGATTGGGACCCAGGTCGCTCCGGCGCGAATAATGCCCATATGGGCGATCAATCCGTAGATATTGTTAGGCGTGAACGTTGCGACCTTGGCCCTTTCGCCAATGCCCGCCGCATTCAAGGCATTCGCCATCTTGTGGCTGAGCCGGCTCGCTTCGCGATAGGTATAGTGCAGATCACCCTCGACCACGAAGTTGTGGTCGGGAAAGCGCAGCACGCCAACATCGAACATATCAATTACGCGCATAGTCGATCTCCCCAGACTCCCCGGACGACGCCGATGCTGTTATTCGGCCGATTCCGCCGTGAACATCGCCACGAGCTGACCGTCATCGGCGGGCTTGAACACAACGCGCACGGACTGACCGATCTCGATCCGGTCGAGATCGCAGTCGACAATGTTCGTCAGGATGGAGACCCCCTCAGGGATTGTGATATAGGCAAGTGCGAAGGGAACGGGAGAGCGGCGCATGACGCTGAACGCGTAAATCGTTCCCCGTCCTTCCACCTGCTCCCAGCGTGTGTCCGCACTCAAGCAGAATGGACAGAGCGCGCGGGGATAATAGTGAGCCTCGCCACAGGCGCCGCAGCGCTTGATCAGCAGACGATGTTCGTTGCACGCCTCCCAGAAGGTCACCGTTTCAGGATTGCGTGCCGGTGGCGTGATCGATCTTTGCTCTGGTGCCATATTATTCCCGCTCCATGATCAGTGTGGCGCTGGCATGCCGCGTGGCCAAAGGGCCGCCAGTTCCATGCGCCAGGGCGATGCTGCAGTCCTTGACCTGGACGGCCGGATGCGCCTCACCCCGCAATTGTCGCACCGCCTCGATGATCTTCGTCATGCCCCCGCGATTGGCCGGGTGATTATTGCAGAGGCCGCCGCCATCGGTATTGAACGGGAGCTTGCCGATGCCGGAGATGAGGTTGCCGTCGGCAACGAAACGGCCGCCTTGGCCTTTGGCGCAGAAACCGAGATCCTCGATCTGCATCAGCACGGCGATGGTGAAGCTGTCATAGATCGAGGCATAATTGACATCCGCGGGCGTAACGCGCGCCTCGGCGAAGGCATCACGGCCCGACCAGGCGCTCGCGCCATAGGAAATATCCACATGCCCGCCATTGGGGTGCTTTATCGCCTCGCCCGCACCGAGAATGCGAACCGGAGGACGCTTGAGGCTTCTGGCGATCTCGGGCCTTGCGACGATCACGGCGCCGCCGCCGTCACTGACAACACAGCAATCGAGGCGATGCAGCGGATCGGAAATGACCGGCGAGTTCACCACGTCTTCGACAGTGACCACGTTGCGCAGCATCGCATTCGGATTATGCTGGGCGTGATGTGAGGCTGCGACCTTTATCCAGGCCAGTTGCTCGGAAGTGGTGCCGAACTCATACATGTGACGCTTGGCGCACATGGCATAGATCGAGACCAGGACGGGCGAGAATGGAACCTCGAAGGCAACGTCGGGTGCGGACATGTCCATGATCGGCGCCGCTGCACCAATGTCGGTGCCTTCCGAGCGCGGCCGGCCCGCCAGCGTCACCAGAGCCACATTGCATTTGCCCGCGGCAATCGCCTGGGCGGCATGGTTGACGTGAATGATGTAAGATGAGCCGCCGCTCTCGGTCGAATCCATATGGCGCACACGCAGGCCCATATAGTCGGCCATGGATAGCGCCCCCAGACCGGGTGCATCGCCGGCGCAGAAATATCCATCGATATCCCTCGCCGTGAGACCGGCATCGTCAAGCGCCCCCTTCGCGACTTCGGCATGAAGCTGCGCCAGCGACTTGTCGGGTGCTTTGCGTGTCGGGTGCTCGTAGGCGCCCACGATATAGGCTTGCCCTCGTATGGACATGGGATCTCTGTTCCTCGCGCAAATGGGTTGCGCCATCAGGCAAGACGGCGGGCGATGATTTCTTTCATGATTTCATTGGTGCCGCCCCAGATCCGATTGATCCGGGCATCCGCAAAGGCGCGGCAGATATCGTATTCCCACATATAGCCGTAGCCACCGAAGAGCTGCAGGCACTCGTCCATGACCTTCCCCTGAAGGTCCGAGGTCCAGTATTTTGCCATTGCCGCCACTGCCGGATCGAGTGATCCGTTGACGATCTGTTCGACGCAGCGATCGATGAAGACGCGGGCGATCTCGGTCTCGGTCGCGACCTCCGCGAGCTTGAAGCGCGTATTCTGAAAATCAAAGATCCGCTGGCCGAAGGCTTCTCTGTCCTGGGTGTAGGCGATCGTCTTCTCGATGGCCGCTTCACAGCTCGCAACGCACCAGATGGCCGAGAGCAAGCGCTCCCAAGGCAGCTCCTGCATGAGATAGACGAAGCCTTGTCCCTCATCCCCGAGCCGGTTCGTGACCGGCACACGCACATCATCGAGGAAGAGCTCTGCCGTGTCCTGTGTCTTCATCCCGAGCTTCTTGAGGTTCCGTCCTTTGCGAAAGCCGGGACGGTCGGTTTCGACCAGGATGAGCGAAATGCCCTTGGCGCCCGCCGAAGGATCGGTCTTGCAGACCATCACCACGAGGTCGGCGCTGATCCCGTTGGTGATGAACATCTTCGAGCCGTTGATGACGTAATCATCACCATCTCTCCGGGCGGTGGTCTTGATCCGTTGAAGGTCCGATCCGGTGCCCGGCTCTGTCATGGCGATCGCCAGGACGGCCTCCCCGCTGACTGCTTTTGGCAGCCAAGTCTGTTTCTGCTCCTCGGTGCCATAGTTGAGGAGATAGGGCATGACGATATTCGAATGCAGAAGAAAGCCCGGTCCCGATAGACCGGCGCGAGCCTGCTCTTCAACGACGATGGCCGCATAGGTGCGGTCGAGACCGAGACCCCCATAAGCCTCCGGCATGGTCGGACCAAGCATGCCCAATCGGCCCGCATTGAGCCAGACCGAGCGGTCGACCACTCCGGCGGCTTCATATTCCTCGCGCCGTGCAACCAGCTCCTCGTCGAAGAAGCGCTTTACCGAGGCACGGAACGCATCGTGATCTTGCGAATAGAGAGTTCGGGGCAGATGCATTGGTCAGTCCAGATCCAAATGTCAGTCGAGAAGGGCATTGTGAGCGCCCGGCTGCGGCACCAGGCGGGGCGTCGCAGCGGACGCCCGAAATTGCGGCGAGATCGGTAGCGCGACAGCGGGGATCGTCGCGCCGGTTGAATCGGTGGCCTGGTAAGAGTTGAGCCCGCGCGCCTGGAAATGCTGATCGGCCAATGCCTCTTCCACCGTCGCAACCACAGTCACACAGCAATCGGCGGCCTGCAGCAGAGGCGCCCATTCGGCAGCGCTCCGACTGGCAACCAATCTGGACACCGCCTCTCGCGTTGCGTGAGGATCGGCTGCGTCGTCCCACAACTTCTCCGGAAGGCCGATCGTCCGGCAGAAGCTCTCCCAGAACTTCTGTTCCAGCGCTCCGCAGGCAAGATATCGACCGTCGGCCGTCTCGTAGGTGTCGTATCGGGGGCTGCCACCGGTGAGCAGGCCGCGGCCGCGATCAGGGTAGGTCCCCGTGACCTTGCCTTCGGAAAGGGTCGACCAGAGAAAAGTGAAGGCGATGTCCGCCATGGCAATGTCGATATGCATACCCTTTCCGGTAAGCTCGCGCTGGCGCAGTCCGAGGAGGATGTTGATGACTGCGGGAAGGGAACCTCCGGCAATGTCGGCGGCCAGGGCTGCGGGCGTCTGTGGCTTGCCGCTGGGCAAGGCCAGCAGTCCTGTGACCGCCTGATAGTTGATGTCGTGTCCGGCCTCGAGGCTGCGCGGTCCGGACTGGCCATAGCCCGTTATCGAGCAATAGATCATCTTCGGATTGATCGCGCTGACCGCCTCATAGCCCAGGCCAAGGCGTTCCATCACGCCGGGCCTGAATTGCTCGACCAGCACGTCCGCCTTCGCGATCAAGGAGGTTAGCGCGGCCCGGCCGGCCGGTGACTTCAAATCGGCCGTGACGCTCTTCTTGCCGCCATGCAGAACCGTGAAAACTGTCGACGTCTCGCCATGCATCGGTTGGAACTGACGCATGTCGTCGCCGCCCTGGCGCTCCACCTTGATGACGTCGGCGCCCGCTTCCGCCAGCAGGAAAGTCGCGAGCGGGCCAGGGAGAAGCGAGGCGAAGTCGAGGACGGTTATGCCGTCAAGAGGACGTGTCATGAAAACTCCGGGGATACTGATCCCGCGGCAGAGCACACGGGATCGCCGTCAGTGTGGCTATTGGCCGAGAGGGATATAGTCGGATGCCTTCACCCAGCGGCCATTCTTCACCTGGAACAAGAACACGCCGTGGGCGGCCAGATGATCGTCCTTGCTCAATGAATACGGAACTGTGCCGAAGAAGTCCGTGTAGTCCTTGATTTGCTCGAGCCCAGCAGCGAGGCTATCGACGGTGAGGTCCTTGCCGGCCTTTTCCAGGCCCTGCTTGATCAAAAGGGTGGTCTGGTAGCCGAAGAGCGCGCCAAGATCGGCTGGTTCACCGAAACGCTCTTGATAGCGCTTGTTCCAATCCGCAAGCTCGGGCGACAGATCGGGGTAGGGGACCGGAACTTGTCCCATTGCATAGGCGCCCTCGGCGGCCGCGCCTGCAAGACTGACGACGCTGGTTGCATAGCCGCTGGACGTGATGACGACATCCACATCCCAATTGAGCTTTGCCCGCTCTTTGAGCACGGCAACCGCCACAGGGATGACGGACGCTTGGATGATGGCATCCACGCCGGCGGCCTTGAGCTTCATCACCTGCGAGCTGGCGTCGATCTCATTGCGTTTGATGCTGGCCGAGGCTGCAAGCTCGACGCCGCGCTTCTCAAGCTCCTGCTCTATTCCCGACAAGTAGCTCTTGCCCAGTTCGTCATCCTGATAGATCACGCCCAGCTTGGTGTATTTCTTTGTATCCAGCAGGTAACGGGTGATGATGACCCCCTGCTCGGGATTCGGGAACAGAAAGCCGAAGCGCAGTTTCGAGATGGGCGTCCATGCCTTTGGGTCGGCTGTCTGAGGAAAGATCAGTGGTACGCCAGTGCGCTCGACGACTTTCACCAAGGCCAGGTTCTGCGGCGTGCCGAGATTGCACAGGAAAGCGAAGATTTTGTCGTGCTTGATGAGCTTGTCGGCAGCCTGCAGGGTTTTCCGGGGGTCGTACTGATCATCTTCGAGGATGATGCGGAGCTTACGGCCATGGATGCCGCCCTCGGAATTGATATCGTCGACCGCCATGCGCAGCCCGTTCGCGATCGGCACTCCCCAGGATGCAACCGGACCCGACAGGGCTTGGATTGAGCCCAGGAGAATCTCGTTATCGGTCACGCCCTGCTGCTCCGCCCTCGCGGATGGCGATCCCAGCATCATTGCAGCGACGAGACCGGCTGCGGTGATCCACTTTCTCATTTATACCCTCCCTCACTTTGTTGCGTTTTCCCCTCGCCCGAACCGGATGCATGGCCGAGATAGAAGGTCTTGATGTCCTCGAGTTCCGCCAATTCTGCGCTCGGCCGGCCAAGGACGACCCGGCCGGATTCCAGCACATAGCCGAAATCCGAAACCTCCAGCGCGACATGGGCATTCTGCTCGACAAGGAAGATCGAGACGCCCTGCTCCTTGTTGATGCGCCGAACGATCTCGAAGATCGTCTTGACCAGCCGCGGGGATAGGCCCAGCGATGGCTCATCGAACAGCAGCAGCTTGGGCCGCGCCATGAGCGCACGGCCGATGACCATCATCTGCTGCTCGCCGCCTGAGAGCAGTCCGGCCTTCTGACTGTCGCGTTCCTTGAGGATCGGAAAATAGCTGTAGACCATCTCGAGATCGCTCTGCAGCTCGGGCCCACGCGATCGGGTGAACGCCCCCATCCAAAGGTTCTCGCGCACACTGAGCTGAGGGAAGGGCTGCCGCGCCTCCGGCACGTGACCCAGTCCGAGTTGTACGATCCGATGCGGCTCCGTCCGCGCGATGTTTTGGCCGATGAATGTGATCGTGCCCGAGCGCGGTTTCTGCAGACCCGAGATGTTGCGCAGCAGCGTGGTTTTTCCCGCGCCATTGGCGCCAAGGAGCGCGACGATCGCTCCCTGATCGACCGACATGCTGACATCGTGCAGGACGGTCATGCGCCCATAGCCGGCCGTCAAGCCATCAATGCGGAGGATCGGTTCTGCCATGACGTCATCCTCCCAGATAGGCTTTGATGACGTCGGGATGGGTCTGCACCTCCAGCGCGGTGCCCTCCGTCAAAACCCGGCCAGCATTCAAGGCCAGCACGCGATGGGAAACCCGGCTGACGAGACGCATGTCATGCTCGATGAGCACGATCGTGATGCCGAGCCGATGATTAACCTCCTCGATCCAGCTCGCCATCCTGTCGGTCTCGGCGGTGTTGAGACCGGCGGCAGGCTCGTCGAGCAATAGCAGACGCGGTTCGCAGGCGAGGGCTCGGGCAAGTTCCACGATTTTGCAAATCCCGTAAGGCAGGGAGCCCACCGGAGTGTTGCGATGGCTCTCGAGCCCCAGCAGGCTCAGGATTTCATCGACCTTTTCCCGGTTTTCCGCCTCCTGGCGGCGCACGCTTCCAAGCCCAAGGAGTTCCGCGACAGGCGATGTCGAGAAGTGGATATGCCGGCCGACCAGGATGTTGTCTGCCACGCTCGCGTCCGGAAACAGCTCGAGGTTTTGGAAAGTGCGAGCAACGCCCTGGCGAGCGATCCGGCTCGGCGCAATGGTCAGAAGATCTTCGCCCTCGAACCGCACCTGGCCGGCATCGGGAGTGATGACCCTGGTCACCAGGTTGAAAACCGTGCTCTTGCCCGCCCCATTGGGGCCGATGATGGAATAGACAGCCCCCTTTTCGACCCGGAAACTCACATCGCGCACCGCTTTCACGCCGCCGAAACTGATCGACAGATCCTTCACCTCGAGCTGGCTCATTGTGTGCGTCCGCCAATGAGGGCAAGGAGGCGCGTCACGGCGCTGTTGATGCCGCCGGGCTGGAACAGGATGACCAGCATGAGCGAAAGGCCGAACACGCCGGCCTCGAGGCCCGGAAGTTCGGCGATGGCAGGCGGCAGTTGGTCTTTGATCAGCGAGAGCAGAACCGGCAGAAGAACAATGAACAGCGCGCCATAGATCGCGCCCATGAGGGATCCCAGGCCGCCGACAACGACGAGGATCAGCATTTCAATGGACTGCTGGATGGTAAAGCCGTCAGGGGAGAGATAACCGACCTTGTGCGCGAGCAGGGTGCCGGCAACCGCCGTGACGGATGCGCTGAACGCGAAAGCGATCGTCTTGTAGCGGGCAATGCTGATGCCCATGCTCGTTGCTGCGATTTCGCTGTCGCGGATCGCCTGCCAGGCTCGCCCGGTCCGAGACCCGACGAGATTGTTGGCGAGCCAGAATACCAGGGCAGCAATGACCAGAGCCGTATAGAACATTGGCAAGTCATTGCTGAGCGAATGACCGAAGATGGTGGCATCATCGACGCTCATGCCCCCACGTCCGCCGGTCATCTCAATACCGCCAATCACCGCCTCGACGATGAAGGCGAAGGCCAAAGTTGCCATCGCCAGATAGAGGCCCGAAAACCGCAGGCTTGGAAGCCCGACCGCAACGCCGATCACCAAGGTGCAAAGCGCCACGATGACCAGTGAGAGAGGGAACGGCACGCTATTCTGGATGAGCAGAGCCTCGCCATATGCGCCCATGGCGAGGAATGCCGCGTGCCCGATGGAGACCTGGCCGGAATAGCCGAGCAGCACCATCACGCCGATGCCGATGATGACCCAGATGAGGACGGAACTCGCCACTCCTATGAAGAAGCTGTTGAGGAGGAAGGGCATCACGGCAAGGAGCGCAATCCACACCAAAGGCAGCAGTATTCTCCGGTGTAGACCCGGCTGGGCGATGGCGCTTTTGCGATCCAGCGGTTGCACTTTGGTGGTCATCTCAGACCTTCCGCTGTAGAGCGACGCCCATCAGCCCGGACGGCTTGATGAACAGGACCAGGAGCAGCACCAGATAGGGTGCCGAATTCTTGACCACCTCCGACAAGTAGAATCCCGAGGCAACTTCGAGGAGCCCGATGATCAGACCGCCGACAATCGCGCCCGGAATACTGCCAAACCCGCCGAGCACGGCGGCGGGAAAAGCATAGAGCCCGACATAACCCATGCCCGGATGCACGAAGGTGATGGGCGCGATGAGAACACCGGCCACGGCTGCAATGCCTGCTCCAAGCGCCCAGACAAGCGAGTAGATCGTCTTGACCGGAATACCCACCAGTGACGCAGCCGTGGTGTTCTGCGCCGTCGCCTGCATGGCGACTCCGAGCTTGCTGAACCGAAAGAAGAGATAAAGCGCGATCATCAGCACCAGCGTGGCGATGATGATAGCGAGCCGTTCCTCGCTTAAAGGGATGCCGGCGAACTCGATGGTCTTGTCGTCGAAAGGTGTTGGGAAACGCTGCGGCTGCGTTCCCCAGCCCGGCACGACTGCCGCCAATGTGCGCAATACATAGCCCAATCCCAGGGTGAGCATGATCAGCGCAAATTCCGGCTGGCCCATGGCGCGGCGGAATACGACAGCATCGAGCAGATATCCCAGCGCTGCCGTTGCAACCACAGCGAAGGCAAAGCCGAGCCAGTAGGGGAGCCCCCAGATCCCGATTGCCGTGAGGCCTAGGAAGCCACCGATCATCATCAGATCGCCCTGGGCGAAGTTGAGGATCCCCGTCGCCTTGTAAATCAGGACGAATCCCAGCGCGATCAGGCTGTATACACAGCCCACTGCGATGCCGTTCAGAGCGAGATCACCAAACATGACGGAGCTGTGCTTTCAGGGCTTGGGGGAGGCTTCGCCTGTAATCTTCAGAAGCTGCTCATGGCCGGAGACGAAAGGCGTCGCTTTCGAGAAATCCGCGACCTCCTCGATCCGGTCGGCGAGCATATCCACGGTGATCGGTGCCGTCCCCTCGAAGGTCACGCCGGCACTTTCCATCATCTGATCAAGAGCGAAGTGGCGCGCCCCGGCTGTCATGATACGGCCGGTGAACTTGCATTCCTCGCTGGCGAGATAGGCCACGGCGGGAGCCACGAAATCCGGCAGCATTTTCACGGCCATTCGCTCCTCGACCAGCCCCTCCGTGAGGCGTGTCATGGCGGACGGCGCGACACAGTTGATCAGAACACCCTTGCGCTCGAGCTCGAACTTCACCGCGTTGGCAAAGCCCACCAGCCCGAGTTTCGCTGCGGCATAATTTGATTGGCCGAAAAGGCCGTAGAGAGCCGAAGAGGAGGTCGCAAGCACAATCCGTCCATAGCCCTGCTCGAACATGGCCGGCAACGCTGCTTTGGTGCAGAACACACCGCCCATGAGATGGACGTCCAGCACGGCGCGGAAGTCTGCCTCTTCCATTTTCAACAGCGTCTTGTCGCGCAGGATCCCGGCATTGTGGACGAGGATGTCGAGCCGGCCGAAGGCATCGAGCGCCGTCTGCGCGATTCCCTGGGCACCCTCCATTTCGGCGACATTATGATAGCTCGCGGCCGCCTTGCCCCCTGCCGCACGGATTTCCTCGACCACCTGATCGGCCGGCCGGGTGGACTGCTCGGTGCCGTCTGGCTTACCTCCAAGGTCGTTCACCACGACATGGGCGCCAAGGGAGGAAAGATAACGCGCATATACCCGCCCGAGCCCATTTCCGGCTCCGGTGACGACAGCCACGCGCCCGTCTAATCTTATGCTCATACCGTTGCTTGCTCCTGGCACGATGTCGCCGCTGTGGGCCTAGTCCGACGGGACAAGCGCCCATCCAGCACCGGCCGGTTCGCGCCGACAGAGATACGGAAATCGATTTCGTGAGGATTTTCCCAGTAGGCCAGGTCCATCGTCTCACCGGGAAAAACCGGTCCGGAGAACCGGACACTTAGGGTCTTCATGGCCTCAGTCTCGCCATTCAGGCGGGATCGCAGCAGGCCAAGATAGGCCATGCCGTAAGTGGCGAGCCCATGTAGCAGAGGACGGTCGAACCCTGCCGCTCGCGCCACATCCGGATCAATATGAATGGGATTCATGTCGCCGCAGAGCCGATAGAGAGCGGCCTGCTCTGGCCTCGTCGGCAAAGTCAGGTAGCCGTCTGGCGTCCGGTCCGGAGCCTTCCGCCAAGATGCGGGCGGCGTTACTGGTGCGCCTTCGATGCCACCATCTTTTCGACAGAAGAGGTCGCTGCGTGCGGTTGCGAGTGGGCGACCCGAGCGCTTGTCGCGAATGGTGAACTCCGCCGTGAAGATGGCGCCGCGTTCGGCGCCCTTATCGATCACGGCGACGATCCGCGCATCCACGACCGCAGCACCGTTGATTGGGATCGGCTCGTGGACCTCCAGACTCTCGCCGACATGAATCAGGCCAGTGACGTCAATGCCCAATGATGTGAGCCAGCGCGGATTGAGCCAGGTCAGGATCGTGTAATAGGTGGCGAGAGGCCGGAGCCCCTTCTCGTAGACAAAGGGAAGCGCCTCTGGATTCGGCAGATCATTCCCAGCCCCAAGGGCAAGCGCATAATGCAAGAGTTCGCGGGTCGAAATCGCGTGCTCCGCCCGCGGAATAGGAAAGGCAATGATCTCGTCATAAGCCAGTTTCAAGGCGCCCACCCCTAGTCGGCTGCCGTTTTGGCAGCTCCTTTGTTTAGTGCGCGCACAGTAAACTGTTTACAGTTAGCTCGTCAAGCTCGCTCGGCGTGCACAAATCAAGCGTGGAGAGACCATCTCACTGCGACCGCGTTCATTGGCTGCCTTCTCATCTCGAGATCGCTCCGGCAAATGCGAGATGATGACATGGTTTGATGATACTACCAAGTATCATCCTCGCCGGTGATGGTTGTGAAGGCGCGACCGAACGGCAGCTCTCTTCCTTGCTGCCAAGCTGAGGGATCGGTGTCGACCCGCATGCCACGTCGAGATTTGGCGTGAGTGAGGTCGGCTTCTCCTGTGCGAAGCAGGCGATCCTTCGCCAACGGATCGTTAGAGGCCTGTCAGATCAGGATCGCTGCTCGGAACTGGCGGCTTCCTCGCCTGCTGCACTCTTTCCGGCCAGCTAAGCGTACCTAATGTACGTTCGGTAGTTATACCTATCAAATAGGAATGAGGGACATTGAGCCCGACGATGAAGGATTGAGCACGACGGCCCTTGCGGCCCTCCGACCATAGATGGGAAGCCGGCACTTTTGATGAGATATTCGGAGTTCGATAACTGGGCAGGGCGACGCGATCTGATTGATGAACTGCGCGTTTTGCAGCCAGGGCTGTTGCTGGGAATTTTTCATACCCGCGAACCAGTCGCGCTGTTCACCCCGCGAGGGGGCACGGGACGATCCGCGATCGAGTTTTTCGTTCTCGCAGGTCCAGTGGGCCCCGCTTGCAGCCTTGAGCGGGCCCGAGAAGTACCGTAGACCCCACCGCGTTCAGCGAAACAAACAAAAAGCCGCGGATTTCCGCGGCTCCTGATCGATCCAAATCATTCGCGAGAATGGAGCGGGCGATGAGATTCGAACTCACGACCCCAACCTTGGCAAGATTGAGAAACTCTTGCGCCACAATATCCAGAAATGCGAAAATGCGCTACAAATCATATCGTTAGGCTGACCGCCATTCGCCACAACTCGCCACGATAGACCTAAATTTCCGCCTGCACTGCTTACATATTGCTTACATGGGTGCTATGATTAAGCCGTGTAAGCAGAACGATCAAGCGAGGAAGCGACGTGGCCAAGCTGACGAAGAAGGCCGTGGAGGCGCTGGAAGCACCAGCTACTGGGCAAGCATTCTTGTGGGATGGAGAGCTCAAGGGCTTTGGCGTCCGCGTGACCAAGGCCGGAGTCAAGACCTTCATCATCCAATACCGAAACGCTGAAGGAAAAAGCCGCCGTATCAATATCGGCCGTTTCGGCATCATGACCGTCGAGAACGCACGCGACGAAGCCAAGATCAAGCTAGGCGCTGTCGCTGCTGGCGAGGACCCCGCCGACACCGATGACGATCCCCACCATCAGGTCACGGTTTCCGATCTCTGCGATTGGTATCTCACGGAGGCCAGGGCTGGCCGCATCCTCGGCCGCCGCAACCGCCCGATCAAGAAGTCGACGCTTGCCATGGACAAGAGCCGTATCGAAACGCACATCAAGCCGCTGTTGGGCAAGCGCCTCGCCCATACCCTGAAGGTGGCCGACATCGAGGGGATGCAGTCCGATATCGTGGCTGGCAAGACGGCAAAGCCTCGAGGTAAGGGCCGAGGCGGCGTCACGACCGGCGGCCCCGGCGTTGCGTCTCGCGCTGTCGGAACCCTCCAGAGCATCCTTGGTCATGCCGCCCGGCTTGACAAGCTTGAGAGCCATCCCAGCCGCGGAGCGCGAAAGCTGGCCGGCAAGAAGAAGCAGCGCCGCCTGAGTGTTGCCGAGGTTAAGCTGCTGGGCACAGCGATGCGGCACGCAGAGCGCAACGGCGAAAACCCGGTGGCGCTTGCCATCGTCCGGTTCCTGGCTCTCACGGGTTTCCGCATCTCCGAGGGCCAGGGCCTGCAACGGCCTTGGCTTCATGCGGACGCAGGTTATGTGGCGTTCCCCGACACCAAGGGAGACGCGCAGATCCGCGCGATCGGCCCCTCCGCCGCGAAGATTGCCGCCAGCCAGCCAATTCGAGGCAACAGCCCCTATGTCTTCCCATCCGACATCAGCGAGGGGCATTTCACGGCGGCTAAGGCCTGCCTCTTCAGGCTCTGCGCCAGCGTGGGGATCAAGGGGGTGACGCCCCACACGCTGCGCCACACATTCGGAAGCGTCGCCGGCGATTTGGGCTTCTCGGAGCTGACTATCCGCGCGCTTCTTGGCCATGCCGCTCAGAGCGTTACACAGGGCTACGTCCATATCGATGAGGCACTGAAGCTCGCGGTAACCCGAACCTGTGAAGAGATCGCCACTTTGCTCGACGCCAAGGAGGAGGCCGCACCGACCGCCCGAAACGATAGAGCAGCCGCTTAGTCGACATCCCAAACTACAGAAGGTTTGACGGAATAGCTTGCAAGCTATACGACGTTGGAGGCAAGTTTCATGCTGCCTTCGAAGGCGAGCTTCTCGGCTACGCTCCGCAGTGCGCTTCGCATTGATCACGGCCAGGTTGCTTGTCGACTGCGATCCACAGCGAGGGCGGTCTCGCGCCGATAGGCTCACGGTTCGAAACACGCCAACATGAGGGAGTTGCCCGCCTGCGCCAGGTGCGCCCTAGCCAACTCGCAGGCTCGCTACCGGTGAGGAGGTCAGTGACTGCCGGAACGAAGCACGCCGTGAACCCGCCAAAGCCGCTCAAGCGTCAGGTTATCGGCGCTGTGAACGGCGGAACCCAGCGAGATGCACACGGCCTGGCCGTTGAGACCTATATTCTCGAAGATGCGCGCGCCCGTTTCGATCCGTTGGCCGAGGCGCTTCAGATACCCGTAGCTCTCACCGCCGCTCCGAGCCGTTACGGCAACGATTCGCCCTTCCAGCGCCGTTAGCTTCGCGGGCGTGAGATCATCAACAGCCTCAAGCAGCACCGTGTCCCCATTCCGTATGACAGGATATGCGCTGTCCTCAACGATACTGGCCACCGCCAGCTTGCGGGAAAGTATGTCGCTGGCGCGCGCAGCAACTGCCTCGTCGCGCCCGGGAAGGTTTTGCGCATCGTAGAGCACGCCGACGATCGGCATGACGCGAGTTTCTGCCGTGGGGACGAGCAAGGCCGGCGGCACACGTTCTGTCCCGGAGCGATCCGCGGCAAGGATCGTTCGTGAAAGGTCCTTCTTGTCCCTATGAAACCGGCGCGCATAGATCTTGCTCCCATGAAGCGCAATGACCGGCTCGCCTTCCGTTGCATCGCGATCGAGCGAGACGATGACAACCTGCCCGGCCAGTGCAACCGAACCCAGCGTGGGACCGCGGATGACATACAGGGCAACGGCGCCGAGCGAGCCAAGGGACAGATATTCCTGGTCGCCGGTGACCGCGAGAATGTCAGCGGCGCTGCGCGCGGCCAAGGTGCCAAGCATCGGCAGGGGCGTGTCCGGCAGAACCATTGCCTCGGGCGCTGACGGTGCATCCGCCTGCACCAGATCGCGCTCCTCATGAGTGAGTCGTCCGAGAAAGCGCGCGTATGAGGCCGTGCAACTCCTCAGGAGGCTGTGCACACTCTCATAGACTTCATTCACGTCGGCAGCATCCTGCGGCGTGATCATGGACGGCTGATGATGTGCCTTGTTGATGATCTTGTAAAAAAGCGCGCTGTCTCGAAGCGCTTGGTGCGTGAGCAGCTTTTCAAACGGCGGTTCCTCGAAAGGCCGTTCTCCAGCATTCCTTGCGTGGCGTAGCTGGCCGAGCAGATCGCCAAGGGTCGGGGAGTGCATGACCAGGGGGTCAGTTGCGAGCAGGTTCCACAGCCTGTTTTCGATGTCGACCCGTACACATTTCACGAACTCCTGCGCCTTGGCAGAGTCGTTTTCGTCTTCGATCCAGCGATCCCGCCTTTCCCTGATTTCCTCGATAGCGGGGCTGAGCGATGCTGTAAGCCTGGATGACGACACAGGGTCGAGCCGCAGCGCCGTCCAAGTCGGCGCATCTTCGGCGCGGGAAGGGAGCTTGTCCTGCACCGACGCAACAAAGCGAATATCGTTCGACGCAATCAGCGGCCGCATCCCATGCGACGGCATCTTCGGCACTGTGGCTGCAAAGTTCTCGCTGTTAATTGGATCGAAATGAGTCTGGGGATCGTCGAGCAGAATGCAGCTTAGCCCGCCTGACTGAGTCCGCACGTGTTCCCACAGACCGAAAAGGAAAGCCCAAACGCACGCCCTCAAAAGCGAAGCGTTCATCACCTGATGCGCAGGCACGCGCATATCGCCCAGCCCGGCGCGAAGTCCAAACCCTCCATCTTCGCCTGGCTCAAACCCTCCATAATCCGGACCGCCGCGATAGTGCGGCCGGTAGATATTGCCCAGCCAGGTGCCGGTGTCGCGATCAAGCGTATTGATGAGCCCCGAAACCCGTTCATAGACCAGTGCCGGAAACTCAAGAAAAGGTTCCACCGCATCCGCCGCCCGTTCCAGCAACTTCAGCCGTTTCTCCTCGGCTTCCCACGCCTGTCGCACCCGCTCGAGCTCATCAAGCTGACGTATGAGCGAAAGGATTGGGGATGCGTTTTGAACGCCGCGCCGGATCGCTTCAATCTGATCGCGTAGCGAGCGTTCCTGCGGCTTTGCCTGTTCCCGTTCGGCAGGTATTTGGTCTTCGGCGGATTGCGGGGCGCCGACATAGCGCACCATCAACTGCTTCAAGACATCGCCCGCTGCCGCCCGGTGTGCGCGCAACATCAAAGCGTGGACGATGGCGGCAAGCCGCTTTTGCAGCGTACTGCCTGCAAAAAGCTCGGGAAGTTTGCTGTTCGCCGGCTGCGGCGCATCCGGCAACGGGTTCTCCCTTGCCGCTATCTCCCAGACCGCCTGAGCATTCCTCTGAAGCGGCTCCAGGCGGCCGGAGAAAGCCCTGTGTGCAAGTAGCTCGTCAACATAGCCCTTGCGAACAATGGCCAGCAGGGTATCCGGCAATGCCTTGTCAGCGAAACCCCGCAGGCTTTCGGGCAGAGCGTGCAGCAAGGAGGCCGCCTCGTCACGTTCCCATTCCGAGGCGGTCTTCGCGATATCGCTGTCAGCTTCGCGGCACTTCTCCAGCGCCGCCTTCACCGACATATCAAGCAACGCGTCGGGAGGAACCTCGTCAAGGTCCGTTCCGCAAACCGGGCAGTTCACCACATCACTGTCAGGGTGAGCGTTCTTATGCCAGTCGGCCACGCGCGCATACAGGCGCCAGCGTGTCGCCTTACGCTCATCCTCCAGCCGGGTCGCAAGCGCTCGCGCTCGCGCGAGAATATCCTCCACCGCCTTTAGCGCGTCAGATGCCTCTTCTTCGGAGATTTCTGAAAGGGAGAGGATCGTTCCAATCGAGGGCAGCTCCCGCAAAGCGCCACCCTTCAAACGTTCGGCAGCCGCATCAAGGGCGCCGGTCATGGCGTCGGCATCCTGCTTTGAGGTCAGTTCCACACGGCGGCCCAGGATGGTTTCCATCGTGGACATCATTTCGCTCTGCAGTTCCTGCAAAGCTTTGCGCGCGGCAGCGATGGAGGAGGCGCAGCCCGCCTTGTTCTCGCCTTCTCCTTCTTCCTCCCCCGGCATCAGAATCCTGGGCGGCGTTCCAAGATCGGAACGTTCCTCCCAGTTCTCGACAAGCGTTTGAAGACGGCTCGCAAAATCGCTTGTCTTCTGATCGCGGGCCTCTTCCGTCGTGCGTTTCTCGGCATTCCGCAGGCGTCCGACGAGCCGCGTTGAACGGTGCCCGAGCTCTTCAAGCGGCTTTAGTCCGGTTAGCTGCGAAACGGCCTGCGTGAAGTCGGTCTTCTCATCGAAGCGCATATGTGCAGCAACGCCTGGCATCAACGTGCCTACCTCAAGCGCCAGCGCCGGGATACCGAGCGCGTCCAGCCCTTCTACGGGAGCCGTCAGCTTCTTGCCCGACACTTGCACCCTTCGCGTCACGCTGCGGATTTCAGCCGTGTCTTCGCGTTTAAACGTCAACCTTACCCAGGTATCGAGCTTCGGCTGATCGGCGAGCTTTTCAAGATTTTCGGCAGAAGGGATAGGAACAATCGGCGGAATGGCTATTTCAGGCCGGTTATCACCCTCGCCAATTGCTTCGCTGTCCGCGGTCCATTCGACCGCCATGGGTTCGTGCACCTCATGCGGCATATGCTGCGACCGCAGCGCCTTGCCCGTCAGGCACCAGATCACCGCGCTCAACAATGCGGTCTTACCGGCACCGTTGAACCCGCTGACAAGCGTAATTTCCCTATTGATATCGAGAACGAAGTCATCCGGGTCTTCGCCGTTCGGACCCAGGTGGCGGTGGAGTCCGCCGAACCGATGCGCCTCAACACGTTCCAGATGCCAGATCGGCCGGGCGCCCGCCGAACGCGAGGTCCTGGCCGTCGCGGCCGGCAGCTCCGCTTCGAGCGCCGTAAGGAGCCCTTCGACTTCCTTTGCCTGAACGGTGCGATTCCGCGGCCACAGATCGCGATTGCGCCCATAGAACGCAAACGCTTTACGCTTGTCGTCTGTATCGAGCCGGAAGGCATCTTCATTCGCACGGTGAACCGGCACGCCCGCCGTCAGTAGCCTGACAACTTCATCCAGGCTGTAATCTTCAAGACGTATCGGTTCAGGCTGGTCGTTCATTGCGTTAGCCAATCATCATGGAGCTCATTTTTCTGAATCTCCCCCGGTTGCCAGACTATCCGGATTCTCGGTGAGAACAAAGCAGCAACTTTCAAAGGTTCAGCTTGTTACCCGATCGGGAAAATCATGTCCTTCGGCGGTGCGTAGAGCAGTGACCTCATAATCCGCCCCTTGAAGCCGGTGCGCCTGCGGATCTCGTCCTTCACCTTGTTCACGTCAGAGAGCGGCAGGCGCGGGTCGATCATAATTTGGTCGATCAGTGCGTGCGGATCGACCGAGTAGGCATAGATGTCCTGCTTTCCCTTATTCTTCTCCAGATAGAGAAGCCGTACCTCACGCTCGTGGATGAAGGCGTTGCGCTTGACCAGTAGCGTTTCGGCCAGCGCGCGGACGTGCAGGCCACCGCGGAACACCTTGTTGCCGAATTCCACCAGCTTCCTGTCGCCCATGTACTGGACCTTGCCGATGAAAGCTTGCTTATGCGCCCAGTCGCCAAGCGGGGCCTGCAATCCGGTGAGGAGGTTGCGGATCGTGGTGCGCACCCGCACGCCGGTCTTGTCGGGCGAATAGATACGCCAGATAGCATCGGAGCTGGTCTGCCGCGTCCAGCATTGCCCGTAGAAGTCGTTGTTGAATGCGAACTTCGCGATCGTGCCATCAGCAAGCCGCGCGGGGGCGTTCAGGATGAAATTCTCGAACGGGTCATCCCATTTCGAGGGCCGGACCAGCACGTTCTGCTTGTTTGCGAACAGTTCGTAAAACCGCCCGAGCGGCATCACGCGGTAGATATAGCCGTCAAACTCGGTGGCTTGTAGATTGATATAGTTCTTCGTATTCATCGCCCCCTCCCAGCGTTCTAATTTGCCGTGTATGTATTCGGCCGTAAAGCTGCGAGTGCCCCGGCGCCCCTGCCGGCTAGTTGATCTTCGGTGATGAGCGGTTTGGCCACGATCGCCTCCATTCAATCTCGACCTCCGGTCGAGAGCGAGAACGCCCACCCGGTGCAAACCCGGGTCGGGCTCTACAGTGGCAAGTGCGGGGCTGATTTGATCACGCGGCGGCCGTCAGAGTTCCGATGCTTATCGGTGCGAAGAGGGATGGATGGAGGGGGTGGCAAAGGTGGTGGCGAGTTCCTCCGGCTCGGATATTCAAGTGCATCACGATGCGCTCGGCAGTTATCTGCAGGAGCCGGCAATAGACTCAAACGAAGCTCGCCTGAAACGTCATCGCCGTCAGTGAGACGTGAGCATCCAATGGCGGATATAGCTCGAACGCCTTCGGCTCGCGCGAGAAGTTCTAGAGCCGGAACAAGCACCATTCGGCGCGCTTCTCCTCGGCAACCGCCAGTTCGTTGCGCGTGACGTGAAAGGGTGTGCGTTCCCAACCGTTCGTCGTCTTGACCTCGATCAATCGAGACCGCCCGTCTGCCGAGAAGCTTGCGATGTCGTAACCCGCACCGTCTCCATCTTCCTGCGACACCCATCGTATCTTGCGTGCTAGATCGTTTCGGCCCGCGTTGGTCAGCGAGGCATGTTCATGAGCCAAGACACGTTCTTCTCCCGCTCGACCGAGCGCGCGATTGCGCTCGTCCCTACCCGCGACATCGAACTTTCGGGCAATGTGTAGCGTCTGCTCCAGTTCGATGGTGTTCCACCGCGTGGTGTAGCTGGCGGCATTGGTGGCCGCGCTTTCCGGCTTGGCCGGGTTGATCAGCGCGCCACGGCTGGCAGGCTGATGAGGGGATCATCGCTCAACTGGCCGACGCTTTCCAGTGTCATGTAGCGGGAGCGCTGGACGGCCCACTCGTCGTTCTGTTCGAGCATGATGGCGCCGACGAGGCGAACGATGGCGTCGTCGTTGGGGAAGATGCCGACCACGTCGGTGCGCCGCTTGATCTCGCCGTTGAGACGCTCGATGGGGTTCGTCGAATGCAGCTTCGCCCGGTGCTCCTTCGGGAAGGTCATGTAGGCGAGCACGTCGGGCTCGGCGTCATCAAGGATGGCAGCGAGCTTTGGCACCTTCGGCCGGATCTGGTCGGCGACGGCCCGCCACTGGGCGCTGGCGGCCTCCGGTGTCTCCTGCGCGAAGGCGGTGGCGATGAAGGCGGAGACGACGCGACGACCGCTCTTGCCGGCATGGGCCAGCACGTTCCTCATGAAGTGGACGCGGCAGCGCTGCCAGGTCGCCGAGAGAACCTTGGTGACGGCGGCCTTGAGGCCTTCATGGGCGTCGGACACGACCAGCTTCACGCCGCGCAGGCCGCGGCGGGTGAGCTTGCGCAGGAACTCGGTCCAGATCGGCTCGGCCTCTGACGTGCCGACCTCCATGCCCAGCACCTCGCGCCGGCCGTCGCTGTTGACGCCGACCGCGATGATCACCGCGACCGAGACGATGCGGCCGCCACGGCGCACCTTGAGGTAGGTCGCGTCGATCCACAGATACGGCCAGTCGCCTTCGATCGGCCGTTCGAGGAAGGCCTTCACCTTGCCGTCGATCTCCTCGCACAGCCGGCTGACCTGGCTCTTCGAGATGCCGCTCATGCCCATGGCCTTGACCAGGTCGTCGACCGAGCGCGTCGAGATGCCCTGGACATAGGCTTCCTGGATCACCGCCGTCAGCGCCTTCTCGGCCATGCGGCGCGGCTCCAGGAAGCCTGGGAAGTAGGATCCCTTCCTCAGCTTCGGGATGCGCAGCTCGACGGTGCCGGCCCGCGTCTCCCAGTCCCGGTCGCGATAGCCGTTGCGCTGGGCGGTTCGCAGTGGCGACTTCTCGCCCCAGGCGGCACCGGTTGCGGCGCCCACCTCCATCTCCATCAGCTTCTCGGCGGCAAAGCCGATCATCTCGCGCAGCAGATCGGCATCCGCGCTCTTCTCCACGAGCGCACGCAGGTTCATCATGTCGTCGGTCATCGGTGTTCCTTCCAGTGAGGACTTGGCTTCGACAACCAGACCCTACCGGAAAGCGCCGATGACCACCGTGCTACTCAGCTACACCACGTCTAGGGACGTCACCTCCAGTTCCTGCGGCGGCGGCTGATTCGAAAGCGTGGGTGGCGGCCCGACCCAGAGCGGTGATGTCTCGCGTAGCCCGGAGTCTTCGCGTGCGGAGGGCCTTCTGGCAAACCAACCCGGATTCTGCGCCAGCCAACGCACTACTGCATCGATCAGAGACGTCTGGAAGTGGAAGGCCGGCCGGTAGCCAGGAATCCAATCCTCGCCAAGCCCCTTGAGCACTGCACTGATGTTCTGGTGCTTGAACTCGATCGACTTTCGGGAGCGGTCGATCCGCTCTTGTAGTCGTCGGTTACATTCGGCCTTGCTATAGGACCGGCCGGCGACGTCGTCAGCGAGCATTGCGAAGTAATCCGCGACGATCAAATCGTTCTCTTCATCTGTCCAGGGCTCGTTTGCATCACATCAGACTAGAGGTGAGAAGCTACTGAGTCATCTACTGTTTCCATCGTACACTGAATTTGTCGTCGCAACCTCGCGCGTCGCCGTATTCTAATTTGCTAAATTCTTTTTATGCAAAGATCGTCCGATGAGTTTCCAACGCGAAAGCTTACGATGATGGCCGCCAATAGCGAATTGCCGGCACCTCTGCACCGATGGCGTTGAGAGCAAGTGAAAGGTTTTGATGCGTCCAATCCAGTTTCTTGTCGGCGGTCATCAAGCCCTCGTAATATGTACCATATACTGCGAAGCTCAAATCGATGAGATCGTTTCTTGCGCGGTCGAGCCGTTTCGGAGTTTGATTCCCGTTCTTGACCCACCAGAGCAGGTAAATGACGATCGCAAGCGAGTAGCGGTAGAGATAGGCTTGCGTTCTGAGTTCTTCGGGCGCCGGGCAGGTGGAATCCTGGTCACCCCCCGATAGCGTCTCCCATATCTGATCAGCGGCTCCGAAGATCGACGAGAACATCTCCGGCGTGTATCGCGTATTCCTCCTGATGATGCGAAGGTGCTGAGGCGTAAACATTTGCTCGGCCATCTCCGGCAACGAAACCAATATGTCGTGGGCACCTTCGAGCATTCCGGAAAGCGCATTTACAGCGCCGGACCAAAGTCGTTCTAACTGAGCGCGAACCCCGGGCTCGTCTCGGTCCGGCCCGTCCAAAATGGCGACCATTCCTCGAATCTGATGCGCCACGTCGGAGCGCTGCATTGAGGAGGTCATATTCGGGGTTCGAGGATCGATTTCCACGATTTCCTTTCCCGGTTTCAAGACGATGACCTGTTCCGGGAAGTCACCGATGACGGACATCCCAGCCACAATCGCTTCGATCGATTCCTGCTTGTACAGCTCGAACCAAACGAAGTCCGGTAGAACGGCAAAATTCGCGGCTGATGCATTGAGAAACAGCCTGAGATCCTCCGACTGCAGCATGCTGCTATCGATGACCAGGCGCCGCATTAGCTTCATCATCGCCGATGTCCCGAAGGACCGTGAGTTCGCTCGCGCTCGTCGGCGGCAGTGCCGACATCAACTTTGCCACGAGCGTGTCGGTCGACCTGGCCTCACATTCCCAAATGGTGAGTACCCGCCAACCCATCACTCGGAGCGCCGCTTCGTTTTCGCTATCACGCATGACGTTTCGCTCGAACTTCGCCGCCCAGAACTCGGCTCGCGTCCTGGGCGTCGTCGCCTTCTTGCAACCCGGATGCCGGTGCCAAAAGCAGCCATGCACGAAGATGGCCAAGTTGTGCTTCGGCAGCACGATGTCCGGCGAGCCCGGCAGGTCACGGCGCTGGACGCGAAAGCGATAACCAGATGCATGCAGGAGGCGCCGCACGGTCATTTCCGGTCCGGTATTCTTCTGCCGGACGGCACGCATGATGCGACTCCTGATCGGGTCTACTTCCAAGATCAGTCTCTCTCAAACGGTGTGAAGCGATCGATCACCATGAATCCCTCCTGAGATTCGCCGATCCCGTCGTCCTGCCCGAACGTCGCGGCAGCCGCAGACCGACCTCCGATCGATTTTCGTTTGGCCAACCGCTCCACGACCCGCAGCCTCAACTTAATAGTAGTTCTTTGAAACTGATGTCTTCTTGGACTCGTCGCCAGCGCTTATAGAATTGATTTCCATGGCTATCACTATCTCATATCCAGTCGCCGGTTACGATCCTCAGTCCGAATTGAAGGTCCACGCCGCACTAAAGGCGCTTTCGGACGACTGGCACATCATACATTCCGTGGCGTGGCTCGGCCCGCGAGGCAACCGGCTTGCCGATGGAGAGGCTGATTTCGTGCTCCTCCATCGATCCTTTGGCATCGTAGTATTGGAGGTGAAGGGCGGCGGTGTCGATCTCCGGAATGGCCGCTGGGTTTCCGAAGACCGTCATGGTCGAGTGAACGATATCAAAAACCCTTTCGAGCAGGCGACCACGTCGAAAGTGAACCTGCACAAGTGGCTGAGAGGCCGTTTGGGCCTATATGTCCCGACTTGCCACGCCGTCGTGTTTCCCGACATCACCTACTCGCTCGAACTCGGGCCCGCCGCACCGACCGAAATCGTCATCGACGGTCGAGGACTGTCGGATGTTCACATCTCCCTCGCACGCGTTCTCGACCATTGGCAACAGAAGGCGAGCTTGTCCGCGGCCGACACGACCAGAATCGTCGACGCGCTCGCTCCGACCGTTACAGTCAGACGGACGTTGGCCGATGCCGCTCACGACGCCGACGCCGGACTCCTGCAATTGACCCAAGGTCAGGTTCGGGCCTTCGCGATGACCCGAAGGACCCCCAGAGCGGTCGTGTTCGGAGGCGCCGGCACCGGGAAGACGGTATTGGCTTGCGAAAAAGCGCGTCAGCTCAGAGACGAAGGCAATAGCGTCCTGCTGACGTGTTTCAACGAACTGCTGGCACGCCGACTGGCTGCCGATCCCTCGCTCCACGACATAAGAACCGCGACTTTTCACTCCCTTTGCATGACAGCCGCTAAATCGTCAGGAGTGCCGATACCGAGAATGCCGGATTCGAACTGGTGGACAGGCGACGCGCCATTGGTACTTCTTGAAGCCATGGAGAGGAATGGTCTGACCTTCGACGCCATCGTGGTCGATGAGGGGCAGGACTTTGCCGGGAGTTGGATCGAGGTACTGGAGGCGCTTTGTAGTGCCGGTCCCGACGCGCCCTTTTATGTATTCGCTGATGAACATCAGCGCCTTTGGGACCGGGACTGGGTGCCGGATGCGCAACGTTTCAGACTCGATCTCACCACCAATTGTCGAAACGCACGACCTATATCGGAACGCGTGGCGGTAATCGCCGGCTTTGATGTCGACGACTTATGTATCGATGGACCACCGGCCAAATGGTCGGACCTAACCAGGGTGCCGGATGCGCCTCGTCTCGTGCAGCGTATCGTCGAAAAGCTGCTCGCAGAAGGGTTCGAAAAGCGCGACATCGTCGTTTTGTGCGAGACTGCGAGCCTCGTGGGAAGGCTCAGGGAGATGGCCGTCGCCGACTCTGGATTTTGCCCCTACGGTGGCTCCGGAGT
The DNA here is from genome assembly GCF_038811545.1 of Rhodoligotrophos sp. CJ14. Lineage (GTDB taxonomy): Bacteria > Pseudomonadota > Alphaproteobacteria > Rhizobiales > Im1 > Rhodoligotrophos > Rhodoligotrophos ferricapiens. Next base: position 2,998,450 of record NZ_CP133319.1, read on the forward strand.
GGTGGCCGAAACTATAGGCCGATTCAAGGGCCTGGAGGCCCTTGCCGTGGTCCTCGCCCTTGACGGGGATACGCCCGAGCCGCCCGACCGAAATGCATATGTCGGCTTCAGCCGTGCTCGGGCCTACTTGAACGTCCTTGGTTCGCCCTCCCGAAAGGCTTCCGTAGGATGGAGGTGACGCTCGTCAGCTGCGCATTCGAAAGTAGCCATCCGTATCGAACAGCACCTTCCGATCGAGTCGCGTATTGAATAGCCGACACGACGGTTCGCCCAGATGAAGGCATACGGCACAGGCTGCCCCGTGCCTCGATTCCCAACAACCTGGATCCAATGCACATCGCGATTCGTCCAACACCACGCGATCCAAGACCGTGTGCAGATCGTGCTCGAACATGGCCTGTAAGCCCCCGAGGACGAAGTCGCCCCTAGGAACGGCGTATGTCACGACAGCCAAAGCCAAGGGGAATAGGAGCTCGGAAATGGATTCCCTATCGATACCTGCATAGTAGGAGGTCTGTCGGACCATTCGGTGCGAAAAGCTGTGAACGAGGGTCGTGATGTCGGACAGGACCGCCGAGTTTTCAGGATCATTTCCCACCGCGCCGAGGATTCCCTCGTAGGCATCTCGTATGTTGTCCTTCACCTCGATTCCGTGTCCTCGTTCCCGTAGCCAATACGAGACCCGGACCGGATCCAGCCGAGTAATAAGCGCTTCCGTGGTGGCGAGGTCCCCATAAACCACGACTGTACCGTCTCGTTCGGTGAACGCCCGAAGTCGTGACGCTCCCGGCTCGTGATCGCCCCGCGTGTAACCGAATTGACCGTTCAGGATCGGAAAGCGCTCCACCAGATCGATTCTCTGCACTCCCGCGCGTTTCAAGGCATGGTCGTACTGGCCGTCATAAAGCGCCTGCCTCTTCCCCGTGGCGGTCCTCTTCAGATCTCCGATGGTCTTCCTCGTCTCTGACATCGCAAGGGCGATCGCGGAAGCGTCATACTCTGCGGCATCGTTAACCTCGGGCGAGATACGGAGCTCCCGCGGCTTGTCGTCTGCCACCCCAGCGGCCGCAAGCGCGGCGTCGATCTGTTCCGGAGTCAATCCTTGCTCTGCCAGAGTTCTTCGAAGCGCCGCAGACTTCGCGCCAGCAACTCCATCGACCCAAGGCGATGCCATTCCTTCCGCTACCCACGCCAGTGCGGCCGGCCCACCCCCCGCGGCGTGTAGTCGCCGCCTCTGAGTGCGTGACGGGGGATTCACGATCACGACGCTCCTCGGGACATAGACGGAAGCGCTGCGGTGAACCGTGAATTCCATCCTCTCGCCATTCCGGCCCGATTGGCCACAAGTGCAGTTGGTATAGAGGAAGTTCGATCGCAAAGTTCGATTGCATTCAGGGCACGAGAGCTCGATTTCTCGCAGACTGGTCGTCCCGGGCAAGCGCATCCTCACATCGTCATGAGCCGGACAACGCGGATAGCTGGGCTCCCGTATGTCCCCGCAAGCGTCGTGAAACAATACGAAAGGGAGTTGCCCGTGCGGCCCGATCGCACCGCATTTGCAACGTGCCCGGGGGCTATCCAACAGTCGTGAGCAGTTCTTGCACCGCCAGGTCTTCGGGAACGGCTCCAACCAAGCTCCGAGTTCCCGATCGAGCGATCGCACCTGTACATTCGCACCCGCTCTCAAGCTGGCCACGAGTCGCCCATCGCGACCGCTCGCTTCCCAAGGGGCGGCAAGCCGGATCAATTCTGCTGACAATGCCTCTGCATCGACCTCGTGAACAGGCTTGTACTTCCAACTTTTGACTTTCCAAACGCCGCCTCTGACATCGACAGTCTGCTGCGGGAGATGACCGTAAAGGATTTGCGATGCGCTTCTGGTTTCCTTCATCTCGGGTCCTCTCCGCGAATCTCGACTTGCTCCTCAACGTCGCGAAGAGACAGCATGGGGCCACCTTTCGGCCCCATGGAATTCGACCATTCGTTGGCGTGCGCTGGATCGCCGAGATTCGCAGCGAGACGTTCGTACCACCATCGCACGTCTTGGGAGAGATCGGCCGTCATTTCATCGGTGTAGCCGAGCATCCCGGCGATCGTGGCACTCTCGTTCTCGCAGAAGTCAGGGTGTGCATCCAGATAATCGCGCAAGACTTTCGCCTTCGCTATGCTGCGGCCCGCCCGGGGCTCGTGAAGCAGCAGGATCCGCGCGAAGGCCAGACCCGGCAAAGTTCGCTCCAGCACCCGTCTGCTATGCCCGGTGATCGGTATAGGTTCGACGAAACGATCACCCTGAGCCACGTACTGCGGGAACGCTTTGAAGACGCTGGCGTCGCGCTCCCTGGCAATTCGGTGCACGACAAAGGCGAGGGCAGGCCACCTGCGCCCCACACGTGCCGTCGCCTGGATGAACTCGGCCGTAGTGAGCGGTAACCCAAGCATCACCATCACGTTTAGTCGGTCGATGTCCACGCCATGCGACATCATCGAGGATGCCGCGACCACGTGAAGTCGGTTGGCGAACTCGGCGTCAGGGCGTTCGAGCTTTTCGAGGACTTCCGATACGTCCGAGAAAAGGGTCCGCCCGGTCATCGAGGTTACGTTGGGCGCCGGCTTAGGGATAGCCTCCCACTGTGTCTCAGACGAACGGACAACAGCGTCGAGGTCGCGCAGCGTGTTCCCGTACACGACGTTCGTGCCGTATATGTCGACTAGGAAGTCGGCGAGCGACGGATCGACACCGATCTTCTCTGCGACGCCGCGCGGATCTCGCAGCCATTCGCGGATTGCTGACTGCAGCGAGATCATCATGCGGTCGACTGCGAACTCGACGGTCTGCCCGCGTGGCGAAACAGCAAGGTAGGAGCGCATTCGCTTGTCCGTCTCCCGGGACCAGAAGCCTTCTCCTATCTGGGGCTCTGGATACGGAAACACACGTGCTTTTTTGCCGTATAGGACTTCGCTCTGTCTTTCGTAACCGCTCAGCGTGGCGGACGAAGCCAGTATTTTGGGCCGCGTTCCCGAAAGGTTTCGCTGCAAGTGGTCATAGAGCGCCTCGTAATGCGCGTCGACAGCTCCGAGGCTGTCACGCAGAAGATGCAACTCGTCCTGCAGTCTGAACGACACCCCATAGAGAGACGGGTCCATCGGGAGGCCTTTAGGTGACCCTTTGCAATCCGGCACTAGGCATCCATTCGGACGACTCCATCGGGTCGCATAAGTGTGGCCATGCTCGGGCTCGGAACAGTATCCCATAGGTGGGCCGATGATCCCACGCATGTTGGCCTGTAGTGCGATGCCCGCCGCCTTGTCGAGCGTGCCGACGATCACCGTCGGGAGATAACGCCATACTTCGAAATCGACGACCCAGATCGGAAGTGGCTGCGCAATATCCCACTCGCAGTCGGAGTTCGTGCAGCGGTGCTCCAGCCGCCAATATCGCCGATTGAAACGCATCTCTATGCTGTCTGTGCGGCAGAACGGGCACACCTTGAGCATGCGAAGACGATCTGGCATCGAATCGTCCTCGTAGTCCCATTGGCCGCGCCGATCGCGATTTCTCTCGCGTTTGATCTCGTTGGGGGTGGCTCCACTGCCAACGAGAAAACCGAGGCCAAACGGGTCCCCCTCGATTGCCTCCTTGCGGCGGACCATCTCTGCCGCGGCCAGGGCATTGGCGAAACGCTGCGTCTGTTGGAGCGAAAGCAATCGGAGTGGGAATCTCGACCACGCCGTCACCCCCGTGGTCTTGCCACGAAAGCGATCCAGGAAAGCGGCTGTCAGGATGAGACCGAGATAGGTCTCCGTCTTGCCGCCTCCGGTCGTGAACCAGACGATATCGACGATGTCGGCACCCTCGTTTCGGCAAGCGTCCAGGTTCGCGTAAAGAAAACCGATCTGAAACGGCCGCCACGATGTGTATTTGAAGCCACCCTTGCCGTCTCGTGCGGAGATGAGCATAGATGCGTTCATCAGACGAAATGCGCGGCAAAGATCCTGGTCTTCCTCGAGGCGCGCGACACCGGCAGCTATTCGCTCGACTTCTTCGAGAAAACCCTGCCTCTCCCGCCTCGCTTCGCGTTCCATCTCCTCCGACCAGTCGGCATGTCTCGATCGTATACGCTCCATGTCCCATGCGTCGTCTCCCCAAGCCCGGAGCGCTTCGACGAGTTCGCGACCAGGCGCGACCGGATCGTCTGCAAGCCTTTCGAAGGAAAAGAAATCTTCCGACTGGCCAGGAGCGTTCCAGAATTGAGGGCGTGGCTTGTCGTGGCGCGGAAGATCGACGGTGGTGAAAACCGATCCCTCGACGGAAACCCCGCAGTTGATGCCCCACGCGGGGACATGCCGATCATAGCGAAAGCTGTCGGGTAGCGCTTCGAGAATGAACTCCCGGGTCGGCAGACCGGAAACCTCAAGTTCGCACTGAAACAGCCGCCCTCTGGCGAAAGCGTTCTTCTGTTCCTGATTTGGCTTCGAGCAATTGACGAGGGTGACGGTCAATCCCGGCAAACCATCCCGACTTGTATCCACCTCGATTTCAATGGCGGCGGCGAGGCCGGAGTCCGGAAAGCGGCTATCGAGCTCGCGTTGGATGGATGTCGTAAATCGATTTGTAGACCCATGATTGAGAAGGATACTGACGCTTTCAGTGCAGTCGATCGGATCGGACTTGATCCACCTATCGCCCTCCTTCCGCCAGACCGCGAACGAAGCACGGAGGTCGAACGACACCATGTCTCCAAATTCTGCGTCGGGGCCCAGCCGCATGCCGACGGCGCATGGCTCCAGTCTCTCTGCCCGTTCCCCAAGCTTGGATTCGGCGATTTCCTCTTCGGGGGCGAGGCGCCCGAGCCAGAACAATCCACACGGATCCACTTCCAGCGCCGACTTTTTTGCTCCCGTAGCATCCGCTACGACGAAATCGGCCAGCCAGTCGACAAAACGTTCGGCGGCCTGGTAGCGGTCGGTGATCGCCGTGTGCGGCAATTTCAATCTCCTTCGAAGGTCTTGTGCAGGCCGATCTTGCGAGCGCGTCCGCGCAAGATCCTGAGCGCCTTGCTTTCGAGCTGTCGTATGCGTTCCCGCGTCACACCATACTGTTGACCAATCTGCTCGAGCGTCTCGGCGGGTCCGTCAATTCCGAATCGCCGGCGGACGATATCGATGAGCCGCTCGTTTCCAATGCCGTCTACCAGCTCTCCGAGAACCTCCGCGAGGTCGCTGGCGATCGCAACCTCTTCCGGAGTCGGAGCTTCGTCGTTGATAAATTCGCGCAGCGGCGTGGAGGACTCGTCGTCGATAGGCACGTCGTACGAGATCACCTTTTGCTCGGAGAGCTGCGCAATCCTCGCTGTGAAGGCTTCATCCCAGCCGAGCGATTCCGCAATCTTCGGGATGTCTGCAGCGCTGTAGCCCGTGGATAGCCCCAGGGATCGCCTCGTGCGTCGGTATTTCGATATCTGTCCGCGCATATGGACGGGGAGGCGTATCGTCGAACCCACATCGTCGATGCCGCGCGAGATCGCCTGCCTTATCCACCATACAGCGTATGTCGAGAACCTGGTGCCCCAGTCCGGGTCGAACTTGTCACATGCCCTCATCAGTCCCATCAAGCCGAACTGAACGAGATCCTCTGGATCCATTCGATATCGGAACCTTCGGTCGTAGGCCATCTTGGCGACCAAGCGAATGTTGGAGGTCACGAGCTTCGCCTTCGCCTGCTCGGCCCGCGCGAGGACACGCTGCCCGATAGGCGAAAACCGATCCGCATCCGGCAACCGCAAACCGTCTTGGATGGCATACCCGAGCTCTCGCTCCTCAGCTTCATTGAGCAAAGGATACTTCCGTGCGAGACCCAGTAGCTGCTCTAGCGCCGTCCCCGCACGCGGTGACGGAATTCCCTCGAAGGTTACCTCACTGACTGCCGAATCTTCGACTATCCTTATGCTGTCGGCCGTCAACGCCCTTTCGATTGCTATCGCTTCGTCGGGCGTGATGCCGCGTCGAAGATAGGTGGCGTCGATTTCGCTGCGCTTGAGTTCGCCGTCCTGACGATAGGCGTCATCGCCCAAGTCCTCGAGTGTGCGACCTACCAGGCGGTCACGCTTATCGTCAGCTGTTTCCGACAATGTTCTTTTCGCGAATGTGCCGCACGATCGACTTCCCGATCACTTCCCCCAGCAATGGTGGTACGGCGTTACCGATCATTCGGCCGACGGATTTCATGGAAACCGCCGAGCCTGGCTCAATGAATTCATATGTCCGGGGGAAGGTTTGAAGAATCGCCGCTTCGCGGAGACTGATGGCACGATGTTGCTCCGGATGACCGAATCTGCCGTTTCCGAATCCGAAGCACTGCCCCGTCATTGTGGGAGCCGGTTTGCCCCACTCCATTCGCCCATAGACGGCCGGGTACGTTTTCCCGCTTTCCCGAACGTGACACGGTGCGCGAAGCTCATCTGGCCAGTCTCGCCAAGTTCCGCCGGGTTTCGAGGCAAGCATCCGCTTCATGTTCGTCGGAGACAGCCGGCTCGTACGATGAAGCGGATCCCCTGTATCGGTTTCACCGGCACCGAGCGGGGGCATGTCTCCGATCACGTCGCGCACCGCGGTCCACTGTTCTGGGTGTTTGTGGGTGGGTGGCAGAATGTCGATTTCACCGTGCCGCGATGCAAGTAACACAAGACGGCGACGTTGCTGCGGTGCGCCATACTCGCGACAGTCCACGATCCAATGTTTGACACGAAAGCCCGCCTCCTCGAGCTCGTCAACGAAAGACTTGAACCGGTCGGTAACTGCCAGAGGCGTTACGTTTTCCATCGATACGATGTCTGGCAGCACCGACCGTGCGAGTTCACCGAAACGATCCAATAGCGCCCATTTGTCTCGATGATTTCCTCTCGGCCCTTGCGTGTAGGTGGAGAACGGCTGGCAGGGTGCACAGCCGGCTAGCACTCGAACCTTCGCCCCATCGAGAGCGGTGGCAGCATCGGCGGCGGTGTAATCTAAGGCGCTCTTATGGACGAACCGGGAGCCGTTGTTGACCTCGTAAGCGTACCGGCACGCACCATCTATATCGACGCCTTCGACCACGGTGATCCCGGCACGCTGCAGACCATATGTCAGCCCACCGGCCCCGCAAAAAAGATCGACCGCCATCACGTCGTCGCTCCCGGTCACGGGAAAGATCGAGTGGTCCTGCACAGAATTGGCGTTGCCCCGGGCGACTTCTCGTTCGGGTGCCGATTTTTTGACCGATACAGAGTTCAAAGTACCTGACATGGCAAATTCTTGATAGATTCTTGCTTGAAACTCAATTCCCGCGAGCGACTTGACAGTATTGATCCACCCTTATCCCGCCCGTTGGTCCTTCTCGCGGCACCGTTCGGGCAACACTTCTGGCTACCATAAGATTCCAAACCTTTCCTTCATGGCGGGGGTCTTCGCCCACGGCTCACCGGGGAGCCGATCGACCAGTGCCGTGAACACGAGCCGAAACGATTCCGCCGTCGATGCTTCGGTCAGCGTCTCCACCTGAGCCGCCGGTAGCAGAGGCCGCATGTCGAGCAGAAAGCGCGGGTTCGCCAGCTTGGCGAACATGCGTTGCTGGGCCTCGGCGCGGGAGATCGCCTCGCCGGCAAGGGCGAGATAGCGACCGAACATCTCGACGATGCGATCGATGGCGAGATCCTCGAAGACTTCGAGAGCATGGGCAATGTCGTAAAGATCGCGTCCCTTGTCCCGCTGCAGCAACGCCCGCAGCTTGGTCGCCAGCATCTCCTCGCGGGAGAATGTCGGAATGGCGGCCTCGCCGGAGAACCAGGGATTGGTGACCTCGAGCGATAACGCCGCCGGCGCATCGAACACCTCGATCTCGCGGGTGTTGATCTCGATCTTCAGACGGATCGGCACGCCGCTGCCGTCCTCGGCCTCGACCCGGAAGCGAAACTTCGGCGCGACGGGGCTCTGGTCGAACCGCGCCTGCCCGAGCCATGGCTCCAGAAGTGCGCGCAGTCGGTCGAGGATCGGACCGATCGGACCGCCGGAGGTGCGGACCAGATCGATGTCCTCCGAATAGCGCAGCGGCGCCGGAAAATGCAGCTTGTTAAGCGCCGTTCCGCCTCGGAACCGCAATGCGTCGCGCAGCATGTCGTCGGAGAAGATGTCGACGAGGGCGCGGCTGATGATGAGGTCCTGCTCGACCTGGCGCTGATCCGCCCACGGAACGACATTGCCCCAGGCGACGATGTTCTGGGCCGGGATCATTCGTCGAGCTCCGGCACGCGCCGCACGATCACACGCCAGCGGGAATCGCGTTCCTGTGGTTCGGGCGCGAAGTCCGGATCCCGTGCCTCCTGCCGGTCGAGTTCGGCCCAGGGAACAGCCCCTCGTTCCTGCAGCGCCTCCAGCATCGGCGTCGTCAGGGCCTCGCGGCCGAGGCGATCCAGAAGATGTCCGAGGCGTTGCACGACCGGCCGCTCAAAGGTTGCCGACAGGGTGGCGAGTTGCTGGGGATCGATCTTCTCCGCGAGGTCGGAGAGCACCGTGGCGACATTGTCGATGCCGCCGGACGCCTTCGGATAGCGCAGCAGATCGAGAGCCGTCAGAGCTGCTGACGAGATATTCATTGTACCGGTATCGGTCTTGCGGCCCTCAATCCCTGCGGTCACCGCTTCCATGTCCTTGCGGAAATAGAAGACGATCAGGTTGCGGCCGGCACGGATCTTCGGAAGGCGCTTGGCCGAAACGACCTGGAACTCCATGACCGCCTGGTGCGTCGCGCCATGCAATTCTGCGGCCTTGAGAAGCCCGACATAGTAGGCCTGACGCTCATAACGCATGAGCGCGTCGATGTACCAGGCCGGCGGTGGCGCTCCCCAGGATGCAAACTGCGGCGGGACGACGACATAAAACCCTTGCCGCGGGTTCAGCAGGGCCTTGCGACGCTGCAAGCGCTCGGCGGCATCCAGGAACGCGCCGCGCCCGACGCCGAGCGCCGCCTCGGCTTCCTCGGCGGTGAAAACCGTCCGGCCCGCGGAGAGCAGGCCGCTGACATAGCTCGACAGGGCGGATCGCTGATCGTGAACCATGCTCTCTTATCCGCTTTTAGCGCGGATATTTCAACACGGATTGTAACAGAGCCGCGATTCACCTCAAAAAATCCGCACTATCAGCGGATATTTTGACATGATTTATCCAGGGTGAACTGGCCTCGGTTGCCTTGAGAACTCTCGCCTTGTCCCCAATGCTTGGCTGACCGAATCAGGCATGGCGTCGCCCTTCGGGCCGGGCTCTCGGCTGGCGCTGAAGCCCCGCTTGCGCGGTCTTCACCCTGCGGGCGTCGATCCCTGACGCGTCGTGGTGCTGCTGCGGTCGGTGGATGTCGGGAAGGCGGCTTTGCGCCTTCACGGTTCTGCGCCCTTGCGGGCCTCCGGCCCGGCGAGAGTCAGAGTGCGGACGGGGGTTTGCCGTGACGGGTTGAGGTCGAGAGAGAGGCTCTCGGCGCCCGTCGCGGAGAACCGCGATGTCCAGATATGACCGCACCCCACGCGCCGGCCCGGACCGGACGAACCTGTACGATGAAATCACCAACAAGATCATCGCCGAGCTGGAAGCCGGCCGCGTGCCCTGGGTGCAGCCCTGGGGCACGTCTGCGGCGAAAGCCCCGCTCGGCCTGCCGAAGAATGCCAGCACGGGCCGAAGCTACAGCGGCATCAACATCCTTCTCCTCTGGGGCGCCGTCGTCCAGCACGGCTTCCCCGGCCAGGGCTGGCTCACTTTCCGGCAGGCCCTTTCCCTTGGCGGCAATGTGCGCAAGGGCGAGCGCGGCACCACCGTCGTCTATGCCGACCGCTTCGTTCCCGAGGACGAGAAGAAGCGCGCCACCGAGACTGGAGAAGAGGCGCAGGCCGTTCCGTTCCTCAAACGGTTCACCGTGTTCAACACGGCGCAATGCGAGGGGCTGCCCGACGATATCGCCGTCACCATCCCGCCGCCACCCGGCCTGATCGAGCCGAAGGTCGAGGCGCTCATCAAGGCGACCGGCATCGACTTCCGCATCGGCGGCGACAAGGCGTTCTACGTTCCCGCCCACGACTATGTGGTCGTGCCGCCGCCGCAAGCCTACTACGAGCCGATCAACTGGCATCGGACCGCACTGCACGAAATCGGTCACGCCAGCGGTCATCACAGCCGGCTCAACCGCGATCTTTCCGGATCCGTCGGCTCGAAGAAATACGCCTTCGAAGAAATGATCGCTGAACAGATTTCGGCTTTCTGCTGCGCTTCGCTCGGCATCGTCCCGACCGTGCGCCATGCAGATTACATCGGCTCCTGGCTCGACGTCATGCGCGAGGATTCCCGCGCCATCGTCCGTGCCGCCTCGCAGGCCAGCAAAGCGGCGGACTGGATCCTGTCCTTCCTTCCGGATGCTGACAGCCCCGCCGTCGATGCCGAGATCATCGACAGGAGGGCAGCGGCATGATCCTCCTGACACCCGAACTGCGCGTTCGCCTGCTCGCCAATGGCCGTCAGCGCGACGTCGACCATGTGCCGGTCGTGAAATTCTACAATCCGTTCGGCGAAGGCGTCTGGCTCGCGACCGAGCTGGATCCGGACGGCGACATCATGTTCGGCCTCGCCGATATCGGCTATCCGGAGCTTGGCAGCTTCTCGCTGGAGGAAATGGAGTCCATCCGGTTGCCCTTCGGCATGGGGATCGAGCGGGACCTGCTCTTTACCGGGGATTTCCCGATCTCGGTCTGGGCTGACGCGGCAAGAGAGGCTGGCAGCATACGTGCGGCCGAGCGCATTCTTTACGCCCGCGCCCGCGGCGCCGCGTCCAACCTCACTCCCCCTGATACGGAAACCCGGAAAGCCTGATTTCCGGCTCTCCGGCTTGCGATCCTGCGCCGCTCTCTCCGAGGCAGAGGGCGGCGCGTCTCGCCGTGACGCGGTGAAAGTCCCGGCACCCGGCCGGCTGCCCGTCGGGGAATCCGAACATGACGCGACATCACAGAAAACTCACCATCGAGCCGCAGCCTCTCCGGTTCTCGGCCCAGGAGCAGGCCGTCGTCTACGAGGCCCGCCAGATCCTGCTGCGCCACCTCAACCAGAACCCGGTCCTGTCCTCCTGGCAGGCGGTTCTTGACTATTGTGCCATCACCATCCGTGGAGAGGTAGAGCGCTTCCATGTCCTCTATCTCGACCGAAAGAACCGGCTCATCTCGGACGAATGCCTCGCCATCGGCACGGTCGATCATGTCCCGGTCTATCCCCGGGAAGTGCTGCGGCGGAGCCTGGCGCTCAACGCGACCGCGCTGATCATCGTGCACAATCATCCGGCCGGCGATCCCGAACCCTCGGCCGCCGACCTCGCTATGACGAAGGAAATCCAGAAGGGCTGCAAGGTTCTGGGCGTAACGCTGCATGACCACATCATCGTCGGTATCGGCCGGGAGGTCAGTCTGCGCGCCCGAGGCGAAATCTGATTGCTTGTCGGACAGCCTGACGGGCTCGGCTTCTCCGCACGCGGTTTCCCGGTGGCTTCCAGTCACAGGAAGCCGACCGCGCTGCCCGCAGAGTCAGAGGAGGGAAGGTGTTTTCGCGACGGGTCGGAAGCGGAGAGAGAGGCTCTCGGCGCCCGTCGCGGAGACTACCCTGATGGCTACTGCCGCTCAGAAACTCACCCTGTCGCCCTCGCGCGACATTCCCTTCAACAAGCTCGTTCTCAGCCAGTCGAATGTCCGGCGCGTCAAGGCCGGCGTTTCAGTCGAGGAACTGGCTGAGGACATCGCCCGCCGCGGCACGCTCCTCCAGAGCCTCAATGTCCGCCCCGTGCTCGATGCCGACGGCAACGAGACCGGCATGTACGAAGTGCCGGCCGGCGGCCGCCGCTATCAGGCCCTGGCGATCCTCGTGAAGCAGAAGCGTCTCGCGAAGACCGCGCCGGTGCCCTGCGTCGTTCGCGATCCCTCGACGCAGATCCTCGCCGAGGACGACAGCCTGGCCGAAAACACCCAGCGCGTGGCTCTGCATCCCCTCGACCAGTTCCGCGCCTTCCTCGACATGCGCAACAAGGGCATGACCGAAGAGGAGATCGCGGCCGCCTTCTTTACCACGGTTCAGGTCGTCAGGCAGCGGCTTCGCCTCGCCACCGTCTCTCCCGTGCTGCTCGACGTCTATGCCGAGGACGGCATGACGCTGGAGATGCTGATGGCCTTCACCGTCAATCCCGACCATGCCCGTCAGGAACAGGTCTGGGAGAGCATCCGCAATTCCTGGCAGAAGGAGCCGTGGCAGATCCGGCGCATGCTGACCGAAACCACCGTCCCGGCGTCCGACAAGCGCGCCCGCTTCATCGGCCTCGAAGCCTATGAGGCGGCGGGCGGCGCGATTCTGCGCGATCTCTTCTCCCACGACAATGACGGCTGGCTGCAGGACGTCTCCCTGCTCGACCGCCTGGTTGACGAGAAGCTGAAGGTGATGGCCGACGAGATTGCCGACCAGGGCTGGAAGTGGATCGACGCTTCGGTCGAACTCCCCTACGGCCATGCCAGCGGCCTGCGCAAGCTGACCGGCACGGCGCAGGACCTCACCGAAGACGAACGGGCGGCCCGCGAGGCTCTCCGCAATGAGTATGACGATCTCGAATCGGAATATGCGGAGGCCGACGATCTGCCCGAAGAGGTGGATCAGCGTCTCGCCGAGATCGAGGCCGCCCTCGACGCCTTCGAGAACCGCCCCGTCAGCTTCGATCCGGACGAGATCGCCCGCGCCGGCGTTTTCCTCAGTATCGACCGGGACGGCCAACTCGTCGTCGATCGCGGCTATGTCCGTCCCGAGGACGAGCCCGAAGCCGCCGTCGAGGGCGACGACTCCGGGACCGGTGACGAGGCCGACATCGACCGCGTTGACGCCGATGTCGATCCTTCGGCTCGGCGCGCCGCAATCACCATCGGCAGCCAGCCGACGGACACGGATGACGACGAAGGCGACGTCATCAAGCCGCTGCCGGAACGCCTGGTGACGGAGCTGACGGCCGAGCGGACACTTGCGCTGCGCGACAGGCTGGCGAACAACCCGTCCGTCGCGTTCCTGGCCGTGCTGCACAAGTTCTGCCGGGACGTCTTCTCCCGCTACACCTCCTACAGCCCGGCCATGGAAGTCTCGGTGCGCAACACCGGCTTCTCCCTGCAAGCGCCGGGCCTGAAGGACACCCCGGCGGCGCAGGCCATCGAGGAGCGCCACAAGGCATGGGAGGCGCGCATGCCGACCGACGAGGCCTCCCTCTGGGATTGGCTGATCTCTCTCGAAGGCACCGAGCAGGCGGCGCTCTTTGCGCATTGCGCGGCTTTCGGGGTCAACGCCCTTTACGAGAAGGCCGATCGCTACGGCGGCGGCACCGTCACCGTGCACGGCATCCAGCAGCGTCTTGCCGAGGCCGATCGTCTCGCACGCGCTGTCGAACTCGACATGGTGGAAGCAGGCTGGAGGCCGACGGTCGAGAACTATCTCGGCCGCGTCACCAAGCCTCGCATCCTCGAAGCCGTGCGCGAGGGGGCGGGCGAGCGCGCGGCCGAGCTGATCGACCATCTCAAGAAGGGCGACATGGCCAGGGAGGCCGAACGCCTGCTGGCCGATACCGGCTGGCTTCCCGAGCCGCTGCGCCTGGTCGCGGAAGAGCCAGCGGAGCTTTCGGCCGAGCACGACGACGGTGAGGCATTGCCAGACTTCCTCGCTGGCGACGACGAGCACGATGCGACTGACGGCACCGACGAGCCGGCGGTTCTCGTCGCCGCTGAGTGACACGCATCTGCGGGGCGGCTCCGGTCGCCCCGTCTTTTTCCTCACTTTCCACTCGCTAGGCCCGGCATTCCGCTGGGCTGGTTTCGTTTCAGGAGACCAACAATGTCCGCTTCCCTTGTCCTCGACATAGCTCCGCTCGGCTCGCTGATTGCCTATGCCGACGGAGAGCCCAAGCCACCCGCCCGCTTCACGAAGAAGCTGGCAGCCTGGGAACGTCGCAACGGTGTCGGCCGTCTCGTGCGCAAGGAGCCCGCGCGCGAGCGCCCGACCTACACAACCCCGCCATGCTTCACCCTGCATGAAGGCAATTTCGGTCAGGGCGGCATCATCCTCGTTACGGTCATGCGCACCTATGGCATCGACAGCGACCTGACCTTCCGGGTCGTCGAGCGCCCGAGGGTCGGTCAGGTCCGCGTCGTGCAGGATGTCGGCGACAACGTCGAACTGCTGCATCTGGCGGAGAGTCGTGAAGCTGCCGAACTCTGGCTGGCGAAGACCGGATACAGCCGTGCCCGGCTTGAGGACGTCACGGCCGATGAGGTCGGTGCCGATGTCGTCGAGGGCCGCGCTGCCGCCTGACCGTCGCTCAATCCCGTCTACCTGGCCCGCCGTCGAACGACCGCGGGCCATTTTCGTTTTCAGGAGAAACCCATGGCCATTCCCGATTACGCCCGCACCAACTTCAACACCCTGCTGCGCGCGGCGGGCGACGGCAATCTCGCACTCATGAAGTGCCTGGATGCCGTCACCCGCGAGCCGCGCTATGTCCTGTGCGCCGTGGGGCGCGCGGACGACGGCGATTACGTCATGACGCCGTTCGGCCATCTTGCAGACGGCGATCCCTATGACGCCTACCTGCCGCCCGACCCTGACGATCCAACCGGCTTTCTGCCGAACAGCGAAGGCGGGGGCGCAGCATGATGACGGTGGAGGAGATATTCGCCGAGGACCGCCGCAATCCTCCCCCGGAGCGCTCGCTTCCGTGGGCGGAAACCCGTGGTGGCGTCACCGTCGTTGTGGAGCCGAAGCCGCATTGGGCCGGCGACATGCGGGCTTTTCGGCTCGATGCCCGTGAATACTGCCACTATGCCGACTGGAGTGCGAACGGCGGCCGGGCGCGGTTCTACGGCCATATCGATACCTGCGGCGGCGATCTGCTTCTGAAGGCTCGCGTTATGGTCGCCCGAGAGATCGCGGACCGGCTTTGGGGCTGATCCGTTTCGGCCCGTTTGGCTATGTCAGGCCCTATCGTGCTGAGTACAGCCGTTAATCCTGCCAGAGGTCGCGTTCCAGTTTGCATGGGCCGCCATCGTTTGTCCGGGCGCGGGACGGCTTCCGCGGCCTGCAACACCGATCTGATAAGACCGGCCTGGGGGAGGCTGGCAGCGAAGGCGCTGGCACCTGCGACGGGTGCCGGCTTCCAGTCAGATGCAAAGCACCACCCCCGCTTCCATTCGCGAACCTTGGTCCGAACCGTCTCTTCGTCAATCAACCCCGGAGGGGTCGGCTTACGCGAGCGTGCCGCCCTCGCGGATTCGGACGAGCCGAACGCGCGAGGGTGATTGCAGATCCGGTCAGACACTTCGGGCGCCTGTCGCGCGGGGGATGGTCCCCCGCCTCCAAAGACAGGAGCCGGAACAATGTCCTATGCAGATGCCACCGCTTTCGCCGCCAGCCTCGCCGAAACCCTGATGGTCTCGATCGTCGTGTTCCAGGCCGGGGACGGAACCCACGGCGTTTGCCCCGCCGGCGAATTCGACGGCGATGAGGACATGGTCGAATTTGAGATCGATCCCTGGCAGTGAGGCGCATGCGCCTCACATCAACGGCCCAAAGCAACCTGCGCCCGGGCCTTGGGCACAGCCGCGCCGGCGCGGGGTGCGATCCCAATCAGCCGGATTTGCTGCCGCGACATGCGCTCACGTTGCCATCGATGCCCGTGCGAACGCGCCCGGCGTCACGCCCAAATGGCGTCGGAACGATCAAATGGCTCCGATCGAAGAAACCGACTCTCACGCCGGATTAAAGAGCGAGAGGACGGTTGCGAGGGCCATGACGGGTTGGTTGCCGGAGAGAGAGGCTCCCGGCGCTCGTCACGGAGCGTCAGCCGATGGCCCTTGCACATCAAACCACCTTCGCCCCAATCGGAAAAATTCTTGCCGAACGGGTGCTTCCCAGACTTGAGCACACGCAGAAGCGCCCCTTGCGTGTCGCCTGCCTCGGCACGGTCAGCTATGACGGCGCCACCGAAGCAGATTGCGTCGACCGCAGCATCCCGATCGGTGAAGCCTCATCGCCGCAGGATGCCATGGCCGTTGCCGCAATGCGGGTCTCGCACGGTGACATCCGGGTCACACCGGACAATACGCTACGCTTCAGGCCACGGCTGATCGTTATTCAAGACAGCGGGTTTGGCCTCGTCATCGCCGGCGAAATCCGCGCCGGCATAATCCTCTGGCAGCAGCCTGTCGCCAGCAAGGCCGAAGCTACACTCGTTGTCGTCGAAGCCAGCCACCTGCGCGGCAGGGCCTTCGCCGCCGCCGGCCACGGAGATCACCCAGCGGCCCGCGATTTCCGCTTCCAGGCTACCCTACTCGAAGCGAGGCTGGTCGATCCCCGCTGGCGCGAGACTGCCTGCGAGCTGCTGCGGCTCCCGCAGGCCGCGTGATTTCCCCTCCCACGATCACCATTCATCCCGGCCTCCTGCCGGGCATTCACCTACGGAGTCTCCCATGCCGAAATTTGTCGTCAGCAAAGGCCATGACGCCTTTGTCTACTACGAAACCATCGTCGAGGGCGAATGGCTAGCCACCCGCTACGTGCAGGAATTCGATGACTACGAAATCGACGAGCATAACGGCGTTCGTCCGCTCGAAGATGGCGAGACCGTCGAGGCGTTTCTGTTCATCAGCGTCACCTCTCAGGAGCGCGATGCCCTGCTGGCGGGCCTTCGCCTCCTTCAACTCGCACTCGCCGGCGAACACATCGACCCGCAGCTGAGAAGCATCCTCACCAATGACGGTGCTCACGCCGGCCTCGATCTCACCCAGATCGACGCCCTGTGCGAACGCACCAACATCTAGGAGGCGCCCGATGTATGCCACTTATCTGCGCCTCGATGTCCTCGTGTGGGACAGCGATCGCACGGTGATCCGCGCGGCACGCCGAAAGCTGGCTCAATCGGCCCAGCGCGATCCGGCCGTGCGGGATGCGCGCAAGCGCTTCTATCGCAAGATGCTTCGCGACCATGCCGATGCCCAGCAGCTGGTGGTGCATTGTCGCCTCTGACCCACCCGCACCGCAATTCCCGATCCCCGCCCCGGCCTCGCGCCGGGCTTTCTCGTTTCAGGAGCCTGTCATGGCCGACTATTTCACGCACTTCTCCTGCCTGCTCAACGTCCGCACGCCCAAAAACGCAGCGCGCGCGCTCGAGCTCTACAATCGCATGCAGGAGGAAGGCGCCTCAGAAGATCCGCCATCCGAAAGCTTCCTCGTGTCGATCCAGCCCGAATATGGCGGCACACAGCTCTGGATGCGTGATGACGTCACCGGCGATCCCGAACGCCTGATCCAGTTCGTCAAGCTTTGCGCCAAGGAGTTCAGGCTGACAGGCCGCTGGGGCTTTCAGTACGCCAACACCTGCTCGAAACCCTGCATCAACGCCTTTGGTGGCGGCGCGCATGTGCTCGACCTTGCAACCGGTGAGACGGTCGCCTGGACCTATACCGACGGTTGGCTCGCCGAGGTTCTGGACGGAGGCGATCCCGATGCCTGAGGTAATCGAAACAGGACCGCCTTGAAGGACAGTGCAAGAGCGTGCGCGACCAGCATGTTGAAAGGTGCTCGCGTCTTTTCCCCTCCAATGCGCACGAACGGCTCCAGCAACATGCCAAACAATTGTGCGGACAAGCCCTGTTACTTCTCACCTGGGCACGAACAGGATATATCAGCCCCGAGGAAGACAAGGCCGCCTTGTTCCAGTGGTACAAGGATCGGCAGAGCGCTTCCGCCGAAGACTGATCCACGAGCAGCCACAATTCATGCCATTGTGAGCAGGCGCCGCTCGACTGCATCGAGCAACTGAACTGGTCGCGAAACTACCGCCTTCACGAACCGGGGCGCGGCCGACTTCGGACCAGCAGCACCATCGTCACCATCAGCAAGATGGCACCGGCTATGGCGGACGGCCCGAGTGTCTCGCCAAACAGAGCGAAGGCGAGCGTCGTCGCCGTGAGCGGCTCGGCCAGCGCAATGATGCTGGCAGGCGTGGCCTGCGTCGCCTTCATCCCGCGGAAATAGAGCACATAGGCCAAGCCTGTCGGAACCAGGCCCATATAGAGAAGTGCGGCCCAGACCTGTCCTGTCCAAACGCCCGGCGTCATCCCGGCCGCAATGGCGAGCGGCAGCAGCATCACCGCACCCGCGCCGAATCCTGTGACGATGATCTTTCCGGGATCGTGTCGACCGGCAAGGCTTCGGCTCAGCAGCACGAAGCCGGAATAGGAGAGCGCGGAGCCACATGCCCATAAGATGCCCGCCGGATCGGCGTCTTCGGCTGGCGGCGTGCCGATCAGCAGAATGGTGCCGATCAGGCCAAGCCCCAGCGCGGTGACAACCGTGCGGGATACCTTCTCGCGTAACAGGATGATCGCCAGAATGCCGACGATCACAGGCGCCGAGCAAATGGTGATAAGGGTTGCCAGGGCAACGCCGACATCGGCGACGGCCTGGAAATAACACGCCTGATAGGCCGCCATGGTGAGCCCGATTCCGGCGATGCGCAGGCGGTCGCTGCCGTCGAAGCGGAAGGTCTCCGGACCGAGCCGCCACCAGCACCAGAGACCCAGTAGCGGGACGGCCAGCGCGAGGCGGAAGAAGCCGACGACCAGCGGCGGGATGTCCTCGATCCCGTAGAGCAGCCGCGAAGCGATGCCGACTGTCCCCCATAGAACGGCCGCGGCAAGCACCAAAGCCGGGCCGGAAACGGGCGACGGATGAGAGCGCACTCCGCTCGGCTGTCCGCCGGCAGCAGTCACGCTTCCCGCACGCTCTCGTGGCCGCTCGCCCTGGCCGCCTTGACGAACTTCCGGTCGAAGGTCGCGAAGCCCGAGCAATGCGTGGATTTGCCGAGATGCAGCGCGTCCGCGAAGTCCATGCCTTTCTCGGCCAGATCGAGCGCGGTTGCGACGACGGCTCCATCCTCGATCGTTACCGTGGGGAGTCCTGCGAACGCGCGCAATGCGCGTGCGACGTCCGCCGGCCGGTAGGCATAGGTGCTGCGCAACACCCATTCCGTTTCAAGGATGACCGTGGCCGCAACGAAGATGGGTTCGCCATCGATGAGTGCGCGTGCGCGTGGGGATTGCTTCGGATGATCGCCGGTCAGGTAGCGGACGATCAGGTTCGTATCAACCGCGAGCATGCCGGCGCCTGGCCTCGGCGAGCACGCCAGCATCCATCTCTTCGAGGCTCTTCGGCTTGCCTTTGTGAGGCAGCACGCCAAAGACGTCTTCAGGCCGCGTCTCCGCGAAGGCTGGCGCAGGCTTCAACAGCACGCCCTCGGCCGTCTCCTCGACGGTCAGCCGTGTTCCCGCCTGCCATTCCCGCCGCTGGCGAATGGCGCTCGGCAGAATGACCTGTCCCTTGGTGGAAACCGTGGTGATGAGCTTCTCTGCGTTGGCCATAGGCCCGAACCTTTCAGATGTAAGACAAACGTAAGATACTCCTTGCTGGCCTCCGGTTCAAGCGGCGCGGACTCCGACGCCGTTCCTAGAGCCAGAGGAAGGCCGGGACGGGTTTGAGCCTGTGCGGTCGAGAGAGAGCGCTGCGCGGGCTCGATCCCGTTCTGCTCTCCCGAGGTCTTCTTCATGAACATGATTTCTCCATTCGCCGCGGCTTCGGCCGCCGCGCTGCTTCCGCTCGCCTCCGACGCTGACACATCCGCTCCCGTCTTCGCGGCGGCGGGCCTGTTGCTCCCCCATCTTGAACGCGGCCAGCGCATCGACGCCGCCACGCTGCGCGCCGCGATGGAAAGCGCCTTCGGCGCATCCGACGCCACCGGCGCCTGGGACTGGAAAACGGCATACGAGGCCTGCGAGGCCGCAACCGTCCTCTTCCTGCGCAAGTACGGAACGGCGCTTTTCCGTAAAGCCGCGTCTCCGGCTGCTCGCCTTTCCGCTTTGACGAAAATCGCCAGCCTCCTTCCGACGCACACGCGCCGCTCCGAGGAAGCTCAGACCTTCCAGCAATTCTCCACCCCGATCCCGCTCGGCCTGGTCGCGGCAAATGCCGCCGCCATCACACCGGCCGACCGTGTGCTGGAGCCTTCGGCCGGCACCGGCCTGCTCGCCATCCTCGCCGAGATCGCCGGCGCCACCCTCATGCTCAACGAGCTCGGCGAGATGCGCGGCGGTCTTCTCTCTTCTCTCTTTCCGGCCGTTTCCGTCACGCGCTTCGACGCCGCCCAGATCGACGATCATCTCGATCCGGCCGTGGCGCCAAGCGTGGTGCTGATGAATCCGCCATTCTCCGTCATGGCCAATGTCGAGGGTCGCGTCGCGGATGCCGCCTTCCGCCATGTGGCCTCGGCGCTCGCGCGTCTCGCTCCCGGCGGACGGCTTGTGACGATCACCGGCGCCGGCTTCGCGCCCGACAATCCGGCCTGGGCTTCCGCTTTCGCCCGTCTGCAGGAGCGCGGCCGCATCGTCTTCTCGGCGGCAATCGACGGCTCGGTCTATGCCAAGCACGGCACGACCATCGACACGCGCCTGACCGTCATCGACAAGCTGCCCGCCGACGACCCGTCATCTTTTCCAGCTTCCCCCGGCGTCGCCTCCGACACCGCCACGCTGATGGGCTGGTTGGACGAGCTCCTGCCGGCACGGCCTCCGGTCGCTCCGTCCGTTGTCGTTCCTGTACCGGCCGTGTCTACGCCCCGCAGTGTACGCGGCTATCTGAACCGTGCTGCCAAAGCCGCTCCAGCCGCGCCGATGGCGGAGCCCGAGGGTCTGCCGCTTGCCTATGAGACCGTCGACTGGCAGGACGGCGAAGCAGGCCGGCTCTCCGATGCCATCTATGAGGAATACGGACTTCAAGCGATCCGTATCGCCGGCTCTCAGGCGCACCCGACCAAGCTCGTGCAGTCGGCGGCCATGGCCAGCGTCGCGCCGCCGAAGCCGAGCTACCGCCCGCGGCTCCCTGCCAATGTCCATGAGCTGCTCTCCGACGCCCAGCTTGAGACCGTGGTTTATGCCGGCGAGGCCCATTCCAACTATCTCGCCGGGTCCTGGACCATCGACGACACCTTCGATGTCGTCACCGCCGCGCGCGAGGATGCGAAGAACGCCGTCCGCTTCCGCCGCGGTTTCATGATCGGTGACGGCACCGGCGTCGGCAAGGGCCGTCAGTCCGCCGCGATCATTCTCGACAACTGGCTCCAGGGCCGCCGCAGGGCGGTGTGGATTTCGAAGTCGGACAAGCTTCTGGAGGACGCGCAGCGCGACTGGTCGGCGCTCGGCATGGAGCGATTGCTGGTCACGCCGCTGTCGCGCTTCCCGCAAGGCAAGCAAATCTCGCTGGCGGAAGGCGTCCTATTTACAACCTACGCCACGCTACGCTCCGACGATCGCGGAGAGAGGGTTTCGCGCGTCAAGCAGATCGTCGAATGGTTGGGCTCCGACTTCGATGGAGTGATCATTTTCGACGAGGCGCATTCGATGCAGAACGCCGGTGGCGGCAAGGGAGAACGCGGTGACATCGCCGCCTCGCAGCAGGGCCGTGCGGGCCTACGGCTCCAGCACGCACTTCCGAACGCGCGCGTCGTCTATGTCTCGGCGACCGGCGCCACCACGGTTCACAATCTCGCCTATGCCCAGCGGCTCGGGCTGTGGGGCGGCGAGGATTTTCCGTTCTCGACGCGCGCCGAGTTCGTCGAGGCGATCGAAGCTGGCGGTGTCGCCGCCATGGAGGTGCTGGCACGCGACCTGCGTGCGCTCGGCCTCTATACCGCCCGCTCGCTCTCCTTCGATGGCGTCGAATATGAGCTGGTCGAGCACACGCTGACGCCGGAGCAGACCCGCATCTACGACGCCTATGCCGGGGCCTTCGCGGTCATCCATAACAATCTCGACGCGGCCATGGAGGCGGCCAACATCACCGGTACCGAGGGCACGCTGAACAGGCAGGCGAAGTCGGCAGCCCGCTCGGCCTTCGAGAGCGCCAAGCAGCGTTTCTTCGGCCATCTGCTGACGTCGATGAAGACGCCGACCCTGATCCGGTCGATCAAGCACGATCTGGAGGAAGGCTATGCCGGCGTCATCCAGATCGTCTCCACCGGCGAAGCGCTGATGGAGCGACGGCTCGCCGAGCTTCCGACCGAGGAGTGGAACGACGTCCGCGTCGACATCACGCCGAGGGAATACGTATTATCCGGAACTCCGGATAAGACGTAATATGCCGCGTCGGCGTTATGCTGAGTTCGGGGTTTCAAGGTGTTGTTCTTCTGATTCATTTTCGGGTTTCCGCTTTGGATAATCATGATGCCTCTGCTCTCAACCGCAGAAGGACATCCCCTCATGAACTCCCCCTCGAACTCTCCGCTCGGCGGCCATCTCGAAGCCGACGACCGCACTCTCGTCCGCACCTATTGCGCGGACAATCCCCGACTTTCGGCGGGCGCGCTGAGCGCCGCCCGGCATTTCCTGAAGTGGGCACGCGCGCGGAAGATCCCGATCAGAGACCTCGACGCATCGGCCGTTGATCGGTTCTTGCGCCATCGCTGCCGCTGCGACCGCTACAGCCCTACCCAGTTGAAGTGCCCCGTGTATGCGGCCGACACGCGCCGGTTTCTTCGATATCTGGAAGATTCCGGGGTGGTCATGATTGCCGATGATGTCGCACGGCTCGGGCAATATCTGCAGGCCTATGCCGGGAAGCTCAGCGCCGCCCGTTACAGCGAAGTGACTTATTCGATGCGACTGAGCCAGGCCCGCCATTTCGCGGAATGGGCGCTGCAGATGCGTGTTCCGGCCCACGGGATCGACGATGCCATTGGCGACCAATTCGCACATCATGATTGTCGCTGCGGGATCAAGACCAAGCGCGGCAAACGGGTCGAAGGTTCCGGCATCAGGGATCGTCGTCGTGGCGCTCGTGCTTTTGTCCGGTTCCTGCGGGAGCAGAGTTTGATCCCGCCCGCAGCGCCTGACTGTGTCACCGCCTGCGATCCGCGCCTGACCGAGTTCTCGGAATGGCTACGCCGCGAACGTGGGGTAACGTCCGAGACCGTGCGGCGCTATGTGAACGAAGCGGGCCGCTGGCTGGATCGCCTTGTGGCAGCCCAGAAGGATTACGACGCGGCGGCAATCCGGTCGATCGTTCTGGATCAGGGCGAAGAGCGCTCCCGATCATCCGTGCGCATGACGGTCACCGTGCTGCGCTCCTTCCTGCGCTTCACCATCATTCAAGGTGAATGCGCCCCGTCGCTCCTCCATGCGGTGCCACCCGCTGTTCGTCGCAGGCTTTCGACCGTCCCGCGCACCATACCCACCGCAAAGATCGAAGAGATCATAGCCTCCTGTCGCACCGATACGCCGGTCGAGATACGGGACCGCGCTATTCTTCTCCTCCTCGCCCGGCTGGCCCTGCGCGCGGGAGATATCTGGCAGCTGCGCCTGTCCGACATCGACTGGCGCGCGAGCCGGTTGCGATTGCATGGCAAGGACAGACGGGGTGTCTTGATGCCCCTGCCGCAGGATGCAGGCGATGCGCTGCTGGCCTATATCGAGAATGCGCGTCCGGTGGTCGCCACGGACAGGGTTTTTCTCCGAACCCAGGCCCCTTTCACCCCGCTGCGATCCGCCGCCGAGATCGCCGGGATCGTTTCCCGTGTACTTAACCGGGGCGGCTTCGCTGGCTTGCCGACCGGCTCACATGTATTTCGCCATTCACTGGCGTCGGCCTGGTTGCGCGGCGGTGCGGATCTCGACCAGATCGGTGTCGCGCTGCGCCACACCTCGCGCGATACGACATCGATCTATGCGAAGGTAGATGTGGAGATGCTGGCAGACGTGGCTCAGCCATGGCCGGGGTGTGCATCATGATGCATCACCATGTCGACCGCTTCGTCCGTCTCAACCGCGCCCTCGGAATGAAGTTTGCCGCGCAGGAGACATCCCTGCACGCTTTTGCGGATTTTACCGCAGAACGATCCATCACGCACGTGACGGCCGCGCTGATACTGGAATGGGCCGGTGGCGCATCGACGCCGGATGCCGCGCAGGCCCGGTTTGATCGCGCTCGCGCGCTCGCGGTGTTCCTGCATGCGGAAGATGCGCAGCACGAGATTCCGGCGATGGGCCTGCTGGGCCGTTCACGACGACGGCGACCCGCCCCGCATATTCTGAGGCGGGACCAGATCAGTCGGATCATGCAGGAAGCGCTTCTGGTGCCCGGTCTGACGCCGATCAGCCCGCTGACATACCACAACCTGTTCGGGCTGCTTGCTTCGACAGGCTTGCGGATTTCGGAAGCCTTGTCCCTGCAGCGCGATGACCTGACAGAGGACGGTCTCATGATCCGCAAAGGCAAGTTCGGCAAAAGCCGCCTCGTGCCGATACATCCTTCAACCCGCGCCGCTCTGGACCGGTATCTCGATGCCCGCAACAGCATGCGCAATGCGAGTGATGACCTCTTCGTTCTGGGCCATGGCCGTGCCCCGACGGCGACCAGGGTTTACGTGGTCTTTGTTCAGATCGTGCGCAAGCTCGGCTATCGCAACCCGACAGGTCCTGGCCCCCGTGTGCACGATCTGCGCCATACATTCGCGGTGCGGTCTCTCGAAGCTTGCGGGACCGATCCACAGGCGGTCTTGCGGCACATGAAGGCTCTGAGCACCTATCTCGGCCATGTCGATATCGCCAATACCTACTGGTATCTTGAGGCCACGCCGGTCCTGCTGAAGATAATCGCGTCGACTGCCGAAGAGACCTGGATCGGAGGTGTGGCATGACCCCGCTCGCTCCCGACCTTTCAGCCTTCCTGCAAACCCACCTCCCGGGCGAATGCGGAGCAAGCCGACATACCATCGCGGCCTATGCCCATGCATTCACCCTCCTATTGCGTTTCGCCGCCGGGCGGCTCAAGCGAACCCCTTCCGAACTTGCCATCGAGGACCTCGACGTTCAGATGGTCAGGGCGTTCCTCGAACACATCGAAGAAGGGCGTGCCAATTCAGTCCGGTCTCGCAACGCGCGACTGGCGGCGATCAAATCGTTCTTCCGCTTCGTCGAGCACCGGCACGCGGTATGCCTTGAGCAGGCGATGATGATCCGGGCCATGCCGATCAAGCGGACAGAAGCCAAGCTGATCGACTATCTCACCAAGGAAGAAGTCCGAGCCTTGCTTGCGGCACCGAACCGCCACACGCCAGGTGGATTGCGGGACCGGGCCATGCTGCATCTGGCCTACGCAGCAGGGTTGAGGGCCTCCGAGTTGCTCGCGGTGCGGATGAATGACTTTCCCGAGGGGTCGTTTTCCAGCGTGCGGATTCTGGGCAAGGGGCGACGCGAGCGCATCCTGCCTCTCTGGAAAGAGACCCAGTCTACCATTCGCGCTTGGCTGGCCGTCCGCCTAAGCAATGTGGGGCCTGAACTGTTCCTGAACCGTGATGGCCGTCAGATGACGCGGGACGGGTTCGCCTACAGGCTCAGGCAGCATGTGGCGACAGCAGAACGCTCGGCCCCGTCGATCGCCGCAAAGCGCGTCACCCCGCATGTGTTGCGGCACAGCTGCGCCATGCATACGCTTCAGGCCACGGGCGATATCCGCAAGGTCGCGCTCTGGCTCGGTCATGCCAGCATCCAGACGACGGAGATATATCTGCGCGCGGATCCGACCGAGAAGCTCGCGCTTCTGGATGCGCATCATGCTCCGCTGATCAAACCCGGCAAGTTCCGGGAACCCTCGGACAAGCTGATGCAGATATTGGCCGTCGCCACACAGAGATCCTGACTGATCGGGCAGAATTGGCGTCCCGCTTTCGGCGGGGCGCTATTCCATCACATAGCCGAGCGCCCGATAACCGGTTCTTCGTTTGGCGGCCATCTTGGCAAGGACCGGGACCGAACTGTCGACATAGTCAACCACCAGCACGTCTTTCTTTTCGTCGTGCCGCCGATGCAACCTGCCGACATATTGCGCCAACGTGCCTTTCCAGGCGATCGGCATGGTCAGGAACAGGGCATCGAGCCGGGCGTCATCAAAGCCCTCGCCGATATAGCGCCCTGTCGCGAGGATCAGCCGTTCCTCATCGTCATCGACATTCAGCGCCGCATGCGCGGCCTTCCGGTCCTTTGCGGACATGCCGCCACGGAGTACGACAATGTTCTTCGCAAATCGGGAGAACCGCTGCTTGAGATACTCAAGGTGATCCTTCCGCTCAGTCAGTACGATCGGTGAGCGTTTGGCCTCAAGCGATTTCAGCACGTCATTGAAGATCAGATCGTTTCGGGCTTCGTCCTCCGCCAAAGCGGCATAGATCGCGGGCATGGACGGGCGTTCGGCCATGGCGAGGGCCTCCGGCAATCTAAATCTCGTGTGACGTTCCCGCGCCCGATGGTGAATGCCGCTTTCTGCGGCCTGTGATTTGGCACTCACTTGATGGCGCACCGGACCGCATTGCATGAAGATGATCGGGTGATGCCCGTCTTTTCGGGCGACCGTTGCCGACAATCCCGTGACATAGCGCGCCTTCGATCTGCGGGCGACAAGCTCAAAGCTTGCAGCGGACAGGTGATGGCACTCATCAACGACAAGATGGCCGTAATCGGCAACGATATCGTCAACTTCGCCCTTGCGAACCAGGCTCTGGATCAGCGCCACGTCGATCACACCGGTGGGTTTGCGCTTTCCGGCGCCAATGGTGCCGATCTGCTTCGGGTCGATCTGCAGAAAGGACCGAAGGCGCTCAACCCATTGGCTAAGGAGTTCGCGACGGTGAACCAGAACCAGCGTACCGCGGCCACGATGTGCGATCAGCGCCGAGGCCACGACCGTCTTGCCGAATGCGGTCGTGGCGGCAAGCACGCCGGTATCGTGTTCGGCCAATGCGTCAAACGCTCGCGATTGCGGCTGGCGAAGTTCGCCACGGAAGCGGACCGTCGCCGGCAAGCGGGTTCCGTCTTCGCGCAAATCGTCCAGATCGGCTGTCGCACCGTGATCGGACAGGAATCCGATCGCTTCGTCGAAGCTGCCGCGCGGCAGGGCGACGTGTCGGGGATGCAGTTCGGCACAGGACACAATTCGCGGCTTGCCGAATGTCGGCAGTCGCATCGCCTGCGCGCGATAGAATTCAGGGTTCTGGAACGCGGCCAACCGCACCAGTTGGGCAATCATGGCCGAAGGCAGCTCCGAACGGTCGATATAGACCTGGTCTGCGAGCGTCACCTTGATGGTCGGTGGAACGGGAACATCGAGGCGGCGCGCCGTGCTGCGACGTGACGGAGACATCTTCCAGGGTTCGTCTGCCTGTTCGTCATCCACCGGCATGCGCACGCCCAGCACCCGCCCGGAAAGCTCGGCGGCTTCGACGAGCTTGGTCACCGCTGCCGCCGACAATCTCGGCAGAGAGGACAAATAGGCCCACTGATCGTCATATGGCCGCATGCCCGCGTCCACAAAGACGCTGTTGCCAGCCTTGCGCGCAGTGCTCTGGAGCGGCAGTGCGATCAGGTTTCCGAAGCCGCCAAGCGGCATGATATCCTGGTTTGGAAACAGCCGGTCATAGGAAGCAAAGCCGATTTCCGGCCGCCGTTCCATCGTTTCCGTGATCAGAACCGACCCAAGCTGGCGTGCCAGACGGGCGGCTACCGGTTCGGAGAAGAAGATCCAGATATGACCGCCGTTCCCAGACCTCGATCGTTCCAGCGCTGCAGGAACTCCCTTTGCCCGACAGGTTTCGAGCAGCGCATTGGCGTCTTCCGCCCAGGATGCCTTGTCAAAATCCGCCGCCAGGAACCAGCACGTATCACCCGATAGCAGCGGATAGACGCCGGCGACAAAATCTCCGCTTCGGCCATCATCACCGCGCAGGTGTTTTTCAATGGCGCTTTCGTCCAGCGGGATGAACTTCTGATGGGGGCATTCGCCACATTTGACCTTCGGCTTGCCGCATATGCCCTTCACCCATTCGTTGGCACAAGCAGGCGAATATCCTGAGCGACCGGTCTTCCTGTTTTCCCATCGCACCGGGAATACGTCAGGCCGACCGGTGAACAGGCGGCGGAACAGATCAACCTTTTCGTGCGACGGCGAGGCATTCGTGACGGGGGCGTTCTCGAAGGAGGGCTGTTTCACAGTTGGCACGGGCTCTGCAACGAGACGAACCTCAAGTGCCTCCATCTCGCGCTGAAGCTCACGCCGCTCGGCATCCAGATCGGCCAGGCGCGCTCGAACCCGCGCCAGGTTCGCCTCAATATCGCTCTTGTCGGTCACTCGTGATTTCCACCCAGTCTCTTCCGTCCCGCCCAGCATAATGCGCGGAAGAGACTGGCGTAAGAAGGTTGGCATGACCGCCGAGCGGAGAGTTCGAGGGGGAGTTCATGAGGGGATGTCCTTCTGCGGTTGAGAGCAGAGGCATCATGATTATCCAAAGCGGAAACCCGAAAATGAATCAGAAGAACAACACCTTGAAACCCCGAACTCAGCATAACGCCGACGCGGCATATTATGTCCTTGACTACCTTGCCCATTCCTTCCCGGTGCAGCTCTACGAGCCCTTCACCGACAGCGAGGGCAATCTATCGTCGCGTCCGGTCTATCGTGATGGCCAGCCCGTCGAAAGTCGTGAGGCGGTCGCCCGGCGCAACGCGCTGATCGAGAAGCTCGCCAGCCTGCCACCCGTGCCGGGCGCGCTCGACCAGATCGTCCAGCATTTCGGGATTGATACCGTCGCCGAGGTCACCGGCCGATCGCGCCGGATCATCCGAAAAACGAGCCCGGGCGGTGTCGATCGACTCGTGGTCGAGAACCGTGCGGCGGCCGCCAATCTCGCCGAGACGCAGGCCTTCATGGATGATCAGAAGCGCATCCTGATCTTCTCGGACGCCGGCGGGACCGGCCGCAGCTACCACGCCGAATTGTCAGCGCGGAATACGCGGCTGCGCGTCCATTATCTGCTCGAACCCGGCTGGAAAGCGGATGCCGCCATTCAGGGGCTCGGCCGAACGCACCGGACGAACCAGGCGCAGCCGCCCTTGTTCCGGCCGATCGCGACCGACGTGAAGGCCGAAAAGCGCTTCTTCTCGACCATCGCCCGCCGCCTGGACACGCTGGGCGCGATCACGCGCGGCCAGCGCCAGACCGGCGGCCAGGGTCTCTTCCGGCCCGAGGACAATCTGGAGTCGCACTATGCCCGCGATGCGCTGCGCCAGCTCTATCTGCTGCTGGTGCGCGGCAAGGTCGAGGGCTGCTCGCTCGACCGTTTCGAAGCCGCCACCGGCCTGAAGCTGATGGATTCCACCGGCATCAAGGACGATCTGCCGCCGATCACGACCTTCCTCAATCGACTGCTCGCACTCACCATCGAGCTTCAGGGCATCCTCTTCACCGCTTTCGAGCAATTGCTCAATGCGAAGATCGAGGGCGCTATCGCGTCTGGAACCTATGATGTCGGACTGGAGACGCTGACGGCGGAGCGGTTCACGGTGACCGACCGTCAGACCATCTACACGCATCCGGGCACCGGCGCGCAGACGCAGCTCCTCACCATCACACAGCGCGAGCGCAACCATCCGGTCACGCTCACTGCCGCTCTGGATCACCTCGGCGATCCCCGCGCGAAGCTCCTGATCAACGAGCGATCCGGGCGCGCAGCCGTCCAGATCCCGACCACCAGCGTCATGCTCGACGATGGCGAGGTCGAACGCCGCGTTCGTCTGCTCCGTCCGATGGAGGCGCACAATGTCCCGGTCCGGATGATGGGCGAGACCCATTGGATCGAAGCGGGCAATGATGTCTTCGCCGAGGCCTGGAATGCCGAGGTCGCGGAGGTGCCGGAATTCTCCGACTCGACCATCCATATCGTCACCGGCCTGCTGCTGCCGATCTGGAAGCGGCTGCCCAACGAATCCACCCGCGTCTATCGGCTCCAAACCGATGAAGGCGAGCGGATCATCGGTCGCAAGGTCTCGCCGGCCTGGGCCGCCAATGCAACCGCGACCGGAACGACTTCGCTCGCGCCGGACGATGCGTTCATGGCACTGATGGATGGCCGCACGATCCTCGACCTCGCCGAGGGTCTGCAGCTTCGCCGCAGCCGCGTCATGGGCGCCAACCGGATCGAGCTCACCGGCTTCGACGACACCATGCGCGAGCGTCTCACCGCCTATGGCCTCTTCCACGAGATCATCTCCTGGAAGCTGCGCATGTTCGTTCCGGTCGCTGACAACGGACCGGTTGTCCTCGCCAGGCTGCTCGACCGCTATCCGGTCGAGCGCGTCGGCGAACGGGAGGCCGCGTAATGGTGCGTCACGATGCCTCGGACCTCGCGATCCGTCTCGGCCGGCAGGCCGAGGCGGTGTGCCGCTATTACCTGTCCTCGGGCAACCGTGCCGGTCGCTACTGGGTAGTGGGCGATGTCCGCAACGCGCCCGGCCGCTCCATGTTCGTCCGTCTTACCGGCCCGGAAACCGGCAAAGGCGCGGCCGGTAAGTTCACCGATGCCGCAACCGGCGAACATGGCGACCTGCTCGACGTCATCCGCGAGACGCTGGGCCTGGTAGACTTCAAGGACGTGGCCGAAGAAGCACGGCGTTTCCTCTCTCTCCCGCATCCCGAACCGCAGGAAAGACCACGGAACGCTCATATCCATCCCGCAGCATCTGGGTCGCCGGAAGCGTCGCGGCGGCTTTTCGCCATGTCGCAGCCGATCAGCGGCACACTTGCAGAAACGTATTTCCGCAATCGCGGCATTACGGCTTTGCACGGAACCGGAAGTCTGCGCTTCCATCCGCGCTGCTATTATCGGCCTGACGAGCATTCGCCCACTGAGACCTGGCCGGCGATCGTCGCTGCCGTCACCGATCTTGCCGGGCGACAGACCGGCGCGCATCGCACCTGGCTCAACCCGGACGGCTTGGACAAGGCGCCTGTCGAGACACCGCGGCGGGCGATGGGCGATCTTCTCGGCCATGCGGTCCGTTTCGGGATCACCGGTGAGGTGCTCGCCGCCGGCGAAGGGATCGAGACCGTGCTATCACCCCGCATGGTCTTGCCCCATATGCCGATGCTGGCAGCACTCTCGGCCGCACACCTCGCCGCCATCCTGTTCCCGACGTCGCTGCGGAGGCTCTATGTCCTCAGAGATCGCGACCCGGCGGGGGACGTTGCGAGAGACAGCCTGATCGCCAGAGCTGAAAGCGTCGGCATCGAAGCCGTTGGATTGTCGCCAATGCGTGGGGACTTCAACCAGGATCTGCGCGAAGCCGGCGCCGATGCCTTGCGGGCGGCCTTGAAGGACCAGCTTCTTCCTGAGGATGTCGCCCGGTTCATGGAGGGCTGAGGGAGATCGGCAGGAGAAGACGCGCGCCGACCGTCCATCTTCACCTGCCGTCTTCGGACATCGGTGCGATTCCTGCCTGTCGTGGAGGCAGCGCCCACGGCCTTCTCGAGAGGGCGATCGGCCCACAAACGCGCCGGTCAGGCAATGGCCGCGTCCGGCTAATTTCCGCCGGCGAGGACGAGCCTCGCCTTTGCATCGCGAAGCAAATTAGCCGGACACGGCCATCAAGACCCTCGCGCGAGCGCGAGGACTGCCAGCCCGTCCCGCCCGTGGGCTTTCGACGCCTGCGAAGGCCGCGATGGGCGCGGCTTCAAACGAAGGAAGCACCCGATGTTGCACGAAGACGAAGATGCAGGTTTCGAACCGGTCCACACCTCTTCCCCCACCGATCATGTCCTCACCGAACTCCAGCTCTATGGCTGGCGCCCGTTTCAGGACGAAGCCGATCCGAGGCCGCTTCCCGAAGGCAATGCCGTCGCCGGCGCGGTCGCCGACATCTTCGATGCCCTGATCGTCACGCTGTGCGACACCCGCCTCGAACCCGACCTCGACGAATTGCTCTGGTCGACCGTCAATCTCTTCCACCGCGCCGCCAACCGGGTAGAACGCGAGCTCGACGACAACGAGCAGGCACAGCGCCGCCTTCAACGAGAACAGGATGGCAGCGAGGTGAAGTCCGTCGATCTGGAGCGCGTAACGGCAGAGGGCCAGACCCTGATCGAGCGGCGCAACAGCATGGAGCTCTTCCGCGATGTCGCCGCCGAGCAGTTCGAGCGCCACACCGGCACGCCCTGGCGTCCGCGCTCCGGCTCGATGGTCAACCATCGCAATCTGACCGCCGCGATGATCGACAGCCGCGACTTCCTTGCCGCAAAGCGCCGGGCGGAAACCGAGGTGATGCTGCCGGCCGGTCCCAAGGTCGCCGTCACCGGTGGGCTCGACTTCAACGATCACCGGCTGATCTGGGCGAGGCTCGATCAGGTCCATGCCAAGCACCCCGACATGGTGCTTCTGCACGGCGGTTCGCCCAAGGGCGCCGAACTGATTGCCGCGAAATGGGCGGATAACCGCAAGGTGCCGCAGGTCGCCTTCAAGCCCGACTGGACCAAGCACGGCAAGGCCGCGCCCTTCAAGCGCAACGACCAGATGCTGGAGGTCCTGCCGATCGGCGTCCTCGTCTTCCCCGGCACCGGGATCCAGGAGAACCTCGCGGACAAAGCCCGCAAGCTCGGCATCCCAGTGATGAAATTCGACGGCGGCGCTTAGAGCGCCGCCGCTCGGCGGTAGTTTAAGCCGCCGATACTTGACGGCGTAGGTCCCTCAGCCCAAGAATATCGTCTTGCAGAACCGGTTCGAAGCATAGTCGCAGGCGGAGCGATTCATCGGGCAGCCTGTCGTGATCTTTCCATTGATCATGTGGAGGTTCCCATGACGCTCATCCTGCTCGCCATCTCCCTCTCGATTGCGCTCTGCGTAATCGCTTTCAATTTCGCAACCTACGCTTTGCCCGTGATGGTCGGGATTGCGGCCTTCCAGCACGTCTACGCGACCGATGCCGGTTTCGTCATGTCGGGCTTGGCTGCCATCGGAGCCGCATTGCTCTCCGTCGGCCTGGTCATCGCCATTCTCGGCTTTGCCAAGAACCCGTTTCTGCGTCTCATTGCGCTTGCCGCCTTCGCCATACCAGCCTTCATCGCCGGCTATGCTCTTTTCCATGGCGTCGCCAAAAACGCCATCGACTCCGCCATCCTTCTCAACATGCTGTGTGGTACCAGCGGGCTGATCGTCGGCGTGGCGGCGATGGCCAATCTCAACGCCCTCGGCACGGTCGTCCTTTCGCGCTGACCCAACTGGATAGCTGATCCAGGTGGCCGGCACACAGACGCCAACGGTGCCAGGACACAGACGGGCAGCATCGTCGGCCAGCCCACGCTTTCGCCGCTTGTGAACCGCACACTCGGATTCCCTTGTCTGTTTCACAGGAATGACGACCCTCGCGACAGGTCCCAGCCGAGCTCTTGGTCAATCGGCAGCAATCGACCGTCTTGGAATAGGTGGTAACCGAGGCGGCTGGCGATCCCTCATACTTCACGGGCAAGCTGCCCCGATGCTCCGGCCGTTTAGGGATGCCGGTTCTCTTCAACCGGTGCCACCCGATAGCCCTTCGCGCTGAAGGCTCGGCCACGGACGAGTGATGGCCGCGAAGGGGACAGGCCGCGTGATGAATGTGGTGCTGCCGCCAGGGTAGTGGGGGGCGGATCCTTCGCAGTCCGTGTTGCGGATGAAGAGGAAGGTTCTGCTGGCTGTCCCCGTTCCAGTGGCTTCTTCTGAAGGACCAATCCCTCCTCCTGACTGATCCCCTAAGCCCGTTCGGTTTCTGACCGCAACCCGCGCGGCTCCGGACCGTGTTGGCGCTGAAGCGCCTGCCCGCTCCACTCCGGGCCTTACGGGTCAAGCTGACGCTCCGGCGTCAGTGCAGGCATCTCCCGACGGTCTTGGCCGGGCATCATCGGAGGGACGGTCCTTCCGAATGAAGCAACGGAGAACTACCATGCAGAACATCGTCATCCTCGCTGGCAACATCGGCCAGGACCCGGAAACCCGCACCACCCAAGGCGGCACCAGCATCACCCACTTCACGCTGGCCACCTCGCGCCCCCGCTACTCGGAAGGCCGTGTCGTCCGCGACGAGAATGGCTACCGGGTGCAGGACACCGAATGGCACCGCATCACCTGCTTCAACGGCCTCGGCAAGACGGTCCAGGAGCACTGCGAGAAGGGCATGAAGGTCCTGATCCGCGGCCGCATCCACTACACCAAGTGGACCGATCAGCAGGGCGTTGACCGCTACGGCTGCGAGATCATCGCCGAGACGGTCGACTTCCTCAGCCGGGCGAAGCAGACCCAGAACGACGACGGCAAGGTCATTGACGACGACGAAATTCCGTTCTGAGCGGGCGTCGAAGGCCCGGCGGCAACAGCCGCCGGGCAATCCTCATGGTCGCGGCTAGTGATCGGCACTAACGCAAGAGATTTCGGTGATCGCCCGCGTTTCCTCGTCGTAGGCCAAATTCATCCGATCCCGACCGAGATCCGACATCACGGCGCAGGTCAGCCTCACGATCCAGAAGATCGAGAAGAGCAGCACCACGCGCATAGCGGGCGCCAGCGACAGGCCGACGATGCGCGCCCTGTTGCGCTGATGGGACGGCAGCTTGTCCGCCAGCATCGCGATGAAGACCAGGTTGTTGATGCCGAGAACGACTTCGAGAACGATGAGGGTGACAAGGCCGATCCAGATACTTGAATCTGCCGTCGGCGCGATCATCGTGCGCGGGGCTCGCTTGGCGTGCGACCGAATCAGTCGGGGTTCATTTTCTTGCTGACAGGGCCTCAAACGCCGATTCTGGGTCGCTTTCCCAATCAACTCCGACTATAATAGCCGTAGTTCTGGCGTGACGGTTGGTGCCGGTGGGAGGTGATCATGCATGATCACCGCCCGACAAACACGGGCCGCGCGCGCATTGCTTGGGTGGACACAGGAGATGCTCGCGGACAAGGCCAAGGTTTCGCTGACCGCGCTCAAACGCATGGAGTCGGCAAGCGGCCTTCGTGTGTATGAAAGCACCAGTGATCAAGTGCGCAGAGCCTTGGAAACCGAAGGCATCGCCTTCATCAATTCGGGTCGGAACGAAGGGGTGATGATCGTCGATGCGCAAGAATCCGCTGAACGCAAATAGTTTCACTCAGCCGGACGGACGCACTGCCGCCCCATTGTCACCTTCGGCCTGTAGATATGGTTAAGGAAGCCTAGTCCGATCAAAGGATGCTACGTGCTTTTTACTGACGATGATTGATTACCTCGACGAAGCCCCCACGAGCCTGGCGCTCACCGAGTATGACCGCCAGCATATCAAACTCTACGCCCGCTTGCTCGACGCGGAGGCCGACGGCGCCGACTGGCAGGAAGCCGTGCAGGTTCTTTTCAGGATCTGTCCGATCGCGGAACCCGAGCGTGCCCGCCGCGTCCATGACAGCCATCTGGCGCGCGCTCACTGGATGACCGAACACGGCTACCGGCAGCTCAGGCGCGAGCGCCCGCACTGAACGCCTCCGTTGTTCTGCAAGCAACAGGCGTTGCCACTCGCATCCTTCCAAAGCAATTGAATTCGCGGAATCAATTCGCTCTTAACGCGCATTCGCTGCACAGGAAGGATCATCATGACGCCAGATACGAGAGAATGGCGCTCATCAATTCCATATGACTATTGGGACGACGCCGATATAGACGCGCTTGCCTGGGAATGCCTGCGCCGCAATCCAAAATACCAGCGGGACTATGCAAATATCGCTAAGACTCCCGTGAGAGGGGACAACGAAACCGAAGCGATCGGCAATCGCTGGGGCCTGCGATTTCCCCGCCCGCCCAAGCCTAAGCGCCCTTGAGCAACCCGTCTTCTGGACCCCGGAAACCGACACAAGCGTGCTGCATATCGGTCCCGCACCAGAACTGGTTCAGATCGGCCCGCTCGTTCTCGGAGATATTGACATGGAATTCCAGCAAACCGCGTTCGAAGGTCTGCATTTGTCGGCTTTCACCGAGAGCGGCCGCCTCCATTTGATCGCGCTGAACAAACTCAGGCCTGACCAGCCGATTGCCGCCATCATACCGCTCGATGCTCATAGCCTCGATCGGATCCAGGCCCTGACGCGCCTGTGGCGCAGTCTCCATGGCCTCTCTGTTCCGCGGGATATGCGCATGACAGCCCAACAACGCCGCCGCCTCAAGAACATGCTACGCGCCGTCGACGCGCGCATGCACAATGCCGACTACCGCGAGATCGCCGAAGCCATCTTCGGCGTCGAGCGCGTCGCCAGCGACCCCTGGAAGACCTCCCCGCTGCGCGACGCCGTGCTCGATCTCGTCAAGGACGGCTTCGCCATGATCGAAGGCGGCTATCGCAAGCTGCTTCGCCACCGCCGCCGCAAATAGCCGGCACTACGATCACGGGTGTGCGTTTTTAGCACCCTTAAGTTCGCACTCCCCCCTCGCAATTCTTCTTCGCCAACGTGGCCTTCGTCCCGCCGCTAAGCGCCAGCGGCTCCAGCGAACGCCACGGAGGCCCCCATGACCACCAATCTCGCGACCCTGCCGCCGCGCTTCCTGCGCACCAAGGAAGCGGCCGAATTCCTCAGCCTGTCGGCACGCACCCTCGAAAAGCACCGCACGTACGGCACCGGGCCGGCCTATCGCAAACTCGGCGGCCGCGTCGTCTACGCCATCGACGATCTCGAAGCCTGGGCCGAGCGCGGCGTCGTCACCTCGACCTCCGATCCGCGCGGCCGCGTCCTGCCCGCAAAGCGGCATGAGCCCGTACCGGCCCATGCCGGCCGTCACGCCCGCTGATCCTTGCGGTTTCCTCAATGACGGCGCGGCATCGCCCATCTCAGGAGCGAGGGCAGCTTGATCTGTTCCATGCGCTCCCGGGCGATTTCGCGCCCCGCGACGCGCAGGATCTCATGGCCTATCCGTTCTTCTCCCTCTCCAAGAGCCACCGCACGGCCCCGATCGATTTCGTGGCGGGCGACGTCACCATCCGCGTCGAGGCGGTGCCCGATCACGGCATGGCCACGATCTGGGACGCAGATATCCTGATCTGGGCAGCAAGCCAGATCGTCGAGGCGCGCGACAAGGGTCTGCGCACCTCGCGCCTGATGGCCGCCACGCCCTATGAGATCCTCAACTTCATCGGCCGCGGCGTGTCGCTGCGCGACTATCAGCGCCTGAAGGCAGCGCTCGACCGGCTCCAGTCGACCACCGTCGCCACCTCGCTCCGCCAGCCGGCCGAGCGCCGCCGTCACCGCTTCTCCTGGATCAATGAATGGCAGGAGCGCACCGATCGATACGGCAAGCCCGCCGGGATCGAGCTGATCGTGCCGGACTGGTTCTATCGTGCCGTCCTCGACGATGCGCTCGTGCTCACCATCGACCGGGCCTATTTCGACCTGACAGGTGGGCTCGATCGCTGGCTCTACCGCCTAGTGCGCAAGCACGGCGGCAGGCAGCGCCATGGCTGGCGTTTCGACTTCCGGCATCTGCACCAGAAATCCGGCAGCCTATCGCCATTCAAGCGCTTCGCCTTCGAGCTGCGCAGCATCATCCAGCGCCAACCCTTGCCGGGCTACACGCTGTTTCTGGAGGTCGAAGTCGGCGGCCGCCTGCTGCTCGCTTTTGAGCCGTCCGGCGCCTGTGCAAAACCTGTGGATGGCCTCGTGCTATCGGGAACCCGGGATATCGTGCTATCAGGAACCGGAGGCTCGTGCTATCGGGAACCCAAACAGGGTCTAAGCTCTGGAAAGAAAAGACATAGTCGCGCCCCTAACTTAGAGTCTAACAAAGAGTCTAACGTTGAAGAGCGCGCGCGCGATGTGGAAAACATCGCCGGAAGGTCCGAAAGGGACCGCAAATCATCATCTGAAAGTAATGATACACGTCTTACGTCTTTCCGTAAATCCGTAAACGGCTCCACTTCATCTTCGGACGTCCAGCGACCGTCTTTCGGCGATGACCCGGGAGGCGCGCAATGATCGTCGCGCTCCTCAACCAGAAGGGAGGCGTCGGCAAGACGACGCTGGCCCTGCACCTCGCCGGCCAATGGGCGGCTGAAGGCAAGCGCGTCATCCTGATCGACGCGGACCCGCAAGGCTCGGCTCTGGACTGGTCGCAGCAGCGCAGCCGCGAGGGCCTGCCGCGCCTGTTCGGCGTGGTCGGCCTGGCACGCGATACCCTGCATCGCGAAGCGCCCGAACTCGCCCGTGATGCCGATCATGTCGTCATCGACGGCCCGCCACGTGTGGCCGGCCTCATGCGCTCGGCGCTGCTTGCAGCCGACCTCGTGCTAATCCCGGTGCAGCCGTCACCGCTCGATGGCTGGGCGTCAGCCGAGATGCTGGCGCTGCTCACCGAGGCGCGCATCTATCGGCCTGAGCTCATCGCCCGGTTCGTGCTGAACCGCTGCGGCGCCCGCACCGTCATCACCCGCGAGACGGCCGAGACGCTCGCCGACCACGATCCGCCGTTGCTCTCGGCGACCATCGGCCAGCGTGCCGCCTTCGCCGACCTGGCGCAGTCGGGCCGCCTCGTGTTCGAGGCCGAGCACGACAGTATGGCTGCCCGCGAGATTGCTGCCTTCGCCGCGAAAGTGGGGAGGCTGGCGCCATGAAGCTTCCCGCACATTCCATCCTGACCGGTGACTGCCGCGTCCTCATGCCGGCGCATGGGCCGTTCGACATGATCTTCGCCGATCCGCCCTATGGCGACACGTCGCTCGCCTGGGATCGCCGTGTCGAGGGCTGGCTTCCGCTCGCTCGGGGGGCATTGCGGCCGTCCGGCTCAATGTGGGTATTCGGCTCGCTGCGCTGCTTCATGGCGACCGCCGCGGCGTTCGATGACGCCGGCTGGAAATACGCCCAAGAGATCGTCTGGGAGAAGCAGAACGGCTCCGGCTTTCACGCCGATCGCTTCAAGCGCGTCCATGAACTCGTCGCCCAGTTCTATCGCAGCGATGCGCGATGGAGCGCGGTCTACAACGTCGTGCAGACGACGCCGGACGCCACAGCGCGCACTGTGCGCCGCAAGAAGCGACCCCCTCATACCGGCCATATCGATGCCGGCCACTATGTCAGCGAGGATGGCGGGCCACGCCTGATGCGTTCGGTCATCCATGCCCGCAACGCCCATGGCCGCGCCATCCATCCGACCGAAAAGCCGTCCGGTCTGATCGAAATCCTCATCCGCACGAGTTGCCCGGAAGGCGGCCTGGTCGGTGACTGGTTCGCCGGATCGGGCGCGGCCGGCGAAGCCTGCCGCTTCTCCGGCCGCCGCTATCTCGGCTGCGAGCTCGACCCGGTGATGGCGCGCAAAGCCGCCGACCGCATCGCCGCGCTTCTGCCGCTCGCCACGGGAGACAGGTCATGATGAAGCCGCCGCACAAGCGCGGCTTCGCCGCCCGCCCGACAGATCCCGACGACTGGATCAAGGCCGCCGATCGGCTCCCGTCGGCCTCTTCATCCGCGCCACCATCCGGCTCCGGCTTCACCGCCCGGCTGACCATCGACGTCACGCCGGACCTGCGCGGCCGCATCAAGATCGCCGCCTTCCAACGCGGCGTCACCGTCGCCGACATGCTGCGCGAGCTGCTCGCGCGCGAATTCCCAAAATCACCAGGAGACCCGTCATGACAGGCATCGCGGCACCCCGCATGCGCGGCGGCCCGATGCCGTCGCCCGCACCATCCGACCGTCTCACCCATGTCGAGCTCACATGGGTGGAGAAGAAGATCGAATACTGGATCAGGTTCGGCCAGCCCACCTACGAAACGATCCTCGACCGTCGTTGCCGTGTCCTTTCCTTCCGGCCGAACACGATCTTTGCCTTCGTCCGCTGGGCCTCCAACGACTTCGGCACGATCATCTCGCGCATCGACATCGTGCGCGCAGTCGAGCCCGGCGAAGCCTATCAAACGCTGCCTTTCGTGCGCCCCGGCGGCGACATCCTGCTCAAGATCGAGAGCTGGCCGAAGGCCGAACGGGTGCTGCAACTGGTCGACGCCATCGAAGCGCTGACGCTCGATCCGGCCGACGCAGCGCCCGACTACTGGCGACACGTTCACAATCGGCTGACGGCCGGACACGAGCCGCGCAGCTACACGCGCGAGCAGCATCAGGCGTGG
The DNA here is from genome assembly GCF_038811545.1 of Rhodoligotrophos sp. CJ14. GTDB lineage: Bacteria > Pseudomonadota > Alphaproteobacteria > Rhizobiales > Im1 > Rhodoligotrophos > Rhodoligotrophos ferricapiens. Next base: position 3,038,545 of record NZ_CP133319.1, read on the forward strand.
CTCAAGCGCCGGAGGATCGGGCCATGACCCGCATCGGATGGGCGATGGCGACCTTCGTAGCGACCAGCGCCGTCGCGGTTTCGACCTGGATCGATGCGCCGATCAAACTCATCTGGAACGCCTCGGCCAGCGCGCCGATCGGCTTCTACTTCGTTGAACCGGCAGGACGTCTGGAGGTCACCGATCTGGTCGCGGTCGATGCGCCCGAACCGATCGCCAGTTTCCTCGCCAATGGCCGATATCTGCCGCCCGATACGCCGCTCCTGAAGCGCGTACTGGGTCTTCCAGGACAGACCGTCTGCCGCGTCGGTGTCCTCATCACAGTCGACAGCGTGGAGATGGGAGCAGCGCTCGAGCACGACCGCCTCGGCCGCCCGCTGCCCGATTGGCAGGGCTGCCGGGTGATCGCCGAGGGCGAAATCTTCCTGATGAACTGGGACGTCCCTGACAGTCTCGACGGGCGCTATTTCGGCCCGGTCCCAGCCGGTTCGGTCATCGGCCGCGCGGTCCCCTTGTGGATCGACGAGAAGGGCGAAGGCCGCTTCGAATGGCGGGCGGCGACGCGGTGAACGCCCTGCCTACGGCGGGCGCGCTGCTCGCCGATCTTCATCCCACCGCACGTTGAAAGGAACTAGTCATGCCGCAGATTGGCGAATTCACCCGTGAGAAAACCGGCTTCATCGGCCGCATCCATACCATCGCAATCCAGTGCGAAATCAGCATCGTTCCGGTCGAACCGTCCGAGGTCGAGAATGCGCCGAACTATCGCATCCATCTCGGCCCGGATGACAATGGACCGGAGATCGGTGTGGCCTGGACGGAGTCCAGCGAGAAGGCCGGTGAATATCTGTCGCTGACGATCGATGACCCCAGCTTCCCCCAGCCGGTCCGCGCCCGCCTGTTCCAGAACGGCGCGGACGCGACGTCATGGTCGCTGCACTGGAGCCGCCCGCAAAAGCGCGGCGAACGGAAATAGGTCATGCGGATCGTTCGTTTGAGCCCCGCATCACCGATGTCACCCGGGCGGCCTCGCGCTGCCCGGCGCATCCTCCTCCTTCTCCTTTCCGGCCTGACCTTGGCCGCCGCGCCGCCGCCCGCCGTTCTTGCGCAGAGCGCGCCATCGGCTGAGCAGCCATCGCGCGATCCCCATGCCGCCTATGTGACGGAAGCCTCGCAGCGTTTCGGCATTCCCGAGCGCTGGATCAGGGCGGTGCGTCGCGTCGAAAGCGCCGACGACGTGCATGCTGTGTCATCGGCGGGCGCGATGGGCCTGATGCAGGTCATGCCCGATACCTGGGCCGAACTGCGCATCCGCCATCGCCTCGGCAGCGATCCTTTCGACCCGCGCGACAACATTCTCGCGGGCACGGCCTACCTGCGTGAGATGTACGATCTCTTCGGTTCACCGGGCTTCCTCGCCGCCTACAATGCCGGTCCCAGGCGCTACGAGGAATATCTCGCGGGCCGCCCCCTGCCTGCCGAAACCCGCGCCTATGTCGCTACACTCGCGCCGCTGATAGGCGCTGGAAACGTGACGCCCGGCCAGCCAGGAAATGTCGCCGTCGCTGCCGCCGATCCGCATGCCTGGCGCCGATCGCCGCTCTTCGTGACGCCATCCGCGCATCGTCTGCAGGCCGGTCAGCCGACATACGATGTGCAGTCCGGCGATACTTCGGCTGCGCCTTCGTTGCACGACCAAACCACCATTTCACTGCAGTCCGGCAGCCTCTTCGTCGCCCGTGCCGGAGAAGGGGACCGGTCATGAGGGAATTCGCAGCATGGCGCAGCGTGGCGTGGTCTGGAGAAGGCTGTGCGGGAAGGAGGGAGGAGCGGAGAGCAACGACAGCAGGACGGCGAGATAAAAGGGCCTCGCCAAATTCGCACAAGCCATTGACATGGCTTGGCTTTTGGCGTGCCGGTCGGTCGGGTCGCGTGCCGCTTTTTCTGATTTATGTCACGTTTTCAACGCTATTTCCGGCACTGTGCCGGGATTGCCTGCCTCTAAGGGCCTGCTCATGAGCGAAGGCGACAGCGAGTTTCGTATCCGTCCGGGACGCATCAGATCGACCCGCGCCCCCAAGCCCAAGAGCTTTATCAACCAGGTGCTGCGGGCCGCGAAGAAGGCGGGGCACAGCTCAGGCGAGGTGCGCGCCAAACGCGCCCCCCGCCGTGGTCACTCGACCTTCGGCAGGGGCCGTGTCAGGTTCAGCCGCTCGCGCATCTTCAGCGCCTCGCGCCGCGTCGTCGTCAAGGCGCGTGTCGTGCGCCACCAAGGCAAGTCGTTCCGCTCTGCCCCGCTCTCGGCCCATCTCTCATACCTGAAGCGCGAGGGCGTCAGCCGGGATGGAGAGAAGGGCGTGATGTTCGACGCGACCAACGAGCGCGCCGACGATCTCGCCTTCTCCGATCGCTGCAAGGATGACCGGCACCACTTTCGCTTCATCGTCTCGCCCGAGGATGCCGGCGAGATGACCGACCTGCGCGAATTCACCCGCGATCTCGTCAGCCAGATGGAATCGGATCTCGGCACTAGGCTCGACTGGGTCGCCGTCGATCACTGGAACACCGACAATCCCCACGTCCATCTTCTCGTGCGTGGGGTCGATGAGACTGGCGCCGATCTGGTCATCTCGCGCGACTATATCAGCCGCGGCCTGCGCTCGCGCGCCGAAGATCTGGTCTCGCTCGAGCTCGGCCCCAAGCCCGAACACGAGATCCGCAATGCGCTGGAGAAGGAGGTCACGGCCGAACGCTGGACGCGGCTCGATGTCGAGATCCGCATCGCCGCCGACGAGACCGGCTTCATCGACCTGCGCCCCGAAGCCACCGGCAAGTCCGATCCCTCGCTGCGCCGCCTGATGATTGGCCGCCTCCAGCATCTCGAAAAGATGGGGCTTGCCGACCAGGGCTCTCCCGGCGAATGGACCGTCGGGCTCCAGGCCGAACGCACCTTGCGCGATCTCGGCATGCGCGGCGACATCATCAAGACCATGCACCGCGCCTTCACCGAACGCGGGCAGGATCGCGGCTTCAGCGACTATGTGATCGACGGCGGCGGCGCGGGCTCTCCCATCATCGGCCGCCTGGTCGATCGCGGCCTGCATGACGAGCTGACCGGCGAAGCCTACGCGGTGATCGACGGCACGGACGGCCGCGCCCATCACGTCCGCTTCCGCGGCATCGAAGCCTTCAAACACTCCCCGCCGATCGGCGGCATCGTGGAGGTGCGCCGCTTTGGCGGTGAGGACGACAAGCGCCCGACGCTCATGCTCGCCAACCGGTCCGACTTCGATCTCAATCGGCAGATCACCGCGCCGGGCGCGACCTGGCTCGATCACCGCCTGGTCGAGCGCGAGCCGATGCCGATGTCGGCGGGCGGCTTCGGCGCCGAGGTCCGCGACGCCATGAAGGCCCGTGCCGAGCATCTGGCCGAGGAAGGCCTCGCGCGACGTCAGGGCCAGCGTATCATCCTGCAGCGCAATCTCCTTAACACCCTGCGCCAGCGCGAGATCGATGCCGTCGGCGCCAAGCTTCAGGCGGAAACAGGTTTGCCGTTCCAGAAGGCTCAGACCGGCGAGCATGTCGCTGGCCTCTACCGCCAGCGCGTCACGCTGACCTCAGGCCGCTTCGCCATGATCGACAATGGTCTCGGCTTCCAGCTCGTGCCCTGGACGCCACCGCTCGAGAAGAAGCTCGGCCAGCACATCGCCGGCGTCGCCAAGGGAAACGGCGGAATCGAATGGAGCCTGGGCCGCCAGCGCGGGCTCGGGCTCTAATCCTTACGACCGAATGCTAGAGCTTTGTCCTGCCGGCTGCGAAATCGTAGCGCTTGCGTAATCAAAGCGGCTGCGGTCGCAGGAACCGATCGATCATCATCGTGATCAACTTGCGGCTTTCGTCAAAGTCGACGTCGGACGTCATCAGCGGCAGCATGGGAGCGGCGTCGAGCACGGCGACCAGCACAGCGCTCGCGTGCCTGGGGTCGAGACCCGGATCGACCTCGCCGCGCGCCTGGCCCGCCTTGAGCGTGTCGGCGAGAAGCTGACGGATGCCGTCGGTGTTGGCCTGCAAGATGGCGTGGATCTTCTCATTGCGTCCGGCCTCGGCCAGCAACTCAAACAGGATGCGACAGTGGGCGAGATCATCCCAGCCGCTCATGCTCCAGAGCTCGGACAGCAGGACCGTTGCCGTTGGCTCGTCCTTCGTATGGCGACCAAAGTGCCCGTGGAGCTGCACCAGGTAGTCGTCGGCCATCTGCTCGACGATCGCCTCCTTGCTGGGAAAGTAGTGATAGAGGTGGCCTGGGCTCATGCCCGCTTCCTTGCAGATCATCGAGATCGACGCGCCTTGCAGTCCATTGCGCAGGAAGCAGCGATGGGCGGCGGCCAGGATTTCCTGCCGTTTGCTCTCATGCTGTTCGGGGACGACCTTGCGGACCATGGGGGCTCCATAGAGATAGTATGATCGCTCTATTATAGCTTGACCACCGCGATCATTATTAGAATGATCACTCAAACTATGATGGAATGGCCACCGCGTCCAGTTGGATACGGCCGGCCGTTATCGATTTTGCGGGGCTCCATGAACAAGACACTTCCAATCCTGACCGCCACCCTGGCGTGGTTGCTGGCGGCCTTCTTCCTCTTTGGCGCATACGGCAACACATTCCTTTCGGAAGAAAACGCGGCCGCCTATGCGGCCTGGGGCTATCCCGGCTGGTTCCATTACGTCACCGCCGCCCTTGAGCTGGCTGCCGCGCTGCTTCTGCTCCGCGCGATCACGAGACCTGTTGGTGCCGGGCTAGGCGCGATGGTGATGGCCGCGGCCGTCCTCACGACGCTGGTCAATGCGGACTATGACCATTCGACCGCTCCGAGCGTCGTGCTCCTCGTCTCGCTGACGGTGCTCGGCCTGTCCCTGTTCGTGCGACGCGCCAACGCCTGAATTCTTCCTCCCCGGAGTTCACTTCCATGAACGATAGATCTTCGCCGGTCGGCACGGCCGAGCCAACCAACACGCCTGTAGCCTATGCCGACAGATGGTCCGACCTCCTGTCAGGAAGGCATCTCGCCATCGTCCTCGTCATGGCGAGCGGCGTGCTGCTCTACGCGATGAACCTCTATTTCACCGCAGCGCTCATGCCCTCCATCGTCGCCGATATCGGCGGGCAGCAATATTATGCGTGGGTGACGACAGGCTTCGTCATCTCGGCCATCGTGGCCTCCCTGTTCGTCAGCCGTATCCTCGACTGGAAGGGACCGGCGCTTGCCTATGTGGCGGCCTTCGTCGTCTTCGCGCTCGGCGCGGCGGCCAATGCCGCCAGCCCGACAATGGAACTGCTGATCGTCGGCCGGGTGGTACAGGGCCTCGGCGGCGGCCTGCTGGCAGGGCTCGGCTACGCCGTGATCCGCTCAGCCCTTCCCGAACGGCATTGGGCGCGGGCAACCGGCGTCGTGTCGGCCATGTGGGGCTTGGGTACGCTCTTCGGTCCGGCGCTCGGCGGCCTGTTCGCCGAACTCGGCCTCTGGCGCTGGTCCTATGCCGGGCTCGCCCTCGTTTCACTGATCTTCGCCATCGTCGCGCAGCGTTCCTTCGCCGGGACAGCCGGTTCAGGGCATCGCTCGCCCGTGCCCGTCGCCTCGCTCATCCCGCTGGTTCTGGCGACCATCGCCATCAGCCTCAGCGCCATCGCGCCTATCGGCTGGCCAACCCTGGCGACGATCGGCATCGGTTTCGTGCTGCTTTGGCTCTTTGTCGTGGTGGAGCGACGCTCGCACAACACCATTCTTCCGCGCATCACCTATCGGCGCGGCAACGCCCTGAAATGGGTCTATCTGACCGTCGCCGCACTCAGCGCCGGAGTCATGGTCGAGAACTTCATTCCGCTCTTCGGCCAACAGCTCGCCGGCCTCAGCCCGTTGATCGCCGGCCTGCTCGGCGCGGTGCTGTCGCTCGCTTGGGTCATCGCACAATTGTTCGTCGTCTCGGTTTCCTCCGAGAGCGGCCGCCGACGCGCCATACGCCTCGGGCCGTTGCTTCTGACGGCAGGCCTCATCGCCTATGGCCTGTTGCAGACGGAAAACGCCAGCCTGACCACGGTGGCGATCTGGACTGCGGTTCTCGCGCTCGCGGGCATCGGCATCGGCCTCGCCTGGCCGCTGCTCGGCGTGGCCGCCATGAGCAGCACGACCGATCCGGCCGAAGGCGGCAAGGCGGCGGCGGCGATCACCACCACCCAACTCATCGCCTTCTCCATCACCTCGGCTGTCGCCGGCACGTTGATGGCGGCGGGCGGGGACTCGGTCGCCGATGCGGCGCGCTATGTCAGCCTCGGCATCGCCCTGTTGACCCTGCTCGGCATCTTTGCAGCGGGGATCGCAACCCGGAAATAGCGAGGCGATCGGCGCGACCCGAATGTCCCTGAGGATGCAAGAACACCCCGCCAGATCGTCCAGACGGGGTGTTCATCCACAAAGCTGAAGAAAATAGCGCCTCAGGCCTGGAGGATTACCTTCATCGCCTTTTCGCGTGCGGCATTCGCAAAGACGTCATAGGCGTTCAGAATCTCATCCAGCGGGAAGCGATGGGTCACCAGCTTGCCTGGATTGACCTTACCGGATCCCAAGGTCTTCAGCAGCATGGGCGTGGTGTTGGTGCATACCAGCCCCATCGAGATGTTGATGTTCCTGATCCAGAGTTCTTCGATATGAAGCTGGACGGGTTTGCCGTGAACGCCGACGTTGGCGATGTTGCCGCCGGCCGAGACGATCTTCTGGCAGATATCGAAGGTCGCCGGAATGCCGACCGCCTCGATGGCGACGTCGACGCCTGCTCCGCCGGTGATCTCCAAAACGCGCGTAACAGCGTCTTCCGTTCCGACCTGGACCAGATCAGTGGCGCCGAACTGTTTGGCCAGTTCCAGCCGCGCCGGGTCCATGTCGATCATGATGATGCGGCCGGGCGAGTAGAACTGCGAGGTCAGCAGCACCGACATGCCCACCGGGCCGGCGCCGATTATCGCGATGGTGTCGCCCGGCTTCACCCGACCGGCCTGGACGCCGATCTCAAGCCCGGTCGGCATAATGTCCGATAGCATCACCAGCGCCTCTTCGTCAGCGCCCTCCGGGATGGGGTAGAGCGAATTGTCGCCATAGGGGATGCGGACATATTCCGCCTGGGTGCCATCGATCTTATGGCCGAGGATCCAGCCCCCGTCCGAGCAATGCGCGTAAAGCTGGCGCTTGCAGTTCGGGCAGGTCCCGCAGGAGGTGACGCAGGAAATCAGAACCGCGTCGCCCTTCTTGAAGTTGCGCACGGCTCCGCCGACTTCCTCAACCACGCCGACACCTTCATGGCCCAGCGTCCGGCCTTCGGTCACCGCGGGCACATCCCCCTTCAGGATATGAAGATCGGTGCCGCAAATCGTGGTCTTGGTCACCCGCACGATCACGTCGGTGGGTTTTTCAATGCCAGGTTTTGCCTTTTCGACCCAGTCTTTCTTGCCGGGTCCTTGATAGACGAGCGCTTTCATTCTCGTTTCCTCCTTGGGCGCTGATTGTCCGATGTCTTTACCCCGGGCCACGTCGACCCCGCCTGTCCGATTTTCGGACAGGCGGGCCTGGCAGACGCGCGCCGAAGACGAACGAATTCATCCCTGAATCGTGGAGCCTGATTCAGCGCCGACGCGAGACGCCATATTGCTCGAGCTTGAGATAGAGCGTCGAGCGTGAAATCCCGAGACGCCGCGCCGTCTCGCTCAGATTGCCGTCGCATTCGGCGACCGTGTCGAGAACATGGGCCCGTTCGCGATCGCGCAGCGTTTCCCCGCTGTCAGACCGCTCTCGCTCGGTATGGCGCTGTCCCCCTCGGCGATCCGCGAAAGAAATAATCAACCCCTGCACTTCGCCCTCCTCCGAGATCACCTCCACGTCGGCGTCGGGCAGGCCCTCGCGGATCCGTTCGGCAAGCACGCGGGCATCCTCATGGAGGCTCGCCTCATCCAGCAGATCGGCGACCGAGACGAGCCTTGCATCGATCCACCTGCTGTCGTGCGAAGCCCAGATCCTGCGGCCGTGGCGGTCAACCAGGATCCTGTCGCGGTCAAGGGACCCTGCCGCATCGAGCAGCCGTCTGATGAGCCGCTCGCGCTCCTGCAACATCGTTCCACGCAGCGTCTCCTCGATCTGCAGCGCGAGACCGACGGCGAGCGCCGCGCCCTGCCGCATGTGTTCATCGGACGGGGCCGAGACATCCACAACGCCTAGAACCCGCCCGTCCACCGGATCTCGCACGGGCGCCGCCGCACAGGACCAACGCTGGATCGCCTCGCAGAAATGCTCGACGCTGCCGATGGTGACAGGCGCGCCCAGATGCAGCGCCGTGCCGATCGCATTGGTGCCGATCGCAGTTTCCGCCCACAGTCCGCCGGGATGGAGATGGTTCTCCTCGCCGCGCGACCGGATGCGCGCGTCGCCCGCCGCCTCGAGAATGACGCCGCCGCCATCGCAAAGCAGGAGCATGGCGCCGGCATCCTCAAGCATGTCGCCCGCCTGTCGCACCGCGCTCTCTGCCGCTCGGCGCAGGCGCCAGTTCCTCGACCGGCGCCGGTTCAGTTCATCCAGAGCCAAGGATGGCGCCTGCTGAAGCGAATACAGCCCTCCATCACTGCGCGACCGGATCCATGATCCGAGCACGACTTCCCGAATCCCCTCCGGCACGCTCCCCAAGGCACGGAAGCGCTCCCAGTCCCCCTTTTGGAGGCCTTCACCCATGGGCCGTTCCATTCCCGATCAGCCAGCGAGCTTCATGCTTTCACCCTAACAAGGATCAGGATGACTCGGAACTCCGCGCACAGCCCCGTGGAGACTGAGAACCGCCACCAACCAAAACTGCGCAATCCCAACATCTTTCTCGGCCCTATGCTACATCGCGAACGCACCAGCTTTTCCGATATGCACGCTATGCTATCCGTTTATTCGACAGTTCTATTCTCGCTCTTGTCATGGCGGTTTCGAGGCTCGATCTGCCGGGTATTTGCCCGGAAGCACACCCATGTCCGCCACCAAAATACTCTGGGGCCAGATCCTCACCGTCTTCCTGATCGTCCTCGTCACGACGTGGGGCGCGACGCAGTATGTGGCCTGGCAGCTCGGCTATCAGGCGCAGCTCGGCACGCCCTGGTTCGTACTCGCCGGCGCCCCGATCTATTATCCGCCGGCGATCTTCTGGTGGTGGTACTTCTTCGACGTCTACGCGCCGAACGTCTTCGCCAGAGGCGGCATTATCGCAGCATCCGGCGGCTTCATCGCCATTGCCGTCGCCATCGGCATGTCGATCTGGCGCGCCCGCGAACAGAAGAATGTCGAGACCTATGGCTCCGCGCGATGGGCTAAGCGCGACGAGGTCAAGGCGGCAGGATTGCTCAACCCCGACGGCGTCGTGCTCGGAAAACTCGAGCGCGACTACCTGCGTCATGACGGTCCCGAGCACGTCCTGTGCTTCGCACCGACCCGATCCGGCAAGGGCGTGGGCTTGGTGGTTCCCTCACTGCTGACCTGGCCGGGCTCTGCCATCGTTCACGACATCAAGGGGGAGAACTGGCAGCTCACCGCCGGCTTCCGGTCAAAGCACGGCCGCGTGCTGCTCTTCGATCCGACCAACCCTAAATCAGCCGCCTACAATCCGCTGCTCGAGGTGCGTCGCGGCGAATGGGAGGTGCGCGACGTCCAGAACGTCGCTGACGTGCTCGTCGATCCCGAAGGCTCGCTGGAAAAGCGCAATCATTGGGAAAAGACAAGCCACTCGCTGCTGGTCGGCGCGATCCTCCACGTTCTGTATGCCGAGAAGGACAAGACGCTGGCCGGCGTCGCCGGGTTCCTGTCCGATCCGAAACGTCCGATCGAGACGACGCTTGCGGCGATGATGACCACGCCGCATCTCGGCGAAGCCGGCCCACACCCGGTCATTGCGTCGACGGCGCGCGAACTCCTCAACAAATCCGACAACGAACGCTCCGGCGTGCTGTCGACGGCCATGTCGTTCCTCGGGCTCTATCGCGATCCGGTCGTTGCCGAAGTGACCCGACGCTGCGACTGGCGCATCGCCGATCTGATCGAAGATGCGCGCCCGGCCACCCTCTATCTCGTCGTGCCGCCCTCGGACATTTCGCGCACCAAGCCGCTGATCCGTCTCGTGCTCAACCAGATCGGCCGGCGGTTGACCGAGGACCTACATGCCGAGACGCGCCGCCATCGCGTGCTGATGATGCTCGACGAGTTTCCAGCGCTCGGCCGTCTCGACTTCTTCGAGAGCGCGCTCGCCTTCATGGCCGGCTACGGCATGAAGGCCTTCCTGATCGCCCAGTCCCTGAACCAGATCGAGAAAGCCTACGGCGCCAACAACTCGATCCTCGACAACTGCCATGTGCGCGTCAGCTTCGCTACCAACGACGAGCGCACGGCGAAGCGCGTCTCGGACGCGCTCGGCACCGCGACCGAGATGAAGGCGATGAAGAACTATGCCGGCCATCGGCTGTCGCCGTGGCTAGGGCATTTGATGGTCTCGCGCTCCGAAACCGCCCGGCCGCTGCTGACGCCGGGCGAGATCATGCAGCTTCCGCCCACCGATGAGATCGTCATGCTGGCGGCCACGCCGCCGATCCGGGCCAAGAAGGCGCGCTATTTCGAGGACAAGCGCTTCGCCGAGCGGGTGCTACCACCGCCCGATCCGGCCAAGACAAGCCGAACCGCGCGAAAGGACCCCTGGACGGAGCTGAAGCCGCAAGCACCCGACGCGGCCTTGCTGGCCGAGATCCGAAAGGCCGAGCAGGACGCCGCCAACAGCGGCCTGCGACGCGAGCCCGAGCTGCCCGAGCACGTCGCGATCGTCAAGGAGACGACGGAGCAGAATCCGGCCGAAGAATTTACGGCCCTTCTCGACGACGAGCCGGAGGACGCCGCCCGCCAGCGCCAGGCGCTGCGACGCCGGATGAGCGGCATCGCTCGCCAGGTCGCCATGGACCCCAACGACAATATGGAGCTTTGAACCATGCGCGACCGCATGAATGTGTATTTCCCGCCCGACATGCTGCGCCAGATCGCCGACCTCGCCGATCGCAAGAAGATTTCGCGCTCCGCGATCGTCGAGGCGGCCGTTGCCTCCTTCCTGTCGCCGGATGGCGCCGACAAGCGCGAGGCCGCGCTCACCCGCCGTCTCGATCGGTTGACACGGCAAGTGCAGCGATTGGAGCGCGATCTCGGCGTCACCGCCGAGACACTCGCCCTGTTCGTGCGCTTCTGGCTTTCCGTCACGCCGCCGCTCGCCGGTGAGGCGCAGGCCGCAGCTCAGGTGAAGGGGCGGGAACGCTACGAGGGGTTTATCGAAACGCTCGGCCGACGCCTGCAGCAGGGGCAAAGTTTCCTGCGCGAGATTCCGGACGATGTCGTTCCCGAATCTGAGGCAGGCTCGACCGAGGACATCGACCAATAGTCATGGTCATACACAGTTCAAACTTAAGGCTGCGCCGCCGTTCGCCTGTATTTGCACGCTAGGCTACTACTACGACAAAGACTTGTTGAAACAGCCCAATTTCAGGCTCTTTTAATCGTCCCCGATCCAGGGCCGGCTGAACGGTCCCTGACCACAAGGGGACGACATGGCGGCATCTCACCACAAGTCGGAGGCGATCGCGCGCGGTGCGCGCATGCTGCGCACGGCCCTCGGGCCGGCGATCGCCCGGTTTCTGGAAGACCCGTCGATCGTCGAGGTGATGCTCAATCCCGACGGCCGGCTCTGGATCGACTGCCTGTCCGAAGGTCTCTCCGACACGGGCGAACGACTGGCGCCCGCCGATGGCGAGCGCATCGTCCGTCTCGTCGCACACCATGTCGGCGCCGAAGTTCATCCGGGTAGCCCGCGTGTCTCCGCCGAACTGCCCGAGACGGGGGAGCGGTTTGAAGGCTTGCTGCCACCCATCGTTGCGGCGCCTGCCTTCGCCATCCGCAAGCCTGCCATCGCTGTCTTCACACTCGATCACTACGTTGCCGGCGGCATCATGTCGGCGGATCAGGCCGAGGCGCTGCGCGCGGCCATCGCCTCGCGCGCAAACATTCTCGTCGCCGGCGGCACCTCGACCGGCAAGACTACACTGACCAACGCACTGCTCGCCGAAGTGGCGAAGACCACGGACCGCGTCGTCATCATCGAGGATACGCGCGAGCTGCAATGCGCCGCGCCAAACCTCGTCGCCATGCGCACCAAGGACGGTGTGGCGACGCTCTCCGATCTGGTCCGGTCCTCCCTGCGCCTGCGCCCCGACCGCATCCCGATCGGCGAGGTGCGCGGGTCCGAAGCCCTCGACCTCCTGAAAGCGTGGGGCACCGGCCATCCTGGCGGCATCGGCACCATTCACGCCGGCACCGGCATCGGCGCGCTGCGCCGTCTCGAGCAGCTCATCCAGGAAGCCGTCGTCACCGTCCCGCGCGCGCTCATCGCCGAAACCATCGATCTCGTCGCAGTGCTTGCCGGGCGCGGATCGCAGCGCCGGCTCGTCGAGCTTGCCCGTGTCGAGGGTCTCGGCCCGGAGGACGACTACCGCATCACCCCCGCAACGCAAGCCCCCAACCCAGCAGGAGATCCCTCATGAACCGCCATGCACTTCGCATCCGCCGCCATGTCGCGACGGCCGTCGCCGTTACCTATACCAGCCTAGTCCTCGCGCCCGCCGCCCACGCGTCTGGCTCGTCCATGCCGTGGGAAGCGCCGCTGCAATCAATTCTTGAGTCGATCGAAGGACCGGTCGCCAAGATCATCGCCGTCATCATCATCATCGTCACCGGCCTGACGCTGGCCTTCGGCGACACCTCGGGCGGCTTCCGCCGGCTGATCCAGATCGTCTTCGGCCTGTCGATCGCATTCGCCGCGTCGAGCTTCTTCCTGTCATTCTTCTCGTTCGGCGGCGGGGCGCTGGTCTGATGGCGGGCGGGTACGAACAGCTCGACGCGGTGCCAGGCTTCACCGTTCCGGTTCATCGCGCCTTGACCGAGCACATCCTGCTCGGCGGCGCTCCGCGCTCCATCGCCATCATGAACGGAACGCTGGCGGGGGCCGTAGGGCTCGGCCTGCGCCTCTGGCTGGTCGGTCTCGCGATCTGGGCCATCGGCCACTTCGCCGCCGTCTGGGCGGCCAAGCGCGATCCGCTCTTCGTCGAGGTCGGCCGGCGCCACCTGCGCATCCCCGGTCACCTGTCGGTCTGAGGACGGTGCCATCATGATGAACCTTGCCGAATATCGCCGCGCCGCCGCCCGCCTCGCCGACTACCTGCCCTGGGTCGCTCTCGTCGGTGAGGGCGCCGTCCTCAACAAGGACGGATCGTTCCAGCGCACGGCACGCTTCCGCGGCCCGGATCTCGACAGTGCCGTTGCCGCCGAGCTGGTCGCCGTTGCCGGGCGTCTCAACAACGCCTTCCGCCGTCTCGGCTCCGGCTGGGCGATCTTCGTCGAGGCGCAGCGCCACGAAGCCTCGACCTATCCGGAAAGCCGTTTTGCCGATCCTGCCTCGGCGCTCCTCGACGCCGAGCGCAAGGCGGCGTTTGAGGAAGCCGGGGCGCATTTCATCTCCAGCTATTTCCTGACCTTCACCTATCTGCCGCCGGCGGAAGAAGCCGCCCGCACCGAGACCTGGCTCTACGAAGGACGCGACCGCGCCGGCGTCGATCCGCACGAGATCCTACGCGGTTTCATCGATCGCACCGATCGCGTGCTGGCGCTGCTCGACGGCTTCATGCCCGAATGCGCCTGGCTCGATGACAGCGAGACGCTGACCTACCTGCATTCGACCGTCTCGACCAACCGGCACCGGGTGCGCGTGTCGGAAACCCCGATCTATCTCGACGCGCTGCTCGCCGATCAGCCGCTGACCGGTGGGCTCGAGCCGCGTCTTGGCAATGCGCATCTGCGCATCCTCACGATCATCGGCTTCCCGACCGCGACCACACCCGGAATCCTCGACGATCTCAACCGCTTGGCGTTCCCATATCGGTGGTCGACGCGGGCGATCCTGCTCGACAAGACCGACGCCACGAAGCTGCTGACGAAGATCCGCCGGCAGTGGTTCGCCAAGCGCAAATCGATCGGCGCGATCATCAAGGAGGTGATGACCAACGAGGCATCGGCGCTCGTCGACACCGATGCGGCCAACAAGGCCGCTGATGCCGATCTCGCCCTTCAGGAGCTCGGCGCCGACTATGCCGGGCAAGCCTACGTGACCGCCACCATCACTGTCTGGGACGCCGATCCCCGTATCGCCGACGAGAAGCTGCGGCTGGTCGAGAAGGTTATTCAGGGCCGCGACTTCACGGCGATGGTCGAGACCATCAATGCGGTGGACGCCTGGCTCGGTTCGCTGCCGGGCCATGTCTACGCCAATGTCCGCCAGCCGCCGATCTCGACGCTCAATCTCGCCCACATGATCCCCCTGAGCGCCGTGTGGGCGGGACCGGAACGGGATGAGCACTTCGGGTCGCCGCCCTTGCTGTACGGCAAAACCGAGGGAAGCACCCCGTTCCGGTTTTCCCTTCACGTCGGCGACGTCGGCCATACGCTTGTCGTCGGACCGACCGGCGCCGGCAAATCGGTCCTGCTCGCCCTCATGGCCCTGCAATTCCGCCGATATGAGAACTCGCAGGTTTTCGCCTTCGATTTCGGCGGCTCGATCCGGGCGGCCGCGCTCGCCATGGGTGGCGACTGGCACGACCTCGGCGGCGACCTGACCGAGGGATCGGACTTCTCCGTCTCACTCCAGCCGCTCGCCCGCGTCCATGAGATGCCCGAGCGGGCCTGGGCCGCCGACTGGCTCGTCGCCATCCTGATGCGCGAGGGCATCGCGATCACGCCCGAGGTCAAGGAGCATCTCTGGTCGGCGCTGACCTCGCTGGCCTCCGCGCCGGTCGAAGAGCGGACGATCACCGGCCTTTGCGTTCTCCTGCAATCGAACGATCTGAAGCAGGCGCTGCGCTCCTATTGCGTCGGCGGTCCCTACGGACGGCTGCTCGACGCCGAGACCGAGCATCTGGGCCAGGGCTCGGTGCAGGCGTTCGAGATCGAGGGCCTGGTCGGCACGGGCTCCGCGCCAGCCGTGCTCGCCTACCTCTTCCATCGCATCGGCGATCGTCTCGACGGCTCGCCCACGCTCCTGATCATCGACGAAGGATGGCTCGCGCTCGATGACGAAGGATTTGCGGGGCAATTGCGCGAATGGCTGAAAACACTGCGCAAGAAAAACGCCAGCGTCATCTTCGCCACCCAATCGCTCAGCGACATTGACGGTTCGGCGATCGCGCCGGCGATCATCGAAAGCTGCCCGACGCGGCTGCTGCTACCGAACGAGCGCGCTATCGAGCCGCAGATCACCGCGATCTATCGCCGCTTCGGTCTCAACGACCGGCAGATCGAGATCCTCGCGCGGGCCACGCCCAAGCGCGACTATTACTGCCAGTCGCGGCGCGGCAACCGCCTCTTCGAGCTCGGTCTCTCCGAAGTCGGACTGGCGCTCACCGCCGCATCCTCGAAATCCGACCAGGCGGCCATCGCCCGCATCTTCGCCGAGCATGGTCGCGACGGCTTCCTCGCAGCCTGGCTGCGCCTGCGCGGCGTCGACTGGGCAGTCGACCTGATCCCCGACCTCACCAACCTGGAGACACCATCATGATCCGTCGCCCGCGCGCGGCCTTGCTTGCCGCAACATTCCTTTCATTCCCCATCGCTTTGTCGCCGGTGCTCGTCGCACCCGCCGCCGCGCAGTGGATCGTCTTCGATCCGAGGAACTACGTCGAAAACGTACTCTCGGCGGCGCGCGCCATGGAGCAGATCAACAACCAGATTCAGAGCCTCCAGAACGAAGCGCAGATGCTCATCAACCAAGCCCGCAATCTCGCGAGCCTGCCGCATTCCTCACTCCAGCAGCTCCAGCAGAGTGTCCAGCGCACGCAGCAGCTTCTGAACCAGGCGCAGAACATCGCCTTCGATGTCCAACGCATCGACCAGATGTTTCAGCAGCAATACGGCAATGTCTCCATGTCAATGACGGAGCAGCAACTCGTCGCCGACGCCCGCGCGCGCTGGCAGAACACCGTGGGCAGCCTGCAGGACGCCATGCGCGTGCAAGCCGGCGTGGTCGGCAACATCGACACGAACCGTGCCGAAATGGCGACGCTGGTCGGCCAGAGCCAGGGCGCGACGGGCGCGCTCCAGGCGACCCAGGCCGGCAACCAGCTCCTCGCGCTCCAGTCGCAGCAGCTCTCCGACCTGATCGCCCTGATCTCGGCGAATGGCCGAGCCGGCGCGCTGAGCGAAGCCGAACGCGCGGCTGCGGCCGAACAGGGACGCGAACAGCGCCGCCGCTTCCTGACGCCCGGTTCCGGCTATCAGCCGGGCAACGCGCAGATGTTCAACAACGGCAACTGACACGGCGAAAGGGGGCGGCCATGGATGGCAAGATGCTGGCCCGGCTGGGCGCCGTCGTCTTCGTCGCCGTCGCCATTACCGCGACGGCGATCGAGATGACCCGAAAAGAAGAAGCTCCGGGAACGGAGCCGGTGCGCCTCATCGAGCCCGCACGCGATCCGTTGCGCGAGGCGCAACGCCGGTGCCAACAGCTTGGGCAGAGTGCCGCCAACGATCCCGACTGCCTGCGCGTCTGGGCCGAAACCCGCGACCGATTCCTCGGCCGTTCGCCGCAACCGGCTCCTTCGGCCGCGGGCGAGGGGAGATAGGTCGATGGGCGGAACAGGCGTTATCGATACATTCCTCGGGACATTCACCCGCTATATCGACTCTGGCTTTGGCCTGCTCGGCGACGAGGTGGCCTTCATCGCCACCACGCTGATCGTCATCGACGTGACGCTCGCGGCTCTCTTCTGGTCCTGGGGCGCGGACGACGACATCATCGCGCGGCTGGTCAAGAAGACGCTGTTCGTCGGCGTCTTCGCCTACATCATCGGCAACTGGAACAACCTCGCCAAGATCGTCTTCGATAGCTTTGCCGGTCTCGGCCTGAGGGGCTCCGGCACCAGCTTCACGGTCGAGGATCTCCTGCGCCCCGGCAAGGTCGCTCAGACCGGCCTCGATGCCGCTCGCCCCTTGCTCGATTCCATCTCCGACCTGATGGGCTGGGTCGCCTTCTTCGAGAACTTCATCCAGATCGCCTGCTTGCTCTTCGCCTGGGCGCTGGTGCTGCTCGCCTTCTTCATCCTGGCCGTGCAGCTCTTCGTGACGCTTATCGAATTCAAGCTCACCACCTTGGCCGGCTTCGTGCTGATCCCCTTCGGACTGTTCGGCAAGACCGCTTTCATGGCCGAACGGGTCTTGGGCAACGTCGTCTCCTCCGGCATCAAGGTGCTGGTTCTGGCCGTCGTGATCGGCATCGGCTCGACCCTGTTCTCGCAGTTCACCGCCGGCTTCGGTGGCCAGACACCGTCCATCGATGACGCCATGGCCGTCGTGCTCGCAGCACTTTCCCTTCTGGGCCTCGGCATCTTCGGCCCCGGTATTGCCAATGGCCTCGTGTCGGGCGGGCCGCAGCTTGGCGCCGGCGCAGCTGTCGGTACTGGCCTTGCCGTCGGTGGCGCAGCGCTTGCTGCCGGGGGCGCCGCGGGCCTTGCCGTGAAGGGTGGAGGGGCAGCGATCTCCGGCGGCGGCGCTGCTGTTCGCGGCGGTGCGGCCGCGGCAGGTGCGGCTTCGTCGGCCTACAGCCTCGGCTCGCTGGGACAGTCCGGCGCCGCGGGCGTCGCATCCGGCCTCGGCGGCGTTGCGCGCGCCGCGGGATCGGCCGCTGTCTCGCCGCTCAAGCGCGCCGCCGCCCGCGCATCCGAGAGCGTCAAATCCAGCTTCTCCGATGGCGCCAAGGCCGGCTTCGGCGTGACCGGTGGCTCCTCGACCATGGGAACCATTGGCGGCGCGGATGCGGCTGCCGAATCCGTCAGTCCTCAGCGCGATGGAGCCCCTGACTGGGCAAAGCGCATGAAACGCAGCCAGGCCCTCAGCCACGGCATCTCAGCCGCCGCGCACGCCGTCCGGTCCGGCGACAGCCACGGCGGCGGCTCTTCCGTCAATCTTTCCGAAAGTGACCGCTCATGAGCCTCTTCAAACGACCCGCCACCCACTACGGCAAGACGCCGGAACCAGAAACGCCTTACCAAAAGGCCGCGCAAGTCTGGGACGAGCGCATCGGCTCGGCCCGCGTGCAGGCCAAGAACTGGCGCTATATGGCGTTCGGCAGCCTGATCCTCTCGGCCGGCTTTGCCGCAGCCCTTGTCTGGCAGTCGGCGCGCGGGACCGTAGTTCCCTGGGTGGTGCAGGTGGACAACCTCGGCCAGGCCCAGACCGTCGCCCCGGCATCGGCCGACTATCGGCCGACCGATCCCCAGATCGCCTGGCACCTCGCGCGCTTCATCGAGCAGACCCGCTCGATCCCGGCCGACGCCATCATCGTGCGGCAGAACTGGCTTCGGGCCTATGAGTGGACCACGGACCGCGGCGCAGCCGCTCTCAACGACTATGCCCGCGCCAATGACCCGTTCACCCGCGTCGGCCGCCAGCAGATCGCCGTCGAGGTATCGAGCGTCATACGTGCATCGCCGGACAGCTTCCGCGTCGCCTGGACCGAGCGCCATTACGAGAACGGCCAGCTCTCCACCACCGAACGTTGGACCGCGATCCTGACGATCGTGATCCAGACGCCGCGCGACGCCGAGCGGCTGCGCGCCAATCCGCTGGGGATCTACGTCAACGCCATCAATTGGTCGCGGGAGATGAGCCAATGAGCCGCCCGACGATGAACAAACCCGCCTTTCAGCGTTTCCGTAAACCCGCATTGGCGATTGTCCTGCTTTCCGCCACCATGCTTGCGGGCTGTGCAACCAACCGGCCACCCCAGATCAGCTACGATGCCGACGTGCCGCCACTTCCGGCCGTGCCGGCGATCGTCACCGACCAGCGGCCGCGCCCATTGCATGTGCCGCCGGCCTGGACGCCGGCGCGCGGTGGTACCGCCGCCAGTACGCCGGAAGGTCGCGTCCAGAACGCCAATGCCGCCGCAAGGGTTCAGCCACGGCGCGAGGGATACTACAATTCCATCCAGATCTATCCCTGGAGCGAAGGGGCGCTCTATCAGGTCTATGCCGCCCCCGGCCAGATCACCAATATTGCACTCGAGCCGGGCGAGAGCCTGACCGGCGCCGGCCCGATCGCCGCCGGCGACACGGCGCGCTGGATCATCGGCGATACCGAGAGCGGCAGCGGCGCCGCCCGCCGCGTCCACATTCTCGTCAAGCCGACGCGCGCCGACATCACCACCAATCTCGTCGTCACGACCGATCGCCGCGTCTACATGATCGAGCTGCAATCAGGCGAAAGCCCCTATATGCCTGCCGTCGCGTGGGCCTATCCGCAGCCGCCCGCCGGTCAGCGGCAGAGCGTTCCGGCCACGCCGGTTATTCCGGCCGTTGCGGCGAGGAACTATCGCTACGGCCTGACCGGCGACACGCCGCCATGGCGGCCGGTCTCGGTCTATGACGACGGACGCCGGGTCTATGTCGAGTTCCCGCGCGGCATCGTGCAGGGCGAGATGCCACCGCTCTTCGTCATCGGATCGGACGGCGAGGCCCAGATCGTCAACAGCCGCATCTACCAGAACATCCTGATCGTCGATCGCCTCTTCGGCGCGGCCGAGCTGCGTCTCGGCGGCGGCGACCGCCAGCAGACCGTCAGGATCGTTCGTACCGACGGAAGGCCAACGTCATGAGCAACCACGAAGAAAAAAGCGAAGAGAGCGCTCCGCTCACCGGCGTCGCCGTCGATTCCACATCCACCATGCGGCTGCGTGCGGAGCCGCCGCGCGTCACGCGCCTGTCGCGCAAAGTTCTGGCCAGCGTCGGCCTCATCGCCAGCATCGGCATCGCAGGTGCGCTGATGTATGCGCTCCAGACGCGCGATGCCGGTACGGAGAACGAGGAGCTCTACTCCATCGACAACAGGCCGACGGCCGATGGCCTCGCGGGCCTGCCGCGCGACTACACCGGCCCGGTACTGGGCCCAGCTTTGCCCGGCGATCTCGGGCGGCCGATCCTCGACGCCCAGAACCGCGGCCGGCCGGTCGTGCCGCCGGCCATGGCGACACCGCAGGTCGATCCCGAGGAACAGCGCCGTCTGGCCGAGGAAGAAGCGGCCCGGACCAGCCGCGTCTTCTTCCAGACCGGCCCGAGAACGGGAGCGGCTGCCGCAACCTCTCCAGGCGTCGCCAGTCCAAATCTTGCCGGCCTCGGGCTTGCAGGCCAGTTAGGTGCCCCAACTGCCCAGGACCGGCAAAACGCCTTCCTCAACGCCGCCGTCGACAGGCGCACCGTCGCCTCAGATCGCGTCATGCCGCCAGCATCGCCCTTTGTGCTGCAGGCCGGCGCGGTGATTCCAGCCGCGCTGATCACCGGCATCCGCTCCGATCTGCCCGGTCAGATCACCGCCCAGGTGACGGAACACATCTACGACAGCCCCACCGGCCGGGTCCTGCTTGTGCCCCAGGGCACCCGAATCATCGGCGAATACAGCAACGATGTCGGTTTCGGGCAGCGCCGCGTGCTGCTCGTCTGGAATCGCCTGATCTTCCCGAACGGTCGCTCGATCGTGCTGGAGCGTCAGCCCGGAGCGGACACGCAAGGCTATGCCGGACTCGAAGATGGCGTGGACTATCACTGGTGGGATCTGGCGAAGGCTGCTGGCCTCTCGACGCTGCTCGCCGTCGGCGCTGAGCTCGCCGTCGACGATGAGGACCGCCTGATCCGCGCCATTCGCGACGGCGCACAGGACACGATCAACGACGCCGGCCAGCAGATCATCCGTCGCCAGTTGCAGGTTGCTCCCACGCTGACCATCAGACCAGGCTTCCCGGTCCGCATTATCGTCACCCGCGATTTGGTCCTCGAGCCCTACGGAGCTGCGCAATGAACAAATCGACATTCGGCCCGATCATCGAAGACAAGCCCATCAAGCTAGCGTTCGAGCGGTCGGGGGCTCTCCATCGCGATCTCGTCGCTCATGCCGATTTTCCGAACAGTCAGCATGTCTCTTAGACCAGGAGGTGAACCATGCCGGAACTGAAGCTTGGCCGGCTGCCAAAGGTCGGTCTAACGCGTCTGACGATCACGTTGCCGGAACCGCTCAAGGAAGAACTCGACCAATATGCGGCCGAGCACAGTCGACTCTACGAACCCGTGGACACCGCAGCCCTGATCCCGCACATGCTGGAAGCCTTCATCCGCTCGGATCGTGGTTGGCGCAGCCGTAAGGCCAAGGCCGGCCGAGGCCGCCAACAAGGGGTTTCTCCAACCAGCGGCACGACGCGGAACGGCAATGAAGATGATGGCTCTGCCTGACGTCGTCCTGGCCGCAGCTATAATCTTGACGCTTCTTTTGCTTCGTTCAGTAAAGGCATCAATTGCCTGCGGACTCCGCAAATCGCCGCATGGTAGGCTGGCGATCAGAGCGTTCGATCCCTGCCAGCTCTATTTGACCATGGTCGCATGAGGGCCAGAATACGCACTTACATCCCGCCCAATGCTACCCTATGATACCGCCGTCGCCATTTGCTCGGGAGGAACAGATGGTAGCCAGCATTACGAAGCGGGACTGGGAAGAGTACATGGCCATCGGGCGTGTTCCTCTCAGCGTCCGCGAGCCTGTGCTGCAAAGCTGGCAGCGCAGTGCCAGCAGCGGCATCACCAGTCTCAAGAGCGCGCCGAAGCTCGGCGAAAGCGAACTCGTGGCCCATCGCCAGGAAGCCCGCCGGTTGCGCCTTGGCGCGCGCGCCGCGCTTCAGAAGGCCGGATATCTTCTGAACCACACCGGCAACATGCTGCTTCTGTGCAGCAATAGCGGCGTCGTGCTCGATGTCGCCGGCGACGAGGTCACGCAGGCAAGGGGCCGCGAGAATCATCTGCATGTCGGCGGGCGCTGGAGCGAGTCCTCGATTGGCACCAATGCCATTGGCACCGCCATCCATCTACGCCGGCCGATACAGGTGGAACAGCGTCGAGCACTATTGCGAGGAAATCCACCGCTGGAACTGTGCCGCCACGCCGATCACCGATCCCGCCGACGGCAGACTGCTCGGCATTGTCGATATATCCTGGCCGAACGACGTTGAACAGGCGAATGCGGCAGCGCTTTCGGCCACGCTGGCGCTGCAGATCGAGGCCGATCTCGGTCGGCACCACGCGATGGAGCGAGAAAAGCTGATGGAGCGGCTGCAAATGCGCCGGCGCCGGCTTGGCTCCGACCCCGTGCTGGTGCTCGATCGCTCGGCGCGCGAAGTCTTTGCCAACGAGGATTTCCGCCGTTTGTACGACGGCAACGAAGCGCTCAACTTCCTGCGCGCCTGCATTCCCAATCTGATGGGGCAAGCGCCGGAGGATATCGCCGAAGCGCTGTCGGGCTCCCTTCCAGGCGCCGATCTGGAAGTCATCGCCGAGGGCGAGGACGCTATCGGCGTCATGCTTTCGCTGCCGCGCAGGCGACCCGTGCCGGTCAGCCATGGAGCCGAGCTCGACAAGATCGGCCGCATCGGCGCGGTGACATTCGAGCTGTGCAGGCAGGCCCGGCGACTCGCCGGAACGCATATCCCGATCCTCATCGAAGGAGAAACCGGAACCGGCAAGACCTTCCTTGCGCAGGCGATTCACCGCGCCGCCGCCCGGCCGCCCGGCAGCTTCGAGATGCTCGACTGCTCGACGCTCACCACACGAGCGCTGCGCGAGGATCTTGCACGCGAGACCCGGCGTTCCGCCATGCTGGAGCAGCTTGCGGAAAGCGGCGGCGCGCTATGCCTCGACCGGCCGGGATCCTTGCCGCCAGAGGCCCAAAAGCTGCTGCTCAGCCTGCTGGAACAGGTCAGCGCCCGCGCGTGCAACGGCATCAAGCTGTTGTCCCTGTCATCCACGCCACTTTACGACGCCATGCAGGGTGGCAGGTTCCGCGGGGATCTCTACTATCGGCTGGCCGGCGCACGGCTGATCATACCGCCTTTGCGCATGCGCCGACAGGAAATCATCCCCTCGCTGCGTATGGTAGCCGAGCGCCACGCACGCACTACGGGCAAGCGCGAACTGCGCTTCACTTCCGGCGCACTCAGCCTGCTGGAGGCCTACCACTGGCCGGGGAATCTGCTTGAGATGTCCAATCTGGTTGCGATGCTCGATGCGCTGTCGCCGAGCGGCCTGATCGACGAGAAGAACCTGCCGGCCGAAATGCGTCGCCGGTCCGAGCGCAGGGAAGAGCATACGCTGCGCGGTTCTGAAAAAGCCGAGATCCTCGAAGCAATCGAGTTTGCGGACGGAAATCTCACCGAAGCCGCGCGCCGGCTGGGTATCGCCCGCTCCACGCTCTATCTCAAGCTCGACAGCTACGGCATCGCTCGCACGCGCAAGTCCTGATCTTCGCGTCCGCAACATGTCCGTCAGGGCGTCCGAAAATCGGACGTCCGATGGTGCATTTCTGAATCCACATTTTCCCCTGCGGCCAATCCCGATCTTGCGGGTCTGGCCATGAAGGGAGGAATCAGAATGCAGTTGGACAAACAAACCAAACGAACGGTGCAGGTGCTCGGGATCGATGCCGGCGGCACCATGACCGACACGTTCTTCGTCGATTCCAATGGCGAGTTCGTCGTTGGCAAGGCGCAATCGACACCTGAAAACGAAGCACTCGGGCTGATCGAAAGCTCGCGTGACGGTCTGGGCCAATGGGGTCTCAATCTGCAGGAGGCGCTCTCGACCATCCAAACCGGCGTCTATTCCGGCACGGCGATGCTCAACCGCGTGGTACAGCGCAAAGGCCTGCGCACCGGCCTCATCGTCAATGCCGGCATGGAGGATTTCCATCGCATGGGGCGGGCGATCCAGGCGTATCTGGGCTTCGCCTATGAGGACCGCATCCACCTTAATACCCACTATTACGACGAGCCGCTGGTTCCCCGCCACCTCACGCGCGGCGTGATGGAGCGCGTCGATATGTTCGGCAAGGTGGTCATCCCACTGCGCGAGGACACCGCTCGGAAAGCCGCGCGAGACCTGATCGATCAGGACGTGGAGGGCATCGTCATCTCGTTGCTGCACAGCTACCGCAACCCTGCCCATGAGCGCCGGGTGCGGGACATCGTGCAGGAGGAAATCGAGAAATGGGGCAAGAAGATCCCGGTCTTCGCCTCGACCGACTACTATCCGGTGCGCAAGGAAACCCACCGCACCAACACTACCATCCTCGAGGCTTTCGCGGCCGAGCCTTCGCGCGAGACGTTGCGCAAGATCGGGAGCGCCTTCAAAGAGAACGGCTCCAAGTTCGACTTCCGCGTCATGGCCACCCACGGCGGTACCATCTCGTGGAAAGCCAAGGAGCTTGCCCGCACCATCGTCTCCGGTCCGATCGGGGGCGTCATCGGCGCCAAATATCTGGGAGAGGTGCTGGGCTACAAGAACATCGCCTGCTCCGATATCGGCGGCACCTCCTTCGACGTGGCACTGATCACGCAGGGCGAGCTCACCATCCGCAACGATCCCGACATGGCGCGTCTGGTTCTATCGCTGCCGCTGGTGGCGATGGACTCTGTTGGCGCAGGCGCCGGCTCCTTCATCCGCCTCGACCCTTACACCAAGGCGATCAAGCTCGGACCGGACAGCGCCGGGTATCGCGTGGGCGTGTGTTGGGCCGAATCCGGCATTGAAACGGTGACGATTTCCGACTGTCATGTCATTCTCGGCTATCTCAACCCCGACAACTTCCTCGGCGGACAGGTCAAGCTCGACCGCGAGCGCGCCTGGAACGCGATGAAAGAGCAGATCGCCGATCCGCTCGGCCTGTCGGTCGAAGAAGCGGCCGCCGGCGTGATCGAACTGCTGGACAGCGATCTGCGCGACTATCTGCGCTCCATGATCTCGGGCAAGGGTTATTCGCCCACCTCCTTCACCTGCTTTTCCTATGGCGGCGCGGGTCCGGTCCACACCTATGGCTACACCGAAGGTCTGGGCTTTGAGGACGTCATCGTGCCGGCATGGGCGGCGGGCTTCTCGGCCTTCGGCTGCGCGGCGGCGGATTTTGAATACCGTTACGACAAATCGCTCGACATCAACATCGCCGAGGATGCTTCCGACAAGGCCAAGGCGGCAGAGGCGCGGGTGCTCAACGAGGCATGGGCCGAGCTGACGGAGCGCGTGCTGGAGGAGTTCGAACTCAACGGCTACTCGCGTGACCAGGTGCAGCTCCAGCCGGGCTACCGCATGCAGTATCGCGGCCAGCTCAACGACCTCGAGATCGAAAGCCCGATCAAGAGCGCTTCCACGCCCGATGATTGGGACGCACTGGTTGATGCCTTCAACGACACTTATGGCCGCGTCTATGCCGCTTCGGCCCGCTCGCCGGAGCTCGGCTATTCGGTCACCGGCGCGATCATGCGCGGCACCGTGCCGATCCCGCGCCCCAGGATCCCGAAGGAACCCGAGGGTGAGTCGACGCCACCCGAGAGCGCAAAGCTCGGAACGCGCAAGTTCTACCGCAAGGGCAAATGGGTCGACGCGCAGATCTACCAGATGGAGACGCTGCGGCCCGGCAACCGCATCGCCGGCCCCGCCATCATCGAATCCGACGCCACGACCTTCGTCGTGCCCGGCGGCTTCGAGACCTGGCTCGACGGCCACCGGCTGTTCCATCTCAAGGAAGTGTAACGGCCTGAAGGGAGGAGAACCCACATGAACATCCAGACCAAGATCCGCGGCATCGTGCGCGGCGGCCAGACCCTCAAGCAACATCGCGACGAGGTGCTGGCGAAGACCAAGTCCACCGGACATTACGCAGGCCTCAAGGAAAGAGCGCTGCAGAAGTCCAACCCGATCCTCTATAACAAGCTGTTCTCACGACTTCGCGCCGGCGTCGTCGATGCCCGCGAGACGGCCAAGAAGATCGCGGCGAGTCCGATCGTGGAGCAGGAGGGCGAGCTGTGCTTCACCCTCTACAACGCGGCGGGCGATGCAATCCTCACCTCCACCGGCATCATCATCCATGTCGGCACCATGGGCGCGGCGATCAAATACATGATCGAGAACGGCTGGGAGGAGAATCCAGGCATCAAGGACCGGGACATCTTCTGCAACAACGACTCGCTCATCGGTAATGTGCACCCCTGCGACATTCATACCATCGTGCCGATCTTCCACGAGGGCGAGCTGATCGGCTGGGTCGGCGGCGTCACCCACGTCATCGACACCGGCGCGGTCGGTCCCGGCTCCATGTGCACAGGCCAGGTGCAGCGCTTCGGCGACGGCTATTCTGTGACCTGCCGCAAGATCGGCGAAAACGACACGCTGTTCCGCGACTGGTTGCACGAATCGCAGCGCATGGTGCGCACCACGCGCTACTGGATGCTGGATGAACGTACCCGTGTCGCGGGCTGTCACATGATCCGCAAGCTGGTCGAGGAGGTGGTTGCCGACGAGGGCATCGAAGCCTTCTGGAAGTTTGCCTACGAGGCGGTGGAGCATGGCCGTGTCGGCCTGCAGAACCGCATCAAGGCGATGACCATCCCCGGCAAGTACCGTCAGGTGGGCTTCGTCGACGTGCCCTACGCGCATGAGGACGTGCGCGTGCCGTCCGACTTCGCCAAGGTCGACACGATCATGCACACGCCCTCCGAGATGACCATCCGTCCGGACGGCACATGGCGTCTCGACTTCGAGGGATCGAGCCGGTGGGGCTGGCACACCTATAACGCCCATGCCGTCTCCTTCACCTCGGGGATCTGGGTAATGATGACCCAGACACTGATCCCGACCGAGATGATCAATGACGGCGCGGCCTACGGCACCGAGTTCCGGCTGCCCAAAGGCACCTGGATGAACCCGGACGACCGGCGCGTGGCCTTCGCCTATAGCTGGCACTTCCTCGTTTCGTCGTGGACCTCGCTGTGGCGGGGCCTGAGCCGTGCCTATTTCGGGCGCGGCTATCTGGAAGAGGTCAATGCCGGCAACGCCAACACCTCGAACTGGCTGCAGGGTGGCGGCTTCAACCAGTATGACGAGATCCATGCCGTCAACTCGTTCGAATGCGCGGCCAATGGCGTTGGCGCCTCTGCCATCGGCGACGGCATCAGCCACGCCGCCGCGATCTGGAACCCGGAAGGCGACATGGGCGACATGGAGATTTGGGAACTGGCCGAGCCACTCATCTATCTCGGCCGCGAGATCAAGGCGTCGTCAGGCGGTGCCGGCAAGTATCGCGGCGGCTGCGGCTTCCAGTCTCTGCGCATGGTTTGGAACGCCAAGGACTGGACCATGTTCTTCATGGGCAATGGCCACATCAGCTCCGACTGGGGCCTGATGGGCGGTTATCCTGCTGCCTCCGGCTACCGCTTCGCCGCGCATGATACTGGCCTGAAGAAGATCATCGAGGAGGGTGGAGCCATCCCACATGGTGGCGATGCCGATCCGGAGAACCCGGTCTGGGATGCACTGCTGCCGGAAGCGAAGATCAAACGCGACAAGCAGGCCATTACCACCGAGGAGATGTTCAAGGACTACGACCTCTACCTCAACTACATGCGTGGCGGCCCCGGCTTCGGCGACCCGCTCGACCGCGAGCCGCAGAAGGTGGCCGATGACGTCAACGGCGGCTATCTGCTCGAACGCTTCGCCGACAGCGTCTACGGCGTGGTGCTGGTGAAGTCGGCCGACGGGCTGCTGGGTATGGACGAGGCCCGTACCGAGGCGAGACGCGCCGAAATCCGCAAGGAGCGTCTGGCCAAAGCCGTGCCCACCAAGGCGTGGATGGCGAAAGAGCGCGAGCGCATCCTGGCCAAGGACGCGGGCGTGCATGTCCAGCAGATGTATGCCGCCTCTTTCAAGCTGGGGCCGCGCTGGGAGGAAGGATTCCGCGAGTTCTGGGATCTGCCGGTCGACTGGCAGCTTCTGGAGGCCGACCTGCCGATCCCGTCTTACGGCCGGGAATACTCCATGGACCTGTCCGAACTGCCGGACGTCAAGACTGTCCAGTTCGTCGAGGAATGATGCGCTGCTGGCGCTCCGCAAGGGGCGCCCAGCACCCACCTGGAGCGCCGTGCGTCCGGCCGGACGCACCAAGGACGCTCTGAGATTTTGATCGAGCATCGAAGCAATCCCAAAACCGCACGCACTTTTCGGTTCGATGCTCCCAGGGAGGAACGGAAATGGCTTACACAAAAGCGAAGATCAAGGACCTCGTCCACGGCAAGATCGACCGCGACACGCTGCACACCATGCTCTCCACCCCAAAGGATCGGGAGCGCTTCCAGATGTATCTGGAGATCCTGCAGGAGCAGGTGCCGTGGGACGACAGGATCGTCCTGCCACTCGGCCCCAAGCTCTACATCGTGCAGCGCCCGAGCGACAAACGCTGGGTCGTCAAGAGCCATGCGGGGCATGAGTTCTGTGACTGGCGTGAGAACTGGAAGCTGCACGCGGTGATGCGGGTGCGCGAGACACCGGAAGAGATGGAGGAACTCTATCCGAAGCTGATGGCCCCCACCAGCACCTGGCAGGTCATCCGCGAATATTACTGCCCGAAATCGGGCGACTTGCTCGACGTCGAGGCGCCGACGCCTTGGTATCCAGTGATCCACGATTTCGAGCCGGACATCGACACTTTCTACCAGGAATGGCTCGGGCTGGCACTCCCTGAGCGAGTAGAGGCCGTATAGCAGCCGCCTCATCCACTACAGCGGGCACGGCTTTCACGTGCCGTGCCCGCTGCAACAAATCTGGCGCGATCATGCCCTCCGGCTGGAGCCATGCCTGCCTTTGCGGGTGCGGTTCTCACAACGGCGCAGCGGGGCGTCCTGAAGGTGGCAATCACGCCGTAACTGGCAGCATACCTTCCGAACAATTCTATGTGGCGGCTCTTCAAGGGTCCCCTCCCGGTCAAGTTTCGATTGGAACGCTCGATGAGAAAGGTCTTTCAAAACGCGGTCGAAGCACTCGCGGACATCCTGACCGACGGCATGACGATCATGTCTGGCGGCTTCGGCCTTTGCGGCATTCCCATGACTCTCATCGAGGCGATCCGCGCTTCCGGCGTGCGCGACCTCACCGTCGTTTCCAACAATGCCGGCGTCGACGGCTACGGCCTCGGCATCCTGCTGGAGACGCGTCAGATCAGGAAGATGATCTCCTCTTATGTCGGCGAGAACAAGCTGTTCGCCGAGCAGTATCTTGCAGGCGATCTTGAGCTTGAATTCAATCCGCAAGGCACGCTTGCCGAGCGCATTCGCGCCGGCGGGGCGGGCATTCCCGCCTTCTTCACCCGCACCGGCGTTGGCACGCTCGTGGCTGAAGGCAAGGAGGTACGCGCCTTCGGCGGGATCGACCATGTGATGGAGACCGGCCTGTTCGCGGACCTCGCCATCGTCCATGCGTACAAGGCCGACACCGAAGGCAATCTGGTGTTCCGCAAGACGGCCCGTAACTTCAATCCGGTGATGGCGACGGCCGCCCGCGTCACCGTGGCGGAGGTCGAGCATCTGGTTGAAGCGGGTGAGATCGATCCCGACCATGTCCATACGCCCGGCATTTATGTGCAGCGCATCGTGCAAGTGCCGAACCCTGAAAAGCGCATCGAGCAGCGCACGGTGCGCCCGGTACGCCAGACGGAAGACGCCTGACATGGCCTGGACGCGAGAGCAGATGGCGGCCCGCGCAGCACGCGAAATCCGCGACGGCTTCTACGTCAATCTGGGCATAGGCATTCCGACGCTGGTGGCCAACTATATTCCCAATGGGGTCGACGTCACCCTGCAGAGCGAGAACGGCATGCTCGGCATGGGGCCGTTCCCGTATGAGGGCGAGGAGGACTCCGACCTTATCAACGCCGGCAAGCAGACCATCACCGAGCTGCCGAAGACCAGCTATTTCTCGTCCGCTGACAGCTTTGCCATGATCCGCGGCGGCCATATCGACCTGTCGATCCTCGGCGCGATGCAGGTGTCAGAATGCGGCGACATCGCCAACTGGATGATTCCCGGCAAGATGGTGAAAGGCATGGGCGGGGCCATGGACCTCGTGGCCGGGGTGAAACGTGTCGTGGTGGTGATGGAGCACGCGGCGCGAGGTGAGCCGAAACTCCTGAAATCCTGTACCCTGCCGCTAACCGGACAGCGCGTCGTCGATCTCGTCATTACCGATCTTGGCGTGTTTCGTCTGGCGCGCGAAGGGGCGCAGCCCATGACGTTGATTGAGCTTGCCGACGGCGTTGCGCTGGACGAGATCAGGGCCAAAACACGGGCGTCGTTCGACTTGCAGATCGGCTGACCAGGCTGTTTGGGGAGCGAGCAACGATGCTCGCGGCGCTCGGCTTAGTCGTTACGCCGCCGCGCCAAACGATACGTACCTCGGCCCGGTCGCGGGCGCTGCGGTGCCCGGTCGCGAGGTTGTATTGGCCCGCTTGCTGGAGGTTTTGCTGATCGAGGCCTTGCGATCAACCACGGGACCGGCTTCGGTACCTGGCCTGCTGCGCGGACTTTGCGACGATCGGCTTGCCGTCGCGCCGCGGGAGATGCACGAACGCCCGGGCAAGAGTTGGTCAGTCATGAATCTCGCGAAGGCGGCCGCGCTTTCACGCTCGACATTTTTCGACCGGTTCCGGCGCGAAGTCGGCGTTGCGCCGATGGAATACCTCCTGGGCTGGCGCATGGCCCTGGCGAAGGACCTGCTGAGGCGGGAAAGACTCAGCGTAACCCAAGTGGCCGAACGCGTGGGTTATAGCTCGGCAAGCACGTTCAGCGTCGCGTTCTCGCGACACGCTGGAACGCCGCCAGCGTACTACGCGATGGTGTTCCACCGCGTGGTGTAGCTGGCGGCATTGGTGGCCGCGCTTTCCGGCTTGGCCGGGTTGATCAGCGCGCCACGGCTGGCAGGCTGATGAGGGGATCATCGCTCAACTGGCCGACGCTTTCCAGTGTCATGTAGCGGGAGCGCTGGACGGCCCACTCGTCGTTCTGTTCGAGCATGATGGCGCCGACGAGGCGAACGATGGCGTCGTCGTTGGGGAAGATGCCGACCACGTCGGTGCGCCGCTTGATCTCGCCGTTGAGACGCTCGATGGGGTTCGTCGAATGCAGCTTCGCCCGGTGCTCCTTCGGGAAGGTCATGTAGGCGAGCACGTCGGGCTCGGCGTCATCAAGGATGGCAGCGAGCTTTGGCACCTTCGGCCGGATCTGGTCGGCGACGGCCCGCCACTGGGCGCTGGCGGCCTCCGGTGTCTCCTGCGCGAAGGCGGTGGCGATGAAGGCGGAGACGACGCGACGACCGCTCTTGCCGGCATGGGCCAGCACGTTCCTCATGAAGTGGACGCGGCAGCGCTGCCAGGTCGCCGAGAGAACCTTGGTGACGGCGGCCTTGAGGCCTTCATGGGCGTCGGACACGACCAGCTTCACGCCGCGCAGGCCGCGGCGGGTGAGCTTGCGCAGGAACTCGGTCCAGATCGGCTCGGCCTCTGACGTGCCGACCTCCATGCCCAGCACCTCGCGCCGGCCGTCGCTGTTGACGCCGACCGCGATGATCACCGCGACCGAGACGATGCGGCCGCCACGGCGCACCTTGAGGTAGGTCGCGTCGATCCACAGATACGGCCAGTCGCCTTCGATCGGCCGTTCGAGGAAGGCCTTCACCTTGCCGTCGATCTCCTCGCACAGCCGGCTGACCTGGCTCTTCGAGATGCCGCTCATGCCCATGGCCTTGACCAGGTCGTCGACCGAGCGCGTCGAGATGCCCTGGACATAGGCTTCCTGGATCACCGCCGTCAGCGCCTTCTCGGCCATGCGGCGCGGCTCCAGGAAGCCTGGGAAGTAGGATCCCTTCCTCAGCTTCGGGATGCGCAGCTCGACGGTGCCGGCCCGCGTCTCCCAGTCCCGGTCGCGATAGCCGTTGCGCTGGGCGGTTCGCAGTGGCGACTTCTCGCCCCAGGCGGCACCGGTTGCGGCGCCCACCTCCATCTCCATCAGCTTCTCGGCGGCAAAGCCGATCATCTCGCGCAGCAGATCGGCATCCGCGCTCTTCTCCACGAGCGCACGCAGGTTCATCATGTCGTCGGTCATCGGTGTTCCTTCCAGTGAGGACTTGGCTTCGACAACCAGACCCTACCGGAAAGCGCCGATGACCACCGTGCTACTCAGCTACACCACGTCTAGGGACGTCACCTACTACGCGCGCGCAACCTCGTAGTTTTGCGGATCTTCCGTCAATGGAAAGACGGGCCTTCAACATATGATCAGCGATTCTACGGTACGGCGATTCCACGTGGTAGGACACGCGAGAGCCTGTCCCCTCGCTCAACCGCCTAGAACCCAGATATCTAAGGAGATTCTTTGTCAACTTGTGCGGTAATCGGCGGCCAAGCGGAGGCCATGAACATAGGAACTGATCACTACAACGGTGTGCCTTGGCATCGATAGGATCAGTCGTAGAAGAACCGCAGGCTGCATGCCTCATCGCACTTCCAGTCCGTGGAGTCCGGCTGTAATCTTGTTACCGTCGCGCAATGCCGGCAGCCAACGGTACGGTCGGGCATTCACGATGGGATAGCTCTCCCGGGCAAAGCCGGTCGTGTACTTCACCGCGCATGCCGATTTTCCTGTTGACCGATACCTTCAAATTATCGTAGGTTCGCAGCAATGAAAATCGATCTCGAATCCATGCAGACCGCCGCTGACGATGCCAGCGAATTGCTGAAGGCGCTCGCTAACCGGCACCGCCTCCTGATCCTGTGCCAACTCATCGAGAGCGAAAAATCAGTCGGGCAACTCGCGGAGTTCCTCGGCATTCGTGACTCGACCGTGTCTCAGCACCTGGCTTTGCTCCGCCGTGATCGACTGATTGCAGGCCGACGGGACGGCCAGACCATCTGGTATCGGATCGAGAGCGAGCCGGCCCGCAGCGTCCTGAGTGTGCTCTACAAGTCCTTTTGCGAGCCGCGGGCAGCAAAGGGAACGGCCACGCTCGCCGACGGCCCTTCTGCGGGAAATCGCGCTTCCGGGCGCAGGAAAGTCACGCAGGACTGATCGGGAATGGAGGCCGAGCCGTTGTTGAACTTCTGCACGCTAATAGTTGCAGTTTTTTGCAATCGTTGTTGCGCAACAATCGGTGCGCGACCTTCAAACGAGAGGAATGAACCATGACCAAAAATGTCGGAGGCATCGATCGCATCCTCAGGATCATCGTCGGTCTGGCGCTGCTGTCGCTCATCTTTCTGCTTGACGGCAACGCACGCTGGTGGGGGCTGATCGGGCTCGTTCCGCTGCTGACGGGCCTGTTCTCGACTTGCCCGCTCTATCCGCTCTTCGGCTTCAACACGTGCCCTCTCAAAGGGGGGCGGCAATGAAGCCTGTCCGCATCAACGACCGGCTGTCGATCTGCGAACAGCTCAGCACCAGCGATGTCAGCGCAGCTGCCGGGTCGGGCTTTCGGGCCCTGATCAACAATCGGCCGGATGGCGAGGATTTCGGCCAGCCGCGTGCCAGCGAAATTGCCGAGGCCGCCGCGCAGGCCGGACTCTCCAGTACGCATATTCCCGTGCGCGCCGCCGAGATCAGCGAAGATGCCGTGCGGGCGTTTCAGCGTGCGCTCGCCGATAGCGGCGGCCAAGTTCTCGCCTTCTGCCGGTCCGGCACCCGTTCCTTGACACTCTGGTCCATCGGCGAGGTTCTCGACGGCCGCATGGCGAAAGACGACGTCATCCCCTTCGGGCGGGAACGCGGCTTCGATCTGTCAGGAGCCGTTGCCTGGCTGGGAGCCCATGGCCACTAGCACCGCAAATCCATTTTCAGCAGACGAACCTTCAGAAAGGTAGCTCTTTATGGCCCAGAAACCGGAAGTGACCGGCTTTTTCGACCGTCGCACGTGGTCGATCCAATATGTCGTCGCCGATCCCGAGACGAAGAAATGCGCGATCGTCGATCCCGTCTATGACTTCGACGAGAAGTCAGGCCAGACGGCCTCGACGAATGCCGACCGCATCCTCGAATTCGTGCGGGACAACGGTTACGAGGTTGAGTGGATCCTCGACACCCATCCGCATGCCGATCATTTCTCGGCTGCCGCCTACCTGAAACAGAAGACAGGCGCACAGACCGCCATCGGCGAGAAGGTCATCGAGGTCCAGAAGCTGTGGAAGGACTTCTACAACTGGCCGGATTTCCCGGCCGACGGCTCCCAGTGGGACCGGCTCTTTGCCGACGGAGACACCTTCCGGGTCGGCAATATCGATGCCAAGGTGATGTTCTCGCCCGGCCATACGCTCGCCTCGATCACCTATGTCATCGGCGATGCCGCCTTCGTCCATGACACGTTGTTCATGCCCGACAGCGGAACGGCGCGCGCCGACTTTCCCGGCGGCAGCGCCAAGGTGCTGTGGAAGTCGATCCAGGACATTCTGGCGCTTCCCGACGAGACCCGCATCTTCACCGGTCATGACTATCAGCCCGGCGGCCGGGAACCGCTGTGGGAGTCGACGGTCGCCGAGCAGAAGGCGAAGAACATCCACATGGCCAAGTACAAGACGGAAGAGGAGTTCGTCGCCGCGCGCGAGGCCCGCGACAGAACTCTGCCCATGCCGAAGCTGATCCTGCATTCGCTGCAGATCAACACCAGGGGTGGCCGTCTGCCCGAACCGGAAGCGAACGGCCGGCGCTATCTCAAGATCCCGCTCGATCTGTTGACAAGCGCATCCTGGGACTGAACCGGTGATCGAAAAGCTCTCCTGCGAAGCCGCCGATCTGAAGGCCAATGTCGATGAGGCATCGGCCTTCCTGAAGAAGCTGTCCAATCCGGACCGCCTGCTGGTCTGTTGCGCTCTCGTGGAGGGCGAGCGCTCCGTGCGCGAGCTCGAGGATCTGCTTGGCATCCGCCAGCCGGGCCTCTCGCAGCAGCTCGCCGGTCTTCGCGAGGCAGGACTGATCGCCGGCCGCAAGGAGGGCAAGCATGTCTTCTATCGGCTCGCCGACGCCCGCGTCGCGGCCTTCATCCACACCATGCATCGGTTGTTCTGCCAAACCGGCACGACCAACCCACAACCACGAGACTGATCGATGACCGAGTTCACACCACTCGCCTCCCTTCTCGGGGGCGCTATGATCGGCCTTGCCGCCATCCTCCTTATGGCCTTTCACGGCCGCATCGCCGGCATGACCGGCATTCTCTCCGGGCTCCTTCCGCCCTTGTCGAACGACTGGGCATGGCGCGCTGCTTTCATCGCAGGGGCGATCGTGGCTCCCGCCTTGATCATCATCGTAGCCGGGGCTTCGGCCGTGCCGTTCGAAAGCCCGGTTCCTACGCCCTGGCTCATCATCGGCGGTCTCATCGTCGGCATCGGCGTCCATTTTGGCGGAGGCTGCACGTCGGGCCATGGCGTCTGCGGGCTTGCACGCCTCTCGCCGCGCTCGATCGCCGCCACCCTGATCTTCATGGCTTCGACGGCGCTCACCGTCTTCGTTGTCCGTCACCTTCTCGGAGGCTTCTGATGGCCCGAATCCTTTCCGCCCTGATTGCCGGGCTCATTCTCGGCGCCGGCATCGCCATTTCCGGCATGATCAATCCCGCCAAGGTGCTCAACTTCTTCGACTTCGCCGGAACCTGGGACCCGTCGCTGGCCTTCGTGATGGGCGGCGCGCTCGTGGTCACCGCCATCGGCTACAGTTTCATCCTCAAGCGCCCGGCGCCGCTCTTCGACAAGACGTTCCATCTGCCGACGGCACGCAAGCTCGATCTTCCGCTTGTTGCCGGCTCGGCCGTGTTCGGCATCGGCTGGGGCATCACCGGCTTCTGTCCGGGCGGTGCCGTTCCGGCTCTCGGTCTTGGAGAGATGAGCGCCGTGATTTTCGTCGGCTCGATGCTCGCGGGCATCGTGCTGGCACGCTTCATCCGTCGTTCGGTTACCACGCGGATGCAATCGCGCATCGCCTGAGCAGGGGAAAGCAACAGGAACAATGCGTCTTCCAG
Organism: Rhodoligotrophos sp. CJ14; assembly: GCF_038811545.1. Classification (GTDB taxonomy): domain Bacteria; phylum Pseudomonadota; class Alphaproteobacteria; order Rhizobiales; family Im1; genus Rhodoligotrophos; species Rhodoligotrophos ferricapiens. The sequence continues at coordinate 3,074,594 of NZ_CP133319.1, forward strand.
CCATCAGGCTCCAGCGCTACCTCCCGATCCTCGACTGGGCACGGGCCTACGACCGCGCGACACTCACCAGTGATGTTGTTGCCGCGATCATCGTGACGATCATGTTGATCCCGCAGTCGTTGGCTTATGCAATGCTCGCCGGCCTGCCGCCCGAAGTCGGCCTCTATGCCTCGATCCTGCCGCTCGTGGCCTATGCGCTGTTCGGCACCAGCCGCACGCTCGCAGTCGGCCCGGTAGCAGTCGTTTCCCTGATGACGGCCTCTGCCGTTGGCCAGATCGCCGTACAGGGGACGGCCGACTACCTTACGGCGGCGATCGTGCTGGCGCTGTTGTCGGGCGTCATGCTCGTGCTGATGGGGCTGTTGCGGCTCGGCTTCCTCGCCAACTTCCTCAGCCATCCGGTGATTTCCGGCTTCATCACCGCCTCCGGCATCCTGATCGCTGCCAGTCAGCTGAAACACATCCTTGGTGTTGCGGCCGGCGGCGACACGCTCCTCGAGATGATCATCGCGCTTGCCGGGCTGGCCGCTGAGATCAATCCCTACACCGTCGCCGTCGGCGTCGGCGCACTGGCCTTTCTCTACTTCGCGCGCACCCGCCTCAAACCTCTGCTGATCGGCATCGGCGTCGCGAAGCGCGCAGCCGACCTTGCGACCAAGACGGCGCCGATCCTTGCCGTAGCCGTCACCATCCTTCTCGCCGTCGCCCTCGACCTCGCCGCGAAGGGCGTGCCGCTTGTCGGTTCGATCCCGCAGGGCCTGCCGGCACTCGGCTTCCCCCAGGTTTCTTTCGAGCTGATCATGACGCTTGCCGCGCCGGCCTTTCTGATCAGCATCATCGGCTTCGTCGAATCCGTCTCCGTTGCCCAGACGCTCGCCTCGAAGCGCCGGCAGAGGATCGTCCCGGACCAGGAACTGATCGGGCTCGGCGCGGCCAACATCGCCGCCGGCCTCTCATCCGGCTATCCGGTGACCGGCGGCTTCGCCCGCTCCGTCGTCAATTTCGATGCCGGCGCCGAGACCCCTGCGGCCGGCGTCTTCACGGCTGTCGGCATCGCCTTCGCCACACTCTTCCTCACCCCGCTGCTCACCAGCCTGCCGCAGGCGACGCTGGCCGCAACCATCATCGTCGCGGTGCTGTCGCTCGTCGACTTCAAGGCGATCCGCCATGTCTTCCACTATTCGAAGGCCGACTTCTCCGCCATGGCCGCGACGATCATCGTCACGCTGCTCTGGGGGGTGGAGCCGGGTGTCGTCGCCGGCGTGGCACTCTCGCTGTTTCTCCACCTCTACCGCACCAGCAAACCGCATATGGCGATCATCGGCCAGGTGCCGGGCACCGAGCACTTTCGCAACGTCGAGCGACACCAGGTTCTGACCGATCCGCAGATACTGTCGATCCGCGTCGACGAAAGCCTTTATTTCGCCAACAGCCGCTATCTCGAGGATCGTATTGCCGAACTCGTTGCGCAAAGGCCGGACGTCCGCCACGTCGTGCTGATGTGTTCCGCCGTCAACGCCATCGACGCCAGCGCGCTGGAAAGCCTGGAGGAGATCAACCACCGACTCAGGGACGCCGATGTCACCTTCCATCTGACCGAAGTGAAAGGCCCGGTAATGGACCGGCTGAAGCGGGCCGACTTCCTTGACCACCTGACCGGCAGGGTCTTCCTCAGCCAGTTCGAGGCCATAAGTGCGATCCGTAGCGCAAATCCGTGACCCTCACTCGCTCCGCGGCTTTATCCCGAACCCGGCCGCGCGCTGCGACGGCGATGCATTCGACGGACATGCCCAGCGCAGTCACGTGCCGGTGCTGGTTGACGTTATAGCACCCTGGCGCGGCCCGTGCCGCGTGATGGTCTGCGCACGGAACCGAGATTGCCCGCCTCTCAGGCGGGATGGCAGCCGCATGGCGCGTCGCCAGTGCGCCGCCGACCCATAGCGGCCAATAGACCACTTATCCAACGGGGGAGGACTACGACAATGAAAAGACGAGATTTCCTTTTGGCCGGCGGGGCATTTGCTCTTGTCGGTCTTCCAGCACAACGGGCATCCGCCGCACGCCGATGGCGAGCGTGATCGTGATGACGGCGGGCAACCCCTCCGGCACCACGCCGACGGCGAGGGCGACGACCGCAATCAGCGCCTCTTGCCAGACGAAGCCGCGCACCTCGACCGCGAACCGGAACAAAAGCAGCGCCGCCGCGATGGCGATGAAGGTGAAGCGGCGGCCGAAACGGTTGATCTGCCGCAGCAGCGGCGTGGCCAGCTCCTCGACGCTGCCGACCAGGGTGCTGATCTTGCCGATCTGTGTGGCGGCGCCGGTGGCGATCACCACCCCGGTGCCCTGTCCGGCCGCCACCATCGCTCCGAATAAGCCATGGAGGTGCGGTCGCCCAGCTCCGCGTCGGCCGGCGCGGGCCCTTCGGCCTTGGCGCTGGCGACGGATTCGCCGGTCAGGGCCGCCTCTTCAAGGAGCAGACCCCGTGCGCGCAGAAGCCGCAGGTCCGCCGGCACGCGGTCGCCGGCCTCCAGCAGCACGACGTCGCCCGGCACGAGCTCGGCGGCGGGCACACTCTGGCGCCGCCCGGCCCGCAGGACATGCGCCCGCGGCGAGATCATCTTGCGGATCGCGGCAAGCGCGTCCTCGGCCTTGCCCTCCTGAACGAAGCCCACGATGGCGTTGATCAGCACCACGGCGACGATGACGCCGGCATCGACGAAGTGTCCGAGGGCCCAGGCCGCGCCCGCGCCCGCGAGCAAGAAATAGATCAGCGCGCTGTTGAACTGGGCCAGGAAACGAAAGACGGGATGGCGCCCGGTCGGCGGCGGGAGGGCATTCGGCCCATGCTTCCGAAGGCGCTGCGCAGCCTCCTGCGCCGACAGGCCGGAAGGGTACGAGCCGAGCGCGGAGACCACCTCCTCCGCCGGCAGGGCATGCGATCGCTGCGCCATATCCATCGAAATGCAGTTTCTCCTTCGCGTGTTCGGCGGCAAGCGCGCGCAGCCTGCCCCTCGTCAGACGCGATCTGCGGCCCGCAACCTTCGAACTCACCCTGGCACGCAGGCGGCGGTCTCGATATCCGACGATCGCCAGAGCCACGCCGGCCGATGATCCGGTCCGTTCACCCGGCCAGGCTTTGCGCGCTGACGGAGGCCGGTTCGGATTGCATGCTGCCGCACTCGCGCAGTTTCGCGTGCCAGGAGAGCGCTTCCTCGATGACATGCGGAGTGTGGCCGCCGCGGGCAAGCGCGCGTCGATAATAGTCGGAGAGTGCGTCGCGATAGGCCGGATGTGCGCAGTTCGCAATGATCAAACGGGCGCGTTCGCGTGGCGCCAGCCCCCGCAGATCTGCAAGACCGATCTCGGTTACCACCAGGTCGACATCATGTTCGGTGTGATCGACATGACTCACCATCGGCACCACGCTCGACACGAAACCATCCTTGGCCGTCGACTTGGTGACGAACACCGACAGGTAGGCGTTGCGCGCGAAATCGCCGGAGCCGCCAATGCCGTTCATCATATGCGTGCCGCCGACATGGGTCGAATTGATGTTGCCGTAGATGTCGAACTCCAGCGCGGTGTTGATGCCGATAATGCCGAGCCGGCGCACGACTTCCGGATGATTGCTGATTTCCTGCGGCCGCAGGATCAGCCGCTGCTTGTACCGGGGCAATTCCGGCAGCACGACCTGGTATTTCGCCGCCGAGAGCGTGATGGACGAGCCGGAGGCGAAATCGAGCTTGCCGGCATCGAACAGATCGAAGGTCGAATCCTGCAGCACCTCGGAATACATGGTGAGATTGTGGAAGGGCGTGTCGATCAGCCCGTGCAGCACCGCATTCGCAATGGTGCCGATGCCGGCCTGCAACGGTTGCAGGCGCTCTGTGAGCCGGCCCTTCTTCACCTCGTGCAGGAAGAACTCCGTCAGGTGCCCGGCGATCGCGCGCGTCTCAGCGTCGGGCGGCAGCACGCTCGAGGAACTGTCGAGCTTCGTCGTGATGACGATGGCCGCGATCTTTCCCGGGTCGACGGGAATGAAGGGCAGTCCGATCCGGCTTTGCGGCGCGACGATCGGAATCGGCTCGCGGGCAGGCCTGTGCGTGGGGATGTAGATGTCGTGGAGACCTTCGAGCGCGGCGGGCTGGGAGAGGTTGATCTCGACGATGACCTTCTCGGCGAGAATGGCGAAGCTCGCCGAGTTGCCGACCGACGTCGTCGGCACGATGCCGCCCTCTTCGGCAATGGCCACAGCTTCGATCACCGCGATGTCGACCGGGCCCATCTGGCGGCTGCGCAGCAGCTCGACGGTCTCCGACAGGTGCTGGTCGATAAACATCACCTCGCCGTTGTTGATCGCCTTGCGCAATGCAGGGTCCGACTGGAACGGCAGGCGGCGGGCGAGAACATGAGCCTCCGCCAGCGTCTTGTCGAGGTCGTTGCCGAGTGACGCACCGGTGATCAGGGTGATCTTCAGCGGCTCGGTTCGCGCGCGCTCGGCGAGCGCCATCGGCACCGCCTTGGCCTCGCCGGCGCGGGTGAAGCCGCTTATGCCGACCGTCATGCCGTCCTTGATCAGGCGCGCGGCTTCCTCCGCGCTGACCACCAGATCCCGAAGGTCGGAACGGCGTACCCGATCCTGATGCATGCGTGTTTCCCCCGCTTGTCGCCGTCGGTCCTGGCCGCCCCAGGCAACAGCTGCTTGTCGTTCTCGCGGGCCAGCCGCACTGGCTGACCCGCTTCGCGCTACCGGCAATGCTTCGATTGCCTGGCGTCATCATTCCTGCGCGTATCCTCCATCCCAGTGGCAGCGCGCATCCGGGCCTGTCTTTCTCACTGGGCCGTATAGCCGCCGTCAATCACAAGTTCCGAGCCCGTCACGAACTTCGACTCGTCGGATGCGAGGTAGAGGATTCCATAGGCGATGTCGTTCGGCTCGCCTACGTGGCCGATCGGGTGCAGCGCGTCGAGCGCCTTGCGTCCCTCGTCCGCCTCCCCATCCTCACTTACCAAAGTGTCCACCAGCGGCGTCCAAATGTAGCCCGGGTGGACCGAGTTCACGCGGATATTGAGCTTCTCCTTGGCGCAGTAGAGAGCCACAGACTTGGTGTAGAGCCGGACACCGCCCTTCGAGGCATTATAGACGCCGAGCAGCGGATCGCCGACGAGCCCGAGGATCGAGGAGAGATTGATGATCGAGCCGCCTGGGCGGGGATCATTCCGCTTCATCGCGAGTATCGCGTGCTTCGTCCCCAGATAGACACCGTCGAGGTTGATGCTCATCAGCTTGCGCCAGTCTTCATAGGTCTGCTCGTCGGGCGGGCAGGATTTGGCGATGCCGGCATTGTTGACGACGATGTCGACGCGACCAAAGCGATTGATCGTCGCCTCCACCGCCGCTTCCCACGCGCTTTCATCCGTCACGTCATGGTGAACAAACAAGGCGTCGCCGCCGGCATCGCGGATGCCCTTGGCCACCTGCTCTCCTTCCGCATCCTTGATGTCGGTGATCGACACCTTCGCCCCCTCGCGCGCCAGCAACTCGACCGTCGCCCTGCCGATACCCTGAGCCGCACCCGTGACGATGGCGACCTTTCCTTCAACACGTCCCATGACAATTTCCTTTCCACGATGCCTTTTGAATATTCGCTGTTGCTTGGCAAACCACTTTGATCCCGGTCAATCGCTATCGTACGGGCTCCAGCATGATCTTCTTCAGAATCCTGCGCACGAGCGGCGCGACCACCAGCACGCTCGGGAAGGCGATCACCCAGGACGAGAAATAGGCCCGCACCCAGAAGGAGACGAGCTCGGCCGACCAGCCGACCGCGAGCGCCGTGGATATCCCCGAGATGATGAAGGTCTGTATCCCGGAGAGCAGCAGCGCGAAGGCCAGATTTTCGTATTTCCTCGGCAGGAACGCCATTCCAACAACCATGATGCAGACGGACTTTGCCTCAAAATATACGATACTGCGCAAATGCGTAGAAACGAATAATTCGCATCACCGTCATTGAGGGCGTCGATCAGGCGCACTGTCCGCGGTTCACGACGAACAAGTGTATCTTCGCACTTGCGTAGGTACGTCATCGCGCGTATAGGAGTTTCAGAAATTTTTGAAACTTCAGGATACGCGAGTATGAACCTTCCGCCACTCGTCCAGGCCTTCGTGCTGCATTTCGGCGAAATGGGCAGCCGCTGGGGCATCAACCGCACCGTCGGCCAGATCTATGCGCTTCTCTATGTCTCGCCCGAACCGCTCTGTGCCGACCAGATCGTCGAGGCGCTCGGCATTTCGCGCTCCAACGTGTCGATGAGCCTGCGCGAGTTGCAGGGGTGGGACCTCGTCGTGCTCAAGCACCTGCCCGACGATCGACGCGACTTCTTCACCACGCCGGACGACGTCTGGCAGATTCTTCGCACCCTCGCCGAGGAGCGGAAAAAGCGCGAGATCGACCCGACGCTCTCGGTCCTGCGCGAAATCCTCATGCAGCAGCCGGGCAACGAGAATGAGCGCTTCGCGCAGCAGCGCATGGCCGAGATGCACGGCCTGATCGAGCGTCTGACCAATTGGTACGACGATGTCAAGCGGCTAGAAACCGACCGCCTCGCAACGCTTCTGAGCCTCGGTTCCAAAGTGACGAAGCTTCTGGAGACCAAGGACAAGATCGTCTCCATCGGCCGCAAGAAGCCGCGCTCCGGGGAGACGTGATCGTGATCGGGGCGGGCACCATCAACATGCGATCGGGTTCGGGAACGCCGCCGGCGGCGTCCTGCCCCTCCGCCAGTGCCCGCACCGGATCGACGTCTCTTGCTGATGAGGGTCTCTCGGACGACAGACCGAAACGGTCTGCGCGGACGCTTTTGGGACCGGCGCTTCAGGTCGCCGCCTCGCTGCTCTGGATACCGCAGGCCGCGCTCATCAGCCTGTCGGTCGGCGACATTGCCGCCGGTGGCGACATCGACGCCGTGCTCATCAATGCGGGAGGCGTTCTGGCGCTCGGCATCGTCAGGGCCGTGGTCGACGCGCTCGGCGGCCGGGTCGCCTATCGCCAGGCGCGGGCGCTCCTGTCCCATCATCGTCGCGACGCGCTCGCGACGCTGGCCGCGCGCTCGCCGCTCGATGCCGGGCGCCCGGGATCCGGGCTGGCCGCAAGCACGCTCGGCGAGCAGGCCGAGGCGATCGTTCCCTATCTTGCGCGTTTCCAGCCGGCGCGCCTGCGGGCGAGCATCGTTCCCCTTGCGATCCTTGGCTGCGTCTTCGTCTGGTCATGGGTGGCCGCTCTCGTCCTCCTCATCGCCGCGCCGCTGATCCCGATCTTCATGGCGCTCATCGGATGGCGCGCCAAAGCAGCCTCCGAGGCGCAGCTTGTCGAATTGGGCGGCATGAATGCCTTTCTGCTCGACAGGCTGCGCGGCCTGGCGACGATCCGTTCGCTCGATGCCGTCGATCTGACGGCCAATCGGCTGAGAACCGACGCCGAGAGCCTGCGCACCCGCACCATGGCGGTGCTGCGCATCGCCTTTCTGTCTTCGGCCGTGCTCGAGCTCTTCGCCGCGCTCGGCGTCGCCATGGTCGCCGTCTATGTCGGTTTCCATCTTCTCGGCCAGCTTCCCTTCGGCGCATGGGGCAGCAAGCTTTCGCTGAGCGAAGGCCTGTTCATCCTGCTGCTGGCGCCCGCCTTCTTCGAGCCCTTGCGCGACCTCTCCGCCGTCTGGCATGACCGCGCTGCCGGCGAGGCCGCGCTCGAAGCCCTGCAGCGCCTCGCCCAGAAAGGCGAACGGCTTCCCGGCGCCGCTGACGGGGCGTCGGCGGACAAGCCATCCTCGCTGGCGCCGCTTTCGGTGCGCGTCGAGAACCTCCGTTTCCGTCATGCCGGACAGCGCGCGCCGGTCTTCGATGGTTTCGGGCTCACGGTCGCGGCGGGAGAACATGTCGCACTGCTCGGGCCCAGCGGAACGGGAAAATCGACACTGCTTGCGCTGCTTGCCGGTCTCTCCCTTCCCGAAAGCGGGCGCATCGTCATCGCTGGAGAGACGCTGACGGACCGCAATGCCTCGCTATTGCGCCGCCGCATTGCCTGGATCGGCCAGACACCGCATGTCTTCGCCGGCACGCTCGCCGGCAATGTCTCCCTCGGTCGGTCCGACGTCGGCAGGGCAGCCATCCAGAGCGCGCTGCAAAGCGTCGGTCTCGAAGAGGTTGCGGCCAGGAGAGGGGCCGTTCCGGTCGGCGAGAACGGGGTCGGGCTTTCGGGCGGCGAGGCTTCCCGCCTGGCGCTCGCGCGCGTGGCCGTGGCCCCGCAGACTGGGCTGGTCCTCGTCGACGAGCCCACCGCCCATCTCGACACCAGGACCGCAGCGGCGATCGCCGATGCGTTGATTGCGCTTGCCCGTGGCCGCACGCTGATCGTGGCCACCCATGATCCGGTGCTCGCGGCGCGCATGGACCGGATCGTGCGCCTGGCGCCTTCGCCGCTGGAGGACGCCGCATGATCGCTCGTGCACGCCAGTTACTTCCGGTCGCGCGGCTGTTCCTCACCGGCAACCGCCCCATGCTGCTCTCCGGACTGTTGCTTTCGGCGGCGACGGCGCTTTCCGGCGTGGCGCTCCTCGGCCTTTCCGGCTGGTTCATCACCGCGACAGCCATCGCGGGTCTGTCCGTTGCGACCGCGCTCGCCTTCGACGTGTTTGCGCCGTCCGCGGGCATCCGCTTCCTGGCGCTGGCGCGCACGGCCGCCCGCTACGGCGAGCGGTTGACCACGCATGACGCCACGCTCGGCGTTCTCGCCGAACTGCGCGAGCGCCTGTTCCGGGGATGGGCAAGAGCAGGGGTGGCGGGCGAACTCGCCAAGCGTCCCGCCCGTCTTCTCTTCCGCCTCACGCTCGACATCGACTCGCTCGACTCGCTCTATCTGCGGGTCGCCGTCCCGATCGCCGCCGCGCTCGCCGTGGCGCTGACGAGTGGTGTCGCCCTGGCGCTGGTGCATCCCGTGCTCGGCGCGGTGACCGCCATCTTTCTGGTTGTCGTCGGGACGGGCATCCCGATCGCAGCGGCGGTGGCTGCGAGGCGGCCGGCCCGGCGCAGGGCCTATGCCCTGGAGATCCTGCGCTCGCGGGTCATCGACCTCATCGCCGGCCAGACCGAATGGATCATGGCCGGGCAGCTCGCCGATCGCCAAGGCGAGCTCGGCGCCGTAGACCGCTACCTGTCGGACAGTGACGACGCACTGAACCGCATCGAAACGATGACCAGCATCGCCTTCGGCGCTGCCGGCGCGCTTCTCCTGTCGGCCGTCCTCGTGGCCATGGGGCTTCTGGCCGGACAAGGCATGTTCGCCGCGCCGGTCGCCGCCCTCGCTCTCCTCATAGCCCTGGCCGCGCTCGATCCCTTTGCGGCGCTGCGGCGCGGATCCGTCGAACTCGGCCGCACGCTGCTTGCGGTACGGCGGATCGCACCGCGTCTGGAGGCGGCGGCGCCGGCACCCGGTATCGCACCGCCGCCACCGGGTATCGCCGCGTGCCTTGCCGATGTCACCGTCAGGCATTCCGGCGCGAGAGCCCCGATCCTCCATGCGATCTCGCTTTCAATACGGGCTGGCGAGCGTGTCGCCGTGATCGGCCCGAGCGGAGCCGGCAAGTCGACGCTGCTTGCCCTCATCGCGGGCGAGATCGGCGCCGAGACGGGGCAGGTCGCATGCCGCTCCGCCACGCTCTTCACCCAGCGGACCGAACTGTTCCAGGATTGCCTACGCGACAATCTGCGCCTTGCCGACCCACAAGCCGACGACCGCCGTCTTTGGGAGGCGCTGGACGCCGCCGGGCTGCGCCGCGATGTCGACGCCATGGCGCACGGTCTGGACACGCGCCTCGGGGAAGGAGGGTACGGCCTTTCCGGAGGACAGGCGCGCCGGCTCGCACTCGCCCGTCTCCTCCTTCGTGACACGCCGCTCTGGCTGCTCGACGAGCCGACGGAAGGTCTCGATGGGGCGACGGCGCGCGACGTGCTGGCGCGCATCATGGCGCGCGCCGCAGGCCGCACGATCGTCGTGGCGACGCATATCCGGCGCGAGGCCGAAAACGCCGACCGACTGGTCATCCTGAACAAGGGAACCATCACCGCCGTCATCGGGCGTGGCGAGCCCGGCTTCGTGGCCGCACTCGCCGCGCTGCGACCCGACTGACGGCGCTCAACCGCAATCAGGCGCTACCTCTGGCGTGACGCCGTAATGACAAGGAGGCCGGACGAAGCCGGACCAAGTCAATGGAACTCGATATTGTTGATCTTTCGCGGCTGCAATTCGCCATAACCGCGCTCTACCACTTCCTGTTCGTGCCGCTGACGCTCGGCCTCTCCGTGCTGCTGGCCATCATGGAGACGGTCTATGTCATGACCGGCCGGCCGATCTGGCGACAGATGACGAAATTCTGGGGCACGTTGTTCGGCATCAACTTCGTCCTCGGCGTCGCCACCGGCATCGTCATGGAATTCCAGTTCGGCATGAACTGGAGCTACTACAGCCACTATGTCGGGGACATCTTCGGCGCGCCGCTGGCGATCGAGGGTCTGATGGCCTTCTTCCTCGAGGCGACCTTCGTCGGCCTGTTCTTCTTCGGCTGGGACAAGCTCTCCAAGGTCGGTCATCTCGTGGCGACCTGGGCGGTGGCGCTCGGCTCCAACCTTTCGGCGCTGTGGATCCTCGTCGCCAACGGCTGGATGCAGAACCCGGCCGGCTCCGTCTTCAATCCCGAAACAATGCGCATGGAGGTTAGCGACTTCTATGCCGTGCTGCTCAACCCGGTGGCGCAGGCGAAGTTCGTCCATACGGTCTCGGCAGGCTATGTCACCGCCGCGGTGTTCGTGCTCGGCGTTTCGGCCTGGTACGCGCTCAAGGGCCGTCATGCGGAACTCGCGAAACGCTCTATGACGGTTGCTGCCTCCTTCGGCCTTGCGGCTGCCCTGTCCGTCGTCGTGCTCGGTGACGAAAGCGGTTATCTGTCGACCGAGCACCAGAAGATGAAGCTCGCGGCCATCGAGGGCATGTGGGAAACCGAACCGGCTCCCGCCGCCTTCACGCTCCTCGGCTTGCCCGATCAGCAATCCCGCGAGACCCATTACGCAGTCAAGATTCCCTGGGTCATGGGCCTGATCGGAACGCGCTCTCTCACGACCGAAATCCCGGGCATCGAGGAGCTCGTGGTCCATGCCGAAAGCCGCATCCGCCGGGGAATCGCCGCCTTCGACGCGCTCCAGCAGATTCGGGAAGCCGGAGGCCCGAACGCCGTCGCTGCGGACGTTCGCGCGGCCTTCGAGGACAACGGCCAGCATCTCGGCTACGCCTTGCTGCTCAAGCGGTACGTCGACGATCCGCGCCAGGCGAGCGACGCGCAGATCGCGCAGGCGGCATGGGATACGGTGCCGCACGTGCCGTCCCTGTTCTGGTCGTTCCGCATCATGGTCGGGCTGGGCTTCTTCTTCATCGCTTTGATGGCCCTGTTCTTCTATCTCTCGGCAAGACGCAGGCTCGACCGCTATCCCCTGCTGCTGCGTCTCGCGGTCTTTTCCATCCCGCTGCCGTGGATCGCAGCCGAGCTCGGATGGGTCGTCGCCGAGTTCGGTCGCCAGCCCTGGATCATCGAAGGTGTGCTTCCCACCGCCGCCGCGGTCTCGAATCTCGGGGCCGCGACGCTGCTCGTCACCATCGCCGGCTTCGTGCTGATCTACACGGTCCTGTTCGTCATCGAGATGGCCCTGATGATCCGGGCGATCCGCAAGGGACCCGAGCCCGACGACGAGGCCGAGGCCGAACTCGTTTCCCCGTCCCTTGTCGCCGCGGAGTGAACATCATGATCCTGCATCAATTCATCGACTACGAAATGCTCCGCGTCGTCTGGTGGCTGCTGCTCGGCGTGCTCCTGATCGGTTTCGCCGTGATGGACGGCTTCGACCTTGGTACCGCCACGCTGCTGCCCTTCGTCGCCAGGAGTGATGTGGAGCGGCGCGTCGTCATCAACGCGGTCGGGCCGGTCTGGGAAGGCAACCAGGTCTGGCTGATCCTCGGCGGCGGCGCCATCTTCGCCGCCTGGCCGCCGCTCTATGCGGTGTCCTTCTCCGGCTTCTACCTGGCCATGTTCGCCATCCTCTTCGCGCTGATCCTGCGCCCGGTCGGTTTCAAATACCGTTCCAAGCGCGACAGCGCGGCCTGGCGCTCGGCCTGGGACTGGGCCCTCTTCATAGGCGGTTTCGTGCCGGCGCTCGTCATGGGCGTGGCAGTCGGCAATGTGCTGCAGGGCGTGCCGTTCCGTTTCGGCGACGATCTGCGCATCTATTATGAGGGCACGACGCTGTTCGAACTGCTCAATCCGTTCGGATTGCTGGCCGGGCTTGTCTCGGTCGCCATGCTCGTCATGCATGGGGCGGCCTGGCTCATCCTGAAAAGCGAGGGTCCCGTCGCCGAGCGCGCGCGACGCTGGGGAAGCATCGCCGCCATCGTGACGATCGCCCTGTTCGCGCTCGGCGGCGTCTGGCTCTGGCTCGGCATCGACGGCTATCGGATCGCCAGCGAAGTCACCACGACCGGTGCGTCCAACCCGCTGCGCAAAACCGTCGAGCAGGCGCCAGGCGTCTGGTTTGAGAACTATGGCGCGCATGCGTGGATGACGATCGCTCCCGCGCTCGGCTTCCTCGGCGCGGCGGGGGGCTACGCCTTCATGCGCGCGCGCCGGGAAATCCCGGCACTGCTCTCCACCTCGATCTCCATCCTCGGCATCATCTCGACGGTGGGATTGTCGATGTTCCCGTTCATCCTTCCGTCCTCCCTCGACCCCCGGTCGAGCCTGACGGTCTGGGATGCCTCCTCGAGCCATCTCACGCTCTTCATCATGCTGGTCGTGACCGTCGTCTTCGTGCCGATCATCGTCGCCTATACCGCGTGGGTCTATCGCGTCCTGTGGGGCAAGGTGGACGAGAAGGGCATCCGCGAAGGAAACGGTCACGCCTATTGACGGAAAGGATAGTTGCAATGTGGTATTTCGCCTGGCTTCTCGGCCTGCCGCTGGCGGCGGCGTTCGCCGTCCTCAATGCGATGTGGTACGAGCTCATGGACGACACGGCGAAGAAGCCGACGCAGCCGCTGCCCGCGGCCGGACACGCCCGCCCGGACCGGTGAGCCCCGGGACGTCACCTTTCGGTGGCGTCTTGGCGTCTTCCAGCGGCGGCAGTCGCTTTGCCATGCCGCAGCGGCGATGGTTCAGCGGCGCATGCCAAGGGCGGATGCCATGCCGCGTGGCGGCCTCGCTTCACCCCTGCTGGCCTTTGGCCCAGGTCTGGATGAGCCGTCCCAGGGCACGAAACTCCTCGCCGCGCATCGATTGCCTGCGCCAGCACAGGCCGATCTCCCGGGCATTGGCCTGGTCCGACAGCGGCCGCGTCACCACCGGGCTGCCTTTGAGAATGCCCGCGGACAGCGCGCTTTCGGGAAGCAGGGTCGCTCCCATCCCCTCGGCGACCATAGCGACCAGCGTGTGCAGGCTGGTCGCCGAAAAGGTCGTCTGCATCCGTCGGGGAGCCGCCTCCAGGAACGGCAATGCATGGCTGTGAAGGCACTGATCCTTCTCCAGGAGCAGAAGCGGCTCGCCGTTGAGGTTATCCTCGCTCAGACATTGCGCATCGGCGAGCGAATGCTGAGGGCTGCAGGCGAACCAGTAGGGATCCTTGAACAGGGCCATCGTCTCGAAGCCGCCCACGTCATAGGGGAAGGCCATGAGCAGCAGATCGAGCCGGCCCGCCGCCAGCCGCTCGAGCAGAGCCCCCGTCTTGTCCTCCCGCAGCACCAGCCTCAGCTCCGGATATCGCCCGCTGATGTAGGGCAGGAGCCTCGGAAGAAGAAACGGCCCGATCGTCGGGATCACCCCGAGGGCGAGCTGACCGGTCAAAGGCAGGGCTGCCCTCGCACCCATCTCGATGAGCGCCTCGGCCTCCTGGAGAAGATGGCGCGCCCGCTCGGCGATCTGGAGACCGGCCGGTGTGATGAAGACGGTCCGCTTCGTGCGCTCGGCCAGCGTGACGCCGAGCACGGCTTCGAGTTCCCTGATGCCAACGCTGAGCGTCGACTGGGTCACCCCGCATGCATCCGCCGCCCGTCCGAAATGGCTGTGATCCGCCAGGGCGACGAGATAGCGCAGCTGCCTCAGATTCGGGAGCGGCTTCACCGGCAATCGTTTCCTTCGATAACTGAAGCCAGAATAATTCATTTCTACGAACTTACGCAATATCGTATATGAGGCGCAGAGCAATATTCGAAGGAGGATCATCTGATGGGCCCGAAGCCAGCTTCCTATCCAGTCGATCTCTCGGTCAGTCCAGACGTAACGCCGTTTTTCGACGAGGCGACCAACACCATCAGCTACGTCGTCAAGGACCCGGCCTCCAAGGCGTGCGCCATTGTCGATTCGGTGATGGACATCGACTACGCCGCCGGCCGGATCGCCTACGAGTCCGCCGATGAGATAATCGACTTCGTCACCAGGAATGGATTGACCGTCGAGTGGCTGATCGAGACGCACGTCCACGCCGACCATCTTTCGGCCGCGCCCTACATCCAGGCGAAGCTCGGCGGCAAGCTGGGCATCGGCGACCGCATCACCATCGTCCAGGACACCTTCGGCAAGATCTTCAACGAAGGCACCGAGTTTCAGCGGGACGGCAGCCAGTTCGACCGGCTGTTCCAGGACGGCGACACCTACACGATCGGGACGATGAATGCGTTCGCCATGCACACGCCCGGCCACACGCCCGCATGCATGACCCATGTCGTCGGCAATGCCGCCTTCGTGGGCGACACCCTGTTCATGCCCGACAGCGGAACGGCTCGCGCCGATTTCCCGGGTGGGGATGCACACGAACTCTATCGCTCCATCAAGAAGGTGCTCGCCCTTCCTCCTGAGATGCGCCTGTTCATGTGCCACGACTATGGTGCCGACGGCCGGCGGGAAATCCGATGGGAAACCACGGTCGGTGAGGAGCGCGCGCACAACAAGCACGCGCGCGACGGCATCAGCGAAGACGAGTTCGTCGCCATGCGGACGGCCCGCGACGCGACCCTCGCCATGCCCAAGCTCATCATTCCGTCGATCCAGGTGAACATGAAGGCCGGCGAACTGCCTGCGCCCGATGCCAGCGGCAAGCGCTTCCTCAAGGTTCCCATCGACGCTCTCTGACTGCCGGATATCCGCAGCAGAATCACCCCGCACCCCGCTCAACCACAACGAAAAGGACAACCCTATGAGCTGCTCCGATACCAGACCCCAGCCGACGCCGACGGCCAGCGAGAGCCCGGCGCCAAGCGCCGCCACTTCGTCGTACGCATCGACCGAGCCAACCGGCTCCGCGGCCATGCCCCGCATCAACGAACCGGCGCCAGCCTTCAAGGCCAACACGACGCATGGCGAGCGCTCGCTTGCGGACTATAAAGGGCGCTGGCTCGTGCTGTTCTCCCACCCGGCCGATTTCACGCCTGTGTGCACCACCGAGTTCATCGGCTTCGCCAAGGCTGCCAACGCGTTCAAGGCGCTCGATTGCGAATTGCTCGGTCTCTCCATCGACAGCATCTTCTCGCATCTAGCCTGGGTCAGGAACATCAAGGAGAAGTTCGAGGTCGATATCCCGTTCCCGATCATCGAGGATCTGTCGATGACGGTCGCCAGGGCCTACGGCATGATCCATCCGGGCGCCTCCGACACCTCCGCCGTGCGCGCGACCTTCATCATCGATCCCAATGGCATCCTGAGGGCCATGGTCTACTACCCGATGACCAACGGCCGCAGCGTCGCGGAGATCCTCCGCCTCGTGAAAGCGCTCCGCACCAGCGATGCCCATTCCGTCGCCACCCCGGAGGCCTGGCAGCCCGGCGAGAAGGTTCTGGTCGGTGCACCGAAGACCGTCGAGGCCTGCGAGAGCCGCATGAAGGACGGCCTCGAGACGACAGACTGGTACTTCTCCATGAAGTCCGTCGCCTGACAATCAGCTTCGGGACGTTCCCCAAAGGGACGTCCCGACATTGTTGCCTCCGGCGACAAGAGCGGCCTCGACGGGGCGGAAGCCCGCAAGGACGGATGCGGCCGAAGAAATGGGCCGACGCGCGAGAAGCATCGCGCCGAAGCGAGCATCGGTCTCTCACCGGGCGAGCTCATCACGAAAAGCAACCTCGGAGGCTGAAGCGCTTGCTTGCCCCGTCAATGGCCGAACGGCGCCGATTCAATTGAGATGTTCAACGAGCGAGTGTAGCCGCATATGTCTGTCACAACCGATCGCAATATCGTTCATATAGAGGAGAGTGGTCACGGCCCCTACGGTCAGTTCGTCAGCATCGGTCACCATGTCCTCGGCGCGGACGAGCCGCAGGCGCTTGGTGGCGAGGACACCGGCCCTGATCCCTTCGAGTTCGTCATGGCCGGTCTTGGCGCCTGCACGGCCATGACCATCCGCATGTACGCGAGCAGAAAGAACTGGCCGCTTGAAAACGTCCAGGTATCCGTCCAGCACGTGCGCGCCACGGGCGTCTCTTCAGATACCAGGCCGCACGCCATGGAACGACGCATCGTGCTCGTCGGTCCGCTCACCGACGAGCAGCGCGACGCCCTCATCAAAATAGCGCAAAAGTGCCCGGTCGGTCTCGCCCTCGAGGCCGGGATCGAGGTGCTCACGGTCGAGGCGAGCGGAGTGAGTTGAACGGTCTCTACCAAGGCGAATTCAGGGCTCTTCTCGACCGCGCCAACCTACCGCTCCATAGTTGCACGATCGGCGTTCGTGTCGAAGACGCCATGGGGTGGGGCAAGCAGCAGCGACGGCCCATTCAGGTCGAACACCTTCGCCATCCCCGCCGCATCCGTGCTGACCCACTCTCAGGCAATCAAGCGTGGCCATTTTCATCTCGGTTCGGCGATGCTGGCGCAGCATGTAGCCGGAGAACACCCAGCCGCTGACCGCATCGGCACCACGGTAGACGACCGTGTCGACGAAGTTCTTAGTCTTGTATTTGTCGGCTGTCGGCACCGAAATTAAAAGGCATCTCGCGACCGGGGCGCACAAGCGCGTATTCTCCGACGTGCGGATAACCATGCCTATGCCTGCCCCCGATGGTGATAGGTGAGCGCCGAACTCCGCCTACAGTCGCCATCCGCCCCCGGGACCACCATAGGAACCGTTGTAGTAGATCAGATGGCGGATGCTGTCGGGATAGAGCGAGGCATGGTGGTCGAGTCACTGCGACCCCGTCGTCCAGCCACGCCATCATGCCGCCTATCCCCTCGGCATGATTGCGCTGTGTCGACGGTCGCCGGGTTTGGTAGATCTTCTCAGAAGAAGAGCTGTGATTTGGCAATGTCTCGGCAATGCGGCGCGTCATAGAGCCTCGACTACCGGTCTGCGCGGGTTTGCTTGGCCAGTTCGCGTGCAAAGCTGATCAGGCGCTGCAGGCTCGGATTGTCATTTGCAGGAGACCAGACGGCGCTGAAAGGAACAATATCCGCCTCTGCGCTAAGAGGGACCAGGCTGAGGTCACGGATGGTCACCCCCCTCCAAGCCTCGACGACCGGCGTTATTCCTTTGCCCATGGCGACCATATGCATCAAGGTCTCCTGATGCACATCGTGATATTCAACCATCGGATAGGTGCTGTAGTCACAGATTCTCCGCACGATGTAGTCACGGATTTCCGGTCCGGGACCAAATCGGGATACGATGAACACTTCATCGACCAACTGCGACCAATCGAGCTTCTCGAGCCGGGACAATGGATGGGACCGAGGCAGGGCGATATGGACCCGCTCTCGCCAGAGCTCCACCGTATTGCACCCCTTCACCTCGCCGTTGCCCGTAAAAAATCCCACGTCGAGCTGATGGGCGCGAATGGTGCGAATATGGTCCTGACGCCCGCCATCACGAATATCGAGCCGGACTCCAGCGTGCGCAGCCTCGTATCTACATAGGAGCTCCCGCAGAAATCCTCCGGCGAGCGTCGTGATCACCCCGACCCGCAGCCTGCCGGTCTCCACACGCCCCGCAGCTTCCGCGCACTGGATGGCCTGCCAGATCTGTCGAATCGCCGGGACCGCTTGCTCAATGAACTGCCGGCCTGCTTCGGTCAGCCGAGTGCCAAACTGGCCACGCTCGAACAGTCCGACACCTGTTCGATTCTCGAAATCTCGTATAGCTTTGCTGACACTAGACGGTTCCACACCCAGAAGATCCGCCGCGCCCCGAATGCTCGTGCTCTCTGCGGCGGCCAAGACATATCTTATTTGCCTGAAGTCAAAGTCTTTGGCCTTGCCAAAATGATCTGACGACGTCGCTTCTCGCGGATGCTTTCCTTTCGACATTCCGCCCCTTCCGGACATTTCCTACACGCGGGCGAGCTGACCTTTCGTCGTTAGAATCGGCCGCACAAGCAATGCGCCATTTGCCCTTACAGTCCTCTTCTCGGGCTGGGTGCCGCAGGTCCGGGCCGTGGCGTAGGCTGTAGTCAGAAGCTGTACCTTCTACTACGAGCAGCTGATTGCTCTGTTCTCGGCGCGATCGGGATCGGCGCGGGGCGCTCGCGACAGCATGGCTTTGCTGAATTGCAGCTCCGCGCGAAGACCGCCCTCGGAACGGTTCCCGAGACTGACATTCCCGCCGAGGCGCTTCGCCGCCAGCTCGGCAATCGCGAGCCCGAGACCGCTTCCCATCGCTGTCTTGTTGCGGCCGCGGTAGAACCTTTCGCAAACCTTGGGCAACTCGTCTTCGGGGATTCCGGGGCCGTTGTCTTCAATGGTCACCGCGACGGCGTCGCCATCGATCCTCACTCCGCAACGGACGACGCCGTCGTTGCGGGAATGCAGCACGGCATTTTCCATGAGGTTGCGCACCGCCAGCATGAACAGCGACGCGTCGAGCTGAAGATAGATATCGTTCAGCTTGGCGTCGATCTCGATCGGCACCGCGTCCGAGTAGTGTTGGCGGATGTCGTCGACGAGCTGGCCGACCAGCTTGCCCAGGTTGACGCGACGACCGTCGGCATCGGCTTCGCCCCGCTCGGCATTCGTCAGGTCGGTGAGCTGACGCATCAGCCGAGAGGTCCGGTCCACTCCGACCACAATCTGGCGCAGCGCGTTGCGCCGAATGTCGGGATCGTCGCTACCCAGCGCGACCTGCGCCTGGGTTTTGAGTCCCGCAACCGGCGTGCGCAGTTCATGCGCCGCGAAAGCCGTGAAGTCGCGCTCGCGCTCGCGGGCCGCATGGACGCGTCCGAACAGCCCGTTGAGCGAGCGGATGACGGGCTTGATCTCGGAGGGCGTGTCCACGTCCGGCAGCGCGCTCAGATCGGACGCCGGACGTGTCTCCAACGCATGAGCCATCTTGTTGAGAGGCCCGAGGCCTTTCCTGACGCTCAGCCATATCAGCCCGGCCAGGATCGGCAGGATCAGCAGTGCCGGAAGGGCCAGGCCCCGGATGACATCGGCGACCAGCCGGTCGCGAACGCGCATATTGTCCCCGACGAGAACGCGCATGCCCAGATCGGCGTTGACCACGGCATAGACGCGCCAGGTCTCTCCATCGATGAGCGTCTCCGAAAAGCCATCCTTGGCATCGGATAGGGGAGTCGCCGGCGCTGCGTCCGAACGGCCGACCAGGGTCCCGTCCAGCGCCCAGATCTGACACGAAAGCTGGCGATCGTAGGAGGCATGCATGGTTGGCTCGATGGCCGGAATCTGCGCTGCGCGCATCGGATCGATCTCCTGGCTGGTGATCAGCGAGCTCACCATGCGCGCCGCCTCGATCAGCCGGGCGTCGAGAACCCGCTCCACCTCAGCGCGGGTGCTGAGATAGATCCAGGCGATAGCCGACATCCACACCACGCCGGTGGTGATCATCAGGATCAGGAAGAGCCGGCTCCGGATCGACGTCACGCGGTCGCCTCCGCCAGCTTGTAGCCGACGCCGCGCACCGTCTCGATGACGCCCGGGCCGAGCTTCTGCCTCAGATTGTGGATGTGCACTTCGATCGTGTTGCTTTCGATATCCTCTTGCCAGCCATAGAGCCGGTCCTCGAGCTGCGACTTCGACAGGATTTGGCCGGGCCGATCCATCAGCGCATGCAGGATGGAGAACTCGCGGCGCGAAAGACGAACCGCCTCACCGCTCTTTGAGACCGCCATCGTCGCGGGATCGAGGCGCAGATCGCGCCAGATGCGGCAGGCGGACGTGCCGCCGTTGCCGCGTCGCGTCAGCGCCCTCAGCCGGGCGGCTACCTCGTTCAGATCGAAGGGCTTCCCCAGATAGTCGTCCGCGCCGGCGTCGAGGCCGGCGATCCGGTCGGGCACGCTGTCCCGCGCCGTCAGAAGAAGGACCGGCGTTCCAACCTGCCGCCCTCGCAATTCGTCCAGTACGCCGAGCCCCGAGCCGTCAGGGAGCATCAGGTCGAGAACGACCGCGTCAAAGGCCGAGATTCTTAGTGCAGCCGAGGCATCGGCGCAGGTGGAGACTGCGTCGACCGTGAAGCCGGCCAGGCCCAGCCCGACCTGCAGGCCGTTCAGCAGCACCGCGTCATCTTCGACGACCAAAACCCTCATGACAACTTTACTCAGCTTCCGTCAGAACAGTCGCAATCGGGTGCCGACCTTAAGCCAGCCTTAAGGTGGCAGGCGTGGATCCCGGCTCCAGGCGGTATGCCGCCTGTCCCTCTCACGATCGAAAGGAGATTCCGTATGCCAGCTCTCACGCGTCGCGGCGCCATGGTCGCCATGGGAGGCGCGGCTCTCGCAGTGCCTCTCATGCAACGCTCCGCCCTCGCGCAACACGCCGACGTTTCGAAGGAAATGATTCTCAATGACCCCGCGGCCCCGGTTTCCGGAGACCCCCGCGGCGACCTGACGATCGTGGCCTTCCTCGACTACAACTGCCCCTACTGCAAGAAGTCCGCGCCCGACCTTGCTCGCGTC
Organism: Rhodoligotrophos sp. CJ14; assembly: GCF_038811545.1. Lineage (GTDB taxonomy): Bacteria > Pseudomonadota > Alphaproteobacteria > Rhizobiales > Im1 > Rhodoligotrophos > Rhodoligotrophos ferricapiens. The sequence goes on from NZ_CP133319.1 coordinate 3,095,575, forward strand.
GTGAAGGAAGACGGCAAGATCCGCCTCGTCTACAAGGATTGGCCGGTGATCCGGCCGACCTCGATCGATGGCGCGACCATGGCGCTCGCCGCCAAATATCAGGGCAAATACGAGGTTGCGCACCACGCGCTGATGGGCATTCCCGGGGTCGGCGTCCCAAGGGAGAAAATGCGCGAAGGTCTGGAGGCCGCGGGCATCGACATGCGCCGCCTCGACGCGGACATGACAGCCAAGGCAGCTGAAATCGACGCCATCATCAAGCGCAACATGGCGCAGGCCGATGCCATCGGTTTCTCGGGCACGCCAGCCTACCTCATTGGGCCCTTCCAGACTTCGACCCTGGACTATCAAGGCTTCAAACTGGCTGTGGCGGACGCGCGAAAGCGGCAGGCAGAGGGACAGTGAGACGAACACGTGCTCACCACCCCCGCTCGCGATGTTTGCTGTCGATCCTGCTGCCTTTGATCTTGCCGATCGCGACGGTCAGCGGGCACGAGCCATAGCCGTCATAGGCCTTCGGAAACGACTTGCCATCGCAGGCGGACAGGAGGTTGGCCACCACGGAAGACTGAAGCCGCACGGCTGCAGCCGTCTGGGCATTTGCCGTCGAGACCGCATCCCTGCCCGGCTGGTACGAATGCGTCTCCGAGGGCTCCGCGACGGCGATGTCGAGATCACGCCTCGGTCGCTTGAACTCGCAACGGCTATACCGGCGGCTCCTCCACCGACGATGATGATGTGGTGCTTGAGCTGCAGCGCCTTCGGCTCCTGCGGATGCACGGCAGCTTCCATTGAATTTTCCCATTTTCAGATCGTTACTTCTGATTTTATGTAACTGTGTAATCCATGTCGACAATAGTCAAGCAGGCATCCCATGGAGCTCATTCCGGTCACAGAGAAGTTTTCCGTCGCGGGGCAACTTCAGCCCGACGATTTCGCTAAGTTGCGTCGCCTCGGGTTCAGGAGCGTCATCAACAATCGTCCCGACGGCGAGGACCCGTCACAGCCGGGAACCGATGTGGAAGAAGCGGCGGCCAGGGCGGCCGGTCTCGACTACGTGTTCATCCCCGTCACCAGCACCTTGATGACGGCGGACGATGCTCGCCGTTTCGCCGAAGCCATCGTCGCGTCGGACGGCCCCGTCCTGGCGCATTGCCATTCCGGCGCGCGTTCCTTCTACATGTGGGTGCTGGCCGGCGACGCGGACGTTCCGGGATTCAAGAATGACAAGTTCGTCGCCACGGCGAGCGGGACCGCACCGGACCACGCCCAAGTCCGGATCGCTGTGAGTCGAGGTCCAGCCAAACCAACGATGTAGGGTTTCTTCGATCCTCGCACTTGAGGCCGTCCGGTGCGTCGCCGGCGATCCGGCGATCAGATCATGCGCCATCATCGATCCGGTCCTCGCCTGCGCCGAGAAGCCCGGAGCTGCCAGGACCGAACACGCCGACGGGATCCTCGCCAATTCGTCGAGCAGGTCCTGATGGTTGAATGTATTTTCGACACCCAACCGCGCACGGCGTCCACCTGCGGAGGCCGCCGTCTCTCCTAATGCTGTCTTAAGCTGGCAGGGAGAGGACGCCAACGTTCTGAGTTTTGCACGCGACGGTCTCAATGGGCATGATCGAATTGAAGAAGCTTCTGCTCGCTGCCGCTTTCGCAGCGAGCCTCGCAGGCTGCAATGACGACAGCGGCACGGCCTCGGCAGATGCTGGCCGTGAGGGGGAGGCGGTCTTGCAGGCTCTCGAGGAACGGGGCCTGGCCGTCCACGGTCCTCTCGATGTCCCGGGAGGATTGAGCGCATTCGCCGCGAGCTCGGGCACGCAGCCGGTGGCCATCTATGTCATGCCGGACTCCAACTACGCGCTGATCGGCGCGCTGATCGATGCGCGCGGCAGTTCCGTCGCTGACGCCGAGTTAAATCGGGTGGCGAGCGAACCGATCGAGCGCGAGGCTTGGGCAGCGCTCGAGGCCGCGGCCTGGGTTCAGGACGGAAACCCCAATGCGGAGCGCGTCGTCTATGTGTTCACCGATGCGAACTGCCCGTACTGTAACCAGCTATGGCGCTCGGCGCGTCCATGGGTGGAGGCCGGCAAGATCCAGCTACGTCATATCATGGTCGGCGTGATCCGCGCCGATTCTGCCGGGAAGGCGGCCGCGATCCTGGAAGCATCCGATCAGCAGGCCGCGCTCACTCAGAATGAACTGAACCATGCCAGCGGCGGCATCGCCCCTCTTGCGACCATATCCGCCGACACCAACGCCAAACTCAACAGCAATGTCGAGTTGATGAGGCGGCTGGGCTTCAGCGGCACGCCGGGGCTCGTTTCCAGAGGCAGCGACGGTTCCCTCAACGTGCAGGCCGGCGCCCCCCGGGGAACCGCCCTCGAGACCGTGTTCGGGCCGCTTTAGGCCGTATCGGTCGCCGTCGTGCGGCGTCAGCAGAGCCGCGCACCTCTTAAGCCTGCCTTAAGCTGCCGATCAGACCTCTCCCGCCCGTGTCACATGAAGCGGGAGCATGCCGTTGCCTTCGAGAACTATCTGGTCCGTCCTTGTCGCGGTGCTGATGATTGCGATTGCCGCGATATCCACGCCGGCATCTGCGCAGGTGACGTCCACGGGAGGGATGCCGCTCCCCGTCGATCAGGCGTTCCAGCTCTCTGCGACGCGCGAAGGCGACGAGGGCGTCCGGCTGCAATGGACGATCGCGTCAGGCTACTACCTCTATCATGATAAATTCGGCGTCACGCAGGGCGCGTCCGACCTCGCGATGCCCGAACTCCAGGGCAACGGTCAAAGCAAAGACGATCCGACATTCGGCCCATCCACCGTCTTCCATGACCACGTCGCCGCCGTGGTTCCTCTCGGAGCCTCGGCATCCGGCCCGCTCGAAGTCCACTATCAGGGATGTCAGGACAACGGCATCTGCTACCCGCCGATCGTCCGACATGTCGATGTCACGACGCTCGCCGTGACCGATCCGCAGCAACGCGCACCGGCAACCCAGGCTCATGAATGGACAGCTCCCATTTCGGGGGCGCCGGCGCTAGCGAGCGGCGTCACCATCGCGGCGGATAATGGCGGCTTGATCGGCTCGCTGCTCAAAGACGGCGGCGTCGCGATGGTGCTGGCAAGCTTCCTGATGTTCGGCGTGCTGCTCGCCTTCACCCCTTGCGTGTTCCCGATGTACCCGATCCTCGCCGGAGCGATCGCGCGTCAGGGCGACTCGGTCACAGCGGTCAGGGGGTTCAACCTGTCGCTCGCCTATGTCTTGGCCATGGCGACCGCCTTCGGGCTCCTCGGCGTGGTCGCCGCCTGGTCGGGCCAGAACCTGCAGATGGCGCTTCAGTCTCCGCTCGCCATCGGCGCCGTCTCGATCCTGTTCGTCATCCTCGCCCTGTCCATGTTTGGCCTGTTCGAATTGCAGCTGCCATCGGCCTGGGTGAACGCCATCGGCCGTATCGGACAGGGTGATCGCGGGTCGCTGGCCTCGGCCGCACTGCTTGGCTTCACCTCCGCGCTGATCGTCGGACCGTGCGTCACCGCACCGCTCGCCGGTGCGCTGATCTATATCGCGCAGACCGGCGACGTGGCGCTTGGCGCCGCATCGCTCTTCGCGCTCGGCCTCGGCAAGGGCATTCCGCTGATTGCCTTCGGCACGCTCGGTCCGAAAGCCTTGCCCAAGGCCGGGGCGTGGATGACCTCGGTGCGCCAGGCGTTCGGCTTCGTGTTCGTGGCCACCGCGATCTGGATGGTCTCGCGCCTCATCCCCGCCGAGGCCGCTCTTGCGCTCTGGGCCCTCTTTGCCATTGGTCTTGCGGTGTGGCTCGGAGCCTTCGATTCGCTCGGGCCCGACGCACCAGGGCGACGCCGGACCGCCAAGGCCGCCGGCATCGCCGCAGCCCTCTACGGCATCGTGCTCGCGGTCGGCGCCGCCAGCGGGGCCAATGACCCTTTCCGTCCCCTGAGCAACCTCACCGCGAACACGAGGGGCGGCGCCGGTTCTGCGCAAGCGCTGGCTTTCCGAAACGCGGCGACCCCGGCCGAGCTGCGAACCGGGCTTGCCGCAGGCAACGGCAAGCCCAGCCTCCTCTATGTCACGGCCGACTGGTGCATCACCTGCGCGGTCATCGATCGCAGCATTCTTTCCGATCCCGCCGTCCAGTCCACGCTCGCCCGCTTCAATCTCATCAAGCTCGACGTCAGCGCCAACACGCCCGACCAGCGCCAGATCATGCAGAGCCTTCAGGTCGTCGGTCCACCGACGATGATCTTCGTCGGTCCCGAGGGACAGGAGGCAACGGGAACCCGCCTCGTCGGCGACGTGACCAAGGCGACCTTGTGGGCCTCGGTCGAGCGTACGGGCCTGGTCCAATGAACGCCATCAGCATCGGCCCGTTCGTCTTCGCCGCGGCGCAGTTCGCGGCCATTCTCGGCATTTTCGCCTTCACGATCACAACGTCGATCCTGGCACGCCGCGTCGACCCGCTGATCGGCCGCTGGTCGACATGGGCGTTGATCGGCGGCCTGATCGCGGCGCGGCTCGGGCATGTCGGCCTGCATTGGCAAAGCTTCATCGCAGAGCCGTGGCGAGTGATCGCATTCTGGCAAGGCGGCTTCGAGCCGGTCGCCGGTCTGATCGGCGTCGCCATCATCAGCGCTTTCTTCATTCGTTCCCTCAAGACCGGTGCGGCAGCCGCAGGCGCGCTTGGCCTCAGCCTTGTCGTCTGGATCGGCGTCACGCAACTCACCCAGGCGACTCTCGGCCAGCCTGCGCCGACCGTCGCCCTGCAACAGATCGACGGCCCGCCGCTTGCCGTTAGCGACGTCGCCGGCAAGCCGGCCGTTATCAATCTCTGGGCGAGCTGGTGCCCGCCCTGCCGCAGGGAAATGCCATTGCTTGCCGAGATCGCCGCAAGCAGGGACGACGTCGCCTTCCTCTTCGTCAATCAGGGCGAAGGCTCGGACACGATCCGCTCCTATCTCGCATCCGAGAATCTCAAGCTCGATCGCGTACTGCTCGATCAGTCGATGCAGATCCCGCGGCACTACGGGACGATGGGGCTTCCCATCACCCTTTTCCTCAGAGCCGACGGAACCCTCGCGTCCATGCATATGGGCGAAATCTCCCGGGAAGCCCTTAACGCCAATATCGAGAAAATGACGGGTCCGACATGACGCCGGTGGTTCCGATGCAAATCGCGGCCGGTCCGCTGCCCTTCACCCCCAAAGTTGAACCATCCGCCTTCCTCGATCCGGGCGCGGCCAACGATGCGTAACGACCAATGATTTCGTCTAGGAAAAGCGGCGCGTTCTTCACCCTGCTGGTCAGCCTCGTTGTGGCCGGTTGCACCACGACGACATCCACATCTGTCACCCAGGCGCGCGATCGCTCACAACCCGCCGCTGGGATCGAGGCTTCCAGGGTCGATCCGAAGAACCGGCGACAACAGGTGGACTATCGCACGCCGCATGCCCCGGGAACGATCATCGTCGATACGACAAATCGCTTCATCTATCTGGTGCAGGAAAACGGAAAGGCGATGCGTTACGGGGTCGGCGTCGGTCGCGAAGGACTCGCGTTCACAGGCACGGCCAATATTGGTCTCAAGCGCGAATGGCCGCGCTGGACGCCGACACCCAACATGATCGCTCGCGAGCCCGAACGATATGCGCGCTGGGCCGCCGGGATGGAGGGCGGACCGAACAATCCTCTCGGCGCGCGGGCGCTCTACCTTTACAAGGACGGTAAGGACACGCTGTTTCGCATCCACGGCACCAATGAGCCGCACACCATCGGCCATGCCGTCTCGTCCGGCTGCATCCGCATGTTGAATCAGGACGTCATCGACCTCTATCGTCGCGTCCCGGCAGGATCGAAAGTCGTTGTGCTGTAGCCGCGTTGGCATAGTCAATCATTTGGAACGGACGCCTCCCATTCCAACGATCCGGAGGCCTTCAAAGCAATGGGGTTTCGTAAAATGGAGATCAATTGGGACAGCAGATTCGAACGTGAGGACTATCTCTTCGGGACCGAGCCAAACGCTTTTCTTGCCTCGCAGGCCTTCCGGCTGCAACCTGGAATGAAGGCGCTTGCGGTCGCCGACGGAGAGGGGCGCAACGGCGTCTGGCTCGCCGAGCGCGGGCTCGACGTCGTTTCGTTCGATGCCTCAACGGTCGCGCTTGCAAAGGCGCGGGACCTCGCCCGCCGACGCGACGTGACCTTGCAGACCGTGCATTCCGATCTTGCCAAGTGGGAGTGGGAACCCGAAACCTACGACGTCGTCGCCGCGATCTTCGTGCAGTTCGCACCGCCCGATTTGCGCAAGACGATGTTTGAAGGCTTCCACACATGCCTGAAGCCTGGCGGAATTCTGATCATGCAGGGATATCGCGTCGAACAGCTTCGCTACGGCACCGGTGGCCCGCCGCACGCCGATCATCTCTACACGAAGGATATGCTGATCCGGTCATTCGGACATTGGGAAATCCGATACCTTCAGGAGCATGACAGCGTGATCGAGGAAGGAGCCGGGCATTCCGGCATATCGGCCCTGATCGATCTCGTTGCCGAAAAGGCAAGACATGATGTCCTGCCGCTCCCCTCATTGAAGGCCGCGTAGACGGATTGCATAGCGATGTCGTAGCTCGTGACGTCATCGCGCATCGGGCGCCACCTAGCCAACCGCCAGATACGACATCATTGGGTCGGGGATGACGACGATCGGGCTGCCATCGCGAACCTCGTCATGGAGATGGATGACATCCTGATTGAGCAGCCGGATGCAGCCGGACGAGACGGCATGGCCGATCGAAAAGGCCTCAGGCGTGCCGTGCAGCCGATAGAGCGTGTCGCGCCCGCCTTCATGAATGTAAAGCGCGCGCGAGCCAAGCGGGTTGTTGAGTCCGGGGTCCATTCCGCCATTTGCGATGCTGTACGGCTCCAGCTCGGGCTGGCGGGCGACCATGCTGTCGGGCGGCGTCCAACGCGGCCATTTGCGCTTATAGGCGACGATCGCGCGCCCCGACCATGCAAAGCCTTCGCGGCCGACGCCGATGCCATAACGCGTCGCGCGGCCCTCCGGCTTCACATGGTAGAGGTACTTGCCAGGCGTATCGACGATCAGCGTTCCTGGCCCCTCCTCTGTCGGATAGTCGACCTCCGTCCGCCAGAAGCGGCGATCGACCTGGGAGACGTCGACCTCGGGAATGGGGAACGGCTCGTTCGGCATCGCCGTATACATCAGCGGAACCGCGGGTTCCGGCTCGACCTTGACAACTGGCGCCATCATCGGGACCGGCTGGCGTGTCGATACGCAGCCCGCCAGTGTAAAGGCGCTGGCGCCGACCAGAAATGCGCGCCGTGCCAGCGGCCTGGAAAGTGTCGTTTTACTCAATTGTCTCTCAGCCTTCCGAATCATTCCGGTTCAGAACGCTCAAACGTCAGGGCCACCTTAAGCCTGCCTTAAGACGGGAACTCACCGTTGCCTCGAACAACGGAGAGCCACAGATGCTGATTTCGACCTGGAAGCTGGCAGACATTCACCGGAACGATCAGGGCGCGGGTGCCTGCGGTCATCGTCCGTCCCGGTCCGCGATCGTCGCAACGCGGCGTCAGCTCCTGATCGGAGCTCTCAGCGTCGCGGCCGCTACCAGCCTTGCCGTTCCTGCCGGGGCCGCGGTCCTGACCGTCACCAACCTCGACCAATACCGAGGCGGTCTTGCACGCCTCGCTCCGCGCTACCGGACCGCGCTCGTCGACATTGGCGCGGAATGGTGCGCCTTCTGCAAGACCATTGATCAGAAGATCCTCCCGGACCCCGGCGTCCGGCGAGCCATGGAGCGAATTGCGCTGATCAAGGTCGACGTGACCAGAATGGGCCAGTCCAGCCGCGAGCTCCTTCGATACCTGCGCGCCGACGGGCCCCCAACGCTCTTCGTCGTGCAGACTGCGAGCGGACGTGAATTCTCAGGCACGCGATCCGTCGGAGCCTTTCGAGCGAGTGACCTCGTCCGGCGCCTGCGCCCGTTCGCCTGACATCGATACCGGTTTCAAGACATGCGGGAGCTTGATTGAGATCAACGCGTGCGTTGGGTCGCTCATGATACTTACATAATTACTGAAAGTAATGGGGCGGATCGTGAAACTGTTCATCAAGCTGGCGCTATTCGCGATCTGCGGACTTGGAATCTCCTATGCCTTCGCGATTTCCACCCCCTATTGGTTCAAGCCGAAGGCCGAGGCGCATGTCGACGTCACCGATGCCGCCCTGATCCGCCAGGGCGCGTATCTCGCGCGCGCAGGCGACTGCATCGCTTGCCACACCGCCCCTGGCGGCAAACCCTTCGCCGGCGGCCTCGGCATGCAGACGCCGATGGGCACGATATATTCGACCAACATCACGCCCGATGCTCAAACGGGTATCGGCGGCTACAGCTACGGCGACTTCGAGCGGGCCGTACGAAAAGGCATCCGGCCCGACGGCACGCACCTCTACCCCGCCATGCCCTACGTCTCCTATGCTGTCGTCAAGGACGAGGACATCAAGGCGCTCTACGCCTACTTCATGTCGAGCGTCGAAGGGGTCCGGCAGGACAACCAGCCGACCACCATGCCTTGGCCGCTCAGCATGCGCTGGCCGCTTGCCTGGTGGCAGCTCATATTCGCCCAGCCCCGCGACTTTGCCGCGACGACCACCGATCCGCAGCTCGTGCGCGGCGCCTATCTTGTCGAGGGCCTCGCCCATTGCGGCGCCTGCCATACGCCACGCGGCATCGCGTTTCAGGAAACGGCCCTCGCCGATGGCCCGAACAGCCGATTTCTGTCGGGCTCCGTCCTGGAGGGCTGGTACGCCAAGAACCTTCGCGATGAAGACACTGGCCTGTCGACCTGGACGGTCGATGAGATCGTCGATTTCCTGAAGACTGGCCGCAATGCCAAGACGGCGGCCTTCGGCTCGATGTCCGATGTCGTTGAGCATTCCACCCAGTATCTTGCGGCCGACGACCTGACGGCGATCGCCACCTACCTCAAATCGCTGAACGCCCGCGACGGACGCAGCCCGACATGGCAGCCGAAGGAGGATCTCACCACCGCGGCCCTCAAGGCCGGCGATTTCAGCGCCCCCGGCGCCATGTCCTACGTCGAGCACTGCGCGACCTGCCACCGGATGGACGGCAAGGGCGCGCCGCGCATCTATCCGGCGCTCGCCGGAAACTCGATGGTCTTTGCCGATGATCCAAGCTCCCTCATCCAGGTGACGCTTGCCGGCGGGCGCATGCCCCGCACCCCGCATGACACCATGGCCTTCACCATGCCCGGCTTCGCTCACCTGACGAACCGCGAGGTCGCGGCGATGCTGAACTTCATCCGCAATGGCTGGGGCAATCACGGCAGCGAGATCACCGAGGCCGACATCTCGCGCATGCGTCATGAGATCGCGCGAAAGCCGAAGCACTACGTACCGGGAGAACAAGAATGACCAACCGCTCCCTCATCTTGACCGGGATCGCGATCGTGGCGATCACCGCAGCGGCCGGCATATTTGCGCTAACGCACCAGCGCACGCTGGATGCCCCGGTTAACGACGCAATCGCGATCCTGGACGCTACCGGCGCCCGCATCGGCGACTATCGCATTCCGCCGGACAGTTCGATCGCGCAAGAGCCGAATGCGGTTGCCATCATGCTTGGCAAGCGGCTGCTGAACGAAACCGCGCGCCTGCTTCCCATCAATGTCGGCAACGGGCTCAACTGCAACTCCTGCCACATGGCTCAAGGCAAGCTCTCCGACGCCAACACCTACATCAATACAAGCAATTTCTATCCCGCCGTCATGCCCCGCGCCGGGCGCGCGGTCGATCTCGTCACGCGCATCAACGGCTGCTTCCAGCGATCGATGAACGGCAAGCCTCTCGCAGAGGACAGCTCCGAAATGCAGGCAATGGTCGCCTATATGGACTGGTTGCGGCAGGACGTGGCCAAAGGCGCCAGGGTTGCGGTCCGCAACGCCGGGCCGATCGACGACACCCTGATACCGGATCCCGAGAGAGGCCAGGCGATCTACGCCGCCCAGTGCGCCTCATGCCATGGCGCCAATGGGCAGGGCATGAAAGACCAGTCCGGCAACTATATCTTCCCGCCGCTCTGGGGTGACGAATCGTTCAATATCGGCGCCGGCATGGCGAGAACTTACAAGGCGGCGCAGTTCGTCAAATATGCGATGCCGCCGGCCATGAACCTGATACCACCGCTCGGAACGGGCGGCGTCCTCTCCGATCAGGATGCCGTCGATGTTTCGGAATACTTCACCCACATGCCCCGTCCCGATTTCGCCGGAAAAGTGCACGACTGGCCCACAGGCAACAAGCCGAAGGACGCGCGTTATTAGAACATGTCTTTTTCAAGGCTGAACCTGGTTTCTTAAGGTTGCCTTAAGCTTGGTTTCCGAGCGCTGACCCCATGCGCCTGCCGCAAGAGCCAGGCCGCAAAGGGGGAGGGGTTAGCGCATGGTGACGATGGGACTGTTGTTGGCGTTGAGCTTCGCCGTGTCGCTGCTCGCGCTCGCGTTCCTGATCTGGGCGATCAGCAACAAGCAGATCAAGCTCGACCAGCAAGACGCCAAGGTGATCTTCGCCGCGGGCGACGAGAACCACCTCGACAGCCCCGACGCCGAGCAATCACCCGCCAGGCGACATTACTTCGACACCGTCACCACCGGCATCGACCACATCTCCATGAGGCCGGCGGCCGTCCTTCTCGTCGCGGCCACCCTATGGCTGCTCGTCGGTTCGGCCTTCGGCCTCATCGCCTCGCTGAAGCTGCATTGGCCGGACTGGCTTTCCGCCTACGCACCGCTCACCTTCGGCCGCGTCCGCACGCTACACCTCAACCTTGTCATCTACGGGTGGCTGTCGCAGGCCGGCATCGCCGCGATGATCTGGATTTTGCCGCGCATCTTCCACACGCCGCTGCGCGCGCCCCGGATGCCGATCATCGGAGCGGTCCTCTGGAACATCGCCGTGGCGCTGGGAGCCGTCGCGATCGCCAACGGCTGGACGGATGGCGAGGAGTGGCTGGAAATTCCCTGGCAGCTCGACATGCTGCTGGCGCTGGCCGGCGTCTTCTTCGTCATCCCGCTGGTGAAGACGACGCTCGCCCGGGAGGTCCACCACATCTATGTGAGCGGCTGGTACTTCCTCGCGGGAATCCTCTGGTTCCCCTGTCTCTTCGTCATTGCAAACCTGCCCATCCATTCGGGCGTCGAAGAGGCCACGGTGAACTGGTGGTTCGCTCACAATGTGCTGGGCCTCTGGCTGACGCCGCTCGGCGTGGGAACAGCCTACTACTTCATTCCGAAAATCATCGGCAAACCGATCTATTCCTATTCCGTCTCACTGCTTGGATTCTGGGGCCTCGCACTCTTCTACAGCCAGGTGGGCATCCATCATCTGATCGGCGGACCGGTGCCGACCTGGGTCGTGACGCTCTCCATCGTTCATTCGGTGATGATGTTCATCCCGGTGATCGCGGTGGCCATCAACCAGCATGTCACGGTCGCCCGCAATCTCTGGGCCCTGAAAGAATCGCTGCCGTTGCGTTTCATATCCTTCGGCGCCGTCATGTATACGCTGGCCTCGTTCCAGGGTTCGATCGAGGCGCTGCGCTCGGTCAACACGGTCACGCATTTCACGCACTATACGGTCGGGCACGCCCATCTCGGAGCCTACGCCTTCGTGACGATCGTCATGTTCGGCGCGGCCTATCACATGCTGCCGCGCATGACCGGCCGGGCCTTCCTGTGGCCGGCTCTGATCAACGCGCATTTCTGGCTGATCGTCGTCGGCTTCGCGATCTACTTCTTCGGGCTTTCGATCGGCGGCGTGCTGCAGGGCCTCGCCATGCTCGATGCGACACGCCCGTTCTCTGACAGCGTCATCCTCACGATCCCTTATCTCGAGGCGCGCAGTCTCGGCGGCAGCCTTATGACGCTTGGCCACATCCTCTTCGCCGTCAATGTCGCCGCCATCCTCATTCCGCGCCGGGCATCGGCGGCCGCACGCGTGGTGCCCGCCGAATGAACCGCTATCTTCCCCTTTCGATCATCGCGCTCGGCATCCTGGCTTTCGCAACCTTGCTGCTTGTCATCGCGCCGGGCATCCAGATCGGCCGTCACGACGCTCCGCCTGGTCTGGAGCCCTATACCGAGCAGCAATTGCGCGGCCGCCAGGTCTACGTGTCGCTCGGCTGCGTCTACTGTCACAGCCAGCAACCGCGATCGCCCGACCAGGCGCCCGACGGCGCACGGGGCTGGGGACGTCCGGCCATTGCCGCGGATTACACCTACGATGCGCCCCATCAGCTCGGGACAATGCGCACCGGACCCGATCTCCTGAACGTCGGCGCAAGACTGCCGTCACGGGACTGGCACCTGGCCCATCTCTATCAGCCGCGCGCCATCTTCGACTGGAGCATCATGCCGGCCTATCCTTTCCTCTTCGAGGTCAAGGGTGCCCCCGATCCCGGCGACGTTGTCGTCTCCATGCCTTCCGGCTTTGGGCCCGAAGCAGGCGTTATCGTCGCCAAGCAGGACGCGCTTGATCTCACCGCCTACCTGCTGTCCCTCGACCGTACCTATCCGGCGCCCGCCGACGCCATTCGCGACGATGGCTACCGCCGTCCGGAGGGCACGCCATGACCGCTGACAAAAAGCAGGAAGCGGAGCGCTCTTCTCGCATCGACGAAACCTTCGAGCCCTACGAACTGCACGGCAAGATGCCATGGCCGCTGATCGCGTTCGCCGTCGGACTCGGTCTCTGGGGCGTTGCCACGCTGTTCGAGACGCGAGAGGACGTTGTTGGCGCTCAGGCGGAGCGCGTCGCTCGAAGCCATACGGAAACCGGCGTGGCGACTGAACCCGGCGCGCCGCTCTTCCTCGCCCGGTGCTCGACATGTCATCAGCCGGACGGCTTGGGCGTGCGCGGCGCCATCCCTCCGCTTGCCGGCTCTGCCTTCGTCGCTCACGGGCCGGAGCTTGTCGCAACGATCCTGCTGCGCGGCATTGATGGACCGATCCGTGTTGGCGACCATGTCTTCAACGGGCACATGCCGAGCTTCTCCAGTGTGCTCGCGGATGTCGAAATCGGCGAGCTCGCAACCTATGTCGCACGTCGCTTCGGCACGTCGTCCGACAGTCTCAACGCTCCGGATGTGGCCATGCTGCGCGATCGTGTCGCCGGCAGCGGCAGCTTCAAGGGCGGGGCCGAGATTGCGTCGTCCACCGACCTCGATCTGGGCCATCAGCCGGCCTTCGTCCCTGCGACCGCCGTGTCGCTCACCCCGGAAGTGTCCGCGCTGGTCTTCACCGGCCGCGGCGAGCAATGGGCTTGCGCAAGCTGTCACGGCGATCTCGGCCAGGGCAAGGAGAATACCCCGCGCCTCGCCGGCCTTTCCGCCGATTACATCGTCAAGCAGCTCGGCGACTTCGCGGCGGGCCGTCGCCTCAACGAATCCATGC